>NZ_JACYGY010000001.1:4982500-5345032 GCF_015221875.1 Dyadobacter subterraneus
TTTGTTCCAAACGGATAATAGCAACATCATCACGTTTGTCTTTTTGTTGTCTCTCGTACAATTCGTAGTACAATTTCCCTGTACACAATAATACTTTTGTTACCTTTTTAGGATCAACAAAAGTATCACCGATCGTTTCCTGGAATGATCCTTTTGTAAGATCTTCAAGCGGAGAAACACAAAGCGGATGTCTCAGCATCGACTTTGGTGACATCACGATCAAAGGTTTACGGAACGGGAATTTCAACTGACGGCGCATCATGTGGAAGAAGTTAGCCGGTGTGGTAACGTTCGCAACAATAATGTTATAGTCAGCTGCCAATTGCAGATAACGTTCAGGACGTGCATTCGAATGTTCTGGTCCCTGACCTTCATATCCGTGAGGAAGAAGCATCACAAGGCCAGTCCAGCGATCCCATTTTGTTTCACTTGAAGAAACAAACTGATCAATAATGACCTGCGCACCGTTAGCAAAGTCACCAAACTGAGCTTCCCAGATCACAAGTGCGTTAGGATTTGCCATCGAGTAGCCAAACTCAAAACCTAAAACTGCGTACTCAGAAAGCAACGAGTTATAGATCATGAAAGGACCCTGGTCTTCCTGAATATGTTCAAGATTGCTGTAAGAATCATTCGTTTCAACATCATGCAAAACGGCATGACGGTGAGAGAATGTACCACGCTGAACATCCTGACCGCTTAAACGAACAATATTTCCTTCTGTTAAAATCGATCCATAAGCAAGCAACTCAGCCGTAGCCCAGTTTACTTCCTTCTTCTCAAAAATCATTTGTTCACGATCCTTAAGAAGTTTATCGATTTGTTTCAGACGCTGGAAACCTTCCGGCGTATTGATTATCGCTTTTCCTACTTTTTCAAGCACTTCAAGAGACACACCCGTTTCAGGCGATTTCTCAAAATCGGTAGGCGTTGATTTTCTCAAACTATGCCATTCCTGTTCAAGTTTTGGCAAAACATATGGCAACGCTTTTTGTTTTACCATATCAAGACGTTCCTGAAGCAATGTCTTGAATTCCTTATCCATATTAGCAGCCAGCTGTGCATCCACATCACCGCGATCCGCTAAAATCTTCTGATAGATTTCGCGAGGATTTTGGTGGTTTTCTATGGATTTGTAAAGTGTTGGCTGTGTAAATTTAGGCTCATCTGCCTCATTATGGCCATGACGACGATAACAAACCATATCAATAAAGATATCCTTATTGAATTTCTGACGATATTCAACAGCCAGTCGCATACAGAATACAACCGCCTCAGGATCATCACCATTTACGTGAAGAACTGGCGCGTCAACAACTTTGGCAACGTCAGTACAATAAATACTTGTACGTGCATCAACAAAATCCGTTGTAAAACCAACCTGGTTATTAATCACAAAGTGAATTGTTCCACCTGTGTAATAGCCATTTAGGCCAGACATCTGAGTTACTTCATAAACGATTCCCTGACCGGCAACCGCAGCATCTCCGTGAATAATCACGGGAAGTACACGATCATAATCCGATTCGTACATGCCATCAGCCCTTGCACGGATATATCCTTCAACTACCGGATTTACCGCTTCAAGATGTGACGGGTTTGGAGCAAGTTTCAAATGAACCTGATTTCCGTTTTCAGCTGTGATCTGGCTAGCGTAACCCATGTGGTATTTCACGTCACCATCTCCCCAAACCTGATCAGGCAAATTACCTTCAAATTCGTTGAAGATCTGTCCGTAGGTTTTCTGCATTACATTGGCAAGTACGTTCAAACGACCTCTGTGCGCCATACCGATCATCACTTCAACCACGCCCATTTCTGCCGCTTTATTGATCATCGCGTCGAGAGCAGGAATCGTTGTTTCTCCACCTTCCAGTGAAAAACGTTTCTGACCAAGATATTTTGTGTGAAGGAAGTTTTCAAAAACTACCGCCTCATTCAATTTCGAAAGAATATGTTTTTTCTCATCAATTGAAAAAGTCATATTTAATGCTTCCTTTTCAATTTTCTTACGCAACCAGTTTTTTTGTTCGCGGTCACGAATATAGAGATACTCAAATCCGATATTTCCTGAATAAATCGTTTTAAGAGAATCGACAATTTCACGCAGGGTTGCAGGACGTCCAAAAACTTCGGTTCCTGCTTCAAAAACTGAATCAAGATCCTCAGGACCAAGACTAAAATCACTCAGTTCCAGTTGTGGTTTGCGGTCTTTTCTCTTTTGTATCGGGTTAGTAGTGGCCAATAAATGACCTCTTGAACGATAACCACGGATCAAATGAACCACCTCCATTTCCTTTCGGATCTGAGTTGCATCAACCTTTGCAGGCGCTGCTACTGCTTTTCCATTGGTGGCGCCATTGGCATGTCCATTGCCGTTAGCAGGGAACTTCTGATAGAAATCGAACCCTTCAAAAAACTTTTGCCAACCTTCGTCTACGGAGGTTGAATCTTGCTTATAGGAATTGTATAATTCCTCTATGTAAGCGGCGTCGGAATTTGCTATATATGTGTATTTATCCATCACAAATGTGATTATTTCATTTACCGCACAAAGTTACGAGACTTATGTAAACAAAACGCAAAAAATCTCCTTTTTACTAAACATGTTCAGAGATATTCACCTTAAGTTTACTTCAATACTTCTGGAAGCCATTCGGGTTAGGAACAAACTTCAGCATTAACTCATGAATTCCTTTCGGTCCGTTACTAACCGAATAGATTTGTTCAATTTGGCGGGTACTATAAAAATATCCCAGCCTCACATTTTTTCCCAGCTGCGCTTCGGCTGATAATTGTAAATAATTAATATGCTGCCCTACCAACATGGATGCTCCTCCCAGATGATAAGTGGCACCAATGCCGACTTTTTCATTAAACCAGAATCTTCCGCCGAAATCTACTCTCAATTTGTAATCCTTTTCCTGAACAAATAAAAGATTCGGCAAAAGTTTGACATCTTCCGCCAGATCATAACTTCCTCCTAACATGATATAAAGCGGCCTTCGGTAATAGGATGAAATCTGCTGCTGGCCAAATTTCTGAGATAAGATTTCAGGTTTTGATACACCGATAAAAAAATCATCCGAATGCAGCCAGGCGCCTAATCCAAAACTGCCCAAAGCGCGGTTTGTACTGCTAAGTGAAGATTGTGTATCAAAAACCGGTAAAACATTTATGCCACCCTGTCCACCGAGTGCTAGTTTCCAATTGTCATTTATGCCCAGGCGATATGCAAAAGATGCCGAAAATGCCGTTGTTGTGAAGTAACTGGTCTGGTCATTCAGCGCCTGAAAACCGATTCCGAATTTTCCATTTGAAATAGTACCATCGCCAGCAAAAGTCTGGCTTGAAGGCGAATTAGGAATTGTAAACCACTTTCTTCGAAACATGGCCGTCATATTAAATGTCTCTCTTACGCCCGTAAAAGCAGGATTTATCGCCATTGGATTTTGCAGATATTGCTCATATAAAACTTCTCTTTGAGCAAAAACATTTTGACAATTAATAAGAAAAGAAATAATCAGAAGGCAGGATAAAATACCGTTTCGGAAATTTGTCATCATTTTTGATACTAAATAAAAGTTGGGTTTTTATAAAAAAATGGCACGAGAATCAATCTCCTGCCATTTCGATTTCTTTCAAATTATATAATTTACTTCACAATTTTTAAAAATCATATCCCAACGTAACATAAGGAATTGCTTTGTTTGTTGAGCCATTATCTACGCCCCAGGCATAATCAAATTTCACATAAATACCGAAAACCGTCGTGCGGGCTCCGATACCATAACCCATCAGATAAGGATTACGATAATTGGTAACCGTAGCTTTGAATGGATCTTCAACACTTCCGATAATTTCGGTATTCAAACTGTTCTTTTCGCTGAATGGGCCTTTGCCAGTCCAGGCTGTACCAATGTCACCAAAACCTACAATCTGGAAATTTCTAAGCGTGCTTGAAGTGATCGCACCACGATATAAATACTTAATCAAAGGAATTCTCAATTCAGCATTGGCGAGCATATAACTTGTTCCAGACAAACGGTTCAGATTAAATCCTCTCAAATTGGTGGCGAAATCTGTGAAGAAAATATCCCGGTTATCTTTTGTGAAATCCAATGCATTAACACCTGTGGTACGGGAATCTTTTTTGTTTCCTATCCAGTTTTCCATACCGCCCAAAACACTTTGTTTGGCAGCTTTTCCTCCTGAATGACTTGCAGCCACTCTGACCGCAAGAATGAGATCACGATGGATTTTTTGATAATGTCTGAAATCAAGACTTACGCGGTCAAAACTTTCATTGCTGTTTGATAAACCCAGGTAATTGTCATAACGAACTTTGAAACGGGTTCCCTGTATCATGTTGATTCCGTTGGTGCGTGTATTGTCAAATACATATTCCATGCGGAGTGCTCCGTAAGTTGATTTCAAATCAGGATTTGTCAGGATCAAATCAATATTTCTTGTCGATGCAAACATCGGTGCAAGTGTAAAACGGCTCGTTGTCGAGAATGGATATGAAGCCGAAAGCGTTACTTTATTGAAACGATATTTCTGCGGCGCAACTTCTGAATCAATATACAAAGCTTGTCTGTCGATTCTTACACCGAAGTCAATCCGGTGTGCATTGTAGTTGTATTCTGCAAAAAGATTGCTGTTCCGGAAATTTGAAGAAATAAACACACCTGCTTTAATCACATGATTTTCCAGCAGATCATTCATTGAAATCGTTTGCGCGTAGCCAAAACCACGAACCGGATCTATTCGCCAGTCAGAACTTGCATCATTGGTAATAAACAATCCTTTGTAATTGTAAGGACCTTTTATAGCAATATTCTCACGTGTAGCTTTTGTTCTTGTCAGCGCCGGAGTTGTCGGGAATGTTCCTCTTTTTTGACGTGATTCAAATGTTTTCAGGATTTCCTCATCAAATTCGTAATTATCCGTATCCACTTCTCCGTCTTTCAAAGCCAGTTTGGATGGTTCCGATTTGGCAGGAGTAGCAACAGAATCCGTTTTGACGGCCGCTGCAGCAACAGCAGGTTTTGTTTCACTTCCACCAATAACGTCTCCTTTGATAAGAGAAGGCGTCTGAAGAGAAGCGTTTGAATCAAATCCATTTTTAAATGCAGCTGTGTAATAACCGTCATTCAGATATGTATAAGCAATAGCTCCGCCCGATTTTAATGAAATATCTGCATTTCTGATGTTATAGATATAATTCGTCAATTGCGAACTTGCATTAGACGCTTTATTATATTTAAACACATTATTTACGCCTTTGACATTCGACAGATAATAAACGTCATTATCATCCGCATAAATTGGCGCAACTTTTACTTTTGGATCCAGCGGTGTCAACCTGGTTATAACTTCTGCTCTTGGCGTTCCGTCGTGTTCAAAAAGTGACAATCCGGAAGACATCGTTTTAAAGTTTCCTTTATCAGTCCCAAGAGAATCGGTTGGACGATTTGAAGCAAATACTACTTTTCTTGATGATCCCTGAACGAATCTTGGTGAAACATCATCATATAAATCATTGGTAAGACCGGTGATTGAAGTCCGGGAAACACTTACCAGGAATAAATCGTTTTGTCCGTTTTTGTCAGCACTAACCGCGAGCATTGTTCCGTCATTGGAAACATCCATATCGCTTACCTGATCCAAACTCCGAAGAACTCGTCTCAGTTTTATTCTTATCTTTTTGGTATCGAGATTTTCATATTGATAAAAATTCTGATGCCCGTTTTCCGAAGCCAGAATAGACAGCGTATTATTTCTTGACCAGCCTAAAAGTGGCGGCTGCGTTTTCAGTCTGCCTCCGATTATATCAAGTTTTCCCTGACGAATTAATTTTTTAGAACCTGATTCACTATCAAATAAATACACCCGGTAACGGCCATTTTTCATTTCACTTACGGCTGTCCATTTTTTATCAGGAGAAAGTTTGATTACCGCATTAGCGTCATTGGCAGTCAATTCATTCAATTTATATTTCCAAACCGGAGCCGGATCGGTGTAATATTGTTCCGCTTTTTTGTTGATATTCAAATAATAAGCGCGCCAGTCTCTAAGAAAACGATTGTAAGACGGCACTCCCAATGTGCTTGTAATACTGGTTTGCTCTGTACGAATGATACGGGTAAGATTGAGGATATCCGAAATTTTATCACGACCGTATTTTTCAGCAATATAATTCCAGATTGAATGCCCGATCAGCGTTGCGTCATTTCCTGTAAGCAATGTTGGTTTTTTAACATTACGATTTTTCAAAAAATCACGCATGTAATCATTCAGCTCCGGAGACCAGCCTTCTGAAATGTAGGCAGAAGCACCAGTCATAAACCATTCAGGGAGTGTAAGAAGTAATGAACTTTGAAGCGCTTCTTTCATATTTCCGCCATAAAGCATGTCGTAAACAAAAAGAAGACTGATATCTTTTACCAGTTTTTTCTTAAACCCTATCTGATCACCCGTGTAGGCAACCTCAACACGAGATTGTCCCAGATCAAGTTTCCGCTCGTCGAGGTTGTCAATTTTTGACAATCCCATGTTACTTTGTTCAAGTTCCTGAGGAGAATTGTAAAGGAAAATCTTTACGCGGGTATAAGGCGTCCAGCCTAAAACATCTGTAATTCTATCAAATTCATTTTCAGCATATTGCGCCGTAAGCTTGGCTAATGCTGTACCACCCTGATAGTGATAAATTTCAAAATTGGTAGTCCGGAAAATCTTCCAGGTAAAGGTTTTGTTCTGCACGCGGTTTTTCCCGAATACTTCCTGGGAGGGATAACGTTGTGCAATACTTCCAACGCTTACCAAAAGCAGCGCGAAAATAGAACCCGATATAGCTAGCTTGTGTATAAATTTTATGCTCATTTTTCTCCTGCTTACTTCAACGGAAATATAACGAAAAATACCTCTTAATATTCACTGCCTCACTCAATTCTTTATGCTGCACAAGATATTCTGAAAACTGATTCGCAAAAAACGGCGCTAATGTGACACCCTTAGTACCCAATCCGTTGAATATTCCAAGCCTTGGCTGATCAGGATGAATGCCTAACATGGGTCTCCTGTCGTGTGAAGAAGGCCTGATTCCGGCAGATTGTCCTGTGATTTTATATGGTACTTTTACTATTGGTTTGAATTTTTCTTCCAGTTCCAGCCTGGCATTTTCAGTAACATTCCAATTCAGGTTATCCCAGGAATAAGTCGCTCCTACCCTACAAGTCGAACCAGAAACCGGAAGAATAAAAATACCCTGATTTACTATCTGACTGCCCGATAATTTTTCAATATCAACTTCAAGAATCTCACCTTTAACCGGTGTGAATGGTAGCCAGCTGAAATATTTATTGTCATTGGCAAAATAACCCTGGCAAAGAATTACTTTATCAAACGTAATATTTTTCCAAATGACATGTTCTTCGGAAAAAATTAAATCGTCTGCCGAAAAAGCAGATTCCAGATACTGATTATTTTCCGAAAAATATTTTTTACTGCCATTCAGTAAAACAGGCAAATCTACCCATCCCGACTGAATTACCTCCATTCCGCCATACGGTGTATGAACATGATCAGGTATCACTTCCAGTTTGGGATCTTTTATATAAGGAGAAATCCCGGGATCTGATGTACGGGATAAATACGAATTTTGCTCTTCAATAGATCGAAAAGGCCTGAAAATGGAAGCCTGGTGAAGAATTTTACTGTTCAGCTTTTCTTGCAGTCCGGAATAAAATTTTTGAGCATAAGGAAAAATATCATCCGCAAGCCAGGTTTTCACCAGCTTTTTTCCTGTAAGCGGATTAAAAATCCCGGCAGCAACTTTTGAAGAAGATGGCAATGAGGAATCATTGACCAGCAATATTTTTTTCCCGGAATTATGCAGATGCCAGGCAAGTGAGGTACCTGCAATTCCTTGTCCTACAATTAAATAATCATAAAACGAATCAAGATTTTCTGTCATGAAGTTTACTTTGTTTCACGACCACGAAGTACCAAACCTATTTGTTCATCCGCAAGGCGAACAACCATTTCAACCTGTTCGTCCAGTGTCATTAATGAATTGTCAATAAAAACCGCATCTTCTGCCTGACGAAGCGGGCTTTCCGTACGCGTTGTATCGATGTGATCACGCATTTTCAGGTTTTCAGCAATTTCCTGCAAACCGACCAATTCACCTTTTTCAAGCAATTCAGTCTGGCGCCGCTGGGCACGGATCATCGGATCGGCTGTCATGAATATTTTCAGTTCAGCTTGTGGAAAAACAACTGTTCCGATATCTCGGCCGTCCATAACAATTCCTCTGGTTTTACCCATGCGCTGTTGTTGTGCAACCAAAGCATGGCGCACTTCCGCAACGGCACTAACGGTGCTTACCTGCTCGGAAACATACATTTTCCGAATTTCATCTTCAACATTTAATCCGTTAAGATAAGTATCGTTTGTCCCTTTAACCTTATGTCTGCGAAAAGTGATATGAATATCGCTTAGCGCTTTTTGTACTTCTTTTGGATTTGAAACAGAAATGTGATTCTGGATAAAAAACAATGTTACGGCACGGTACATCGCTCCCGTGTCTATGTAGGCGTAGTTCAGCTGCTTTGCAACTTGCTTGGCGGTCGTGCTTTTTCCGCAGCTTGAATAGCCGTCAATCGCAACAATTATTTTTGGCATACTTTTCAAAGTTTATTATTGGCAGAATTACGCAGCCAACGTCAAAATGCAACTGGTAATATCTGCAAAAATATAAGAAAGTAAGCGGGAGACGAACTTTTTTACAGACTAACTTGAAAACTATCCTTGATATAATTGATAACTAATTCTCCACTAAAAAGATAACCATACTTCTTGCTCCGTGCGCACCTATCACTAAAGATTGCTCAATGTCGGCAGTTTTGGAAGGACCGGCTATGAAACATCCCCAGCCTGTCGTATCGGTTAATCTTTTGTATGCGTCGTGCATGTTATTCACGAGTGCATTTCTTGGAATTACAAAAGCAAGATTTTGTGTAATGAAAGGTAAAGCACGATGCTGTAAATGATTATCAGAAATCCAGACCGCCCCGTTTTCCGCCACGCCAAATTCAGCCTGTAAAATCGCAACTTCAATCATTTCCAGTTCATGCGGATCAGACATTTGCAAGCTAAAATCAGCCCAATCTGCAAGTTCAGGAATAGTTGTAGCCTTATTGACAACGCCAGCGTACATTTCGTCAACTTTTGTTTTCAAATCAGCAAGCGAATTCACCACAATCACTTCTGTGTAAATAGCTTCTAATATTTCTTTAAACTTTGCTTCCGTATTTTCATAACCGCTTTCAAAGGTATAATTGAGCGGAAGTACAGATCCCGAAGGTTTGTTCAGCTTAATCTGCTGAAGAATTTTTTCACGTGAGCTCATAATCTTATAATGCTTAAATTATTCGCGGTTCCGTACATACCAATCTCTGAAACTTTCTTTCGGCGGCTCCGGCATTTCTCTTTGTTTAAACCAGGGGTTCAAAGAATTATTTACCATAAAAGGCAAAGTCCGCATGACCGAACGCCCCAACCTGCCCGACCATTGATAAAATCTTGGTTGAGACAAAACCATAGACATCGCCTTCACGCCAATTTCTTTTGCCTGCGGAACATGGCCTCCCTGAACCAAAACCTGTCTCCATTTATAAAGCTGGTCATGAATGTCAATTTTAACTGGACAGACATTTGAACAACTTCCACATAATGTACTAGCAAAGGGAAGATCCGCATTTTTGGTCATATCCAGATTCGGTGCCAGAATGGAGCCGATCGGACCAGCCACTGCATTATGATAACTATGACCGCCACTTCTTCTATAAACCGGACAAGTATTCATACAAGCCCCGCAACGAATACATTTCAGGGAATTCCGGAAATCGGCACGGCCAAGCTGAACGCTTCTTCCATTATCCACAATCACCAAATGCATTTCCTGGCCTTCTCTCGGTTTTTTAAAATGACTGCTATATGTGGTCACTGGCTGTCCGGTAGCACTTCTAGCCAAAAGTCTGAGGAAAACACCCAGATGCGCCTGCAAAGGAATAAGTTTTTCAAAACCCATACAGGCAATATGAACATCGGCCAAATGCGCGCCCATATCTGCATTTCCTTCATTGGTACAAACTACAAATGCTCCCGTTTCCGCAACTGCGAAATTCACTCCGGTTAGCGCAGCTTTACGTGTAAGGAATTTGTCACGCAAATGCTGTCTGGCTGCTTCGGTAAGATATTGTGGATCCGTTGCTCCGGCATCCGTTCCCAAATGTTCATGGAAAAGATCACCAATATCTTTTTTCTTTAAATGTATAGCAGGCAAAACGATATGACTCGGCGGCTCCTGACGAAGCTGCACAATTCTTTCACCCAAATCGGTATCAATAACTTCGATTCCATTTTTGGTCAGGAATTCATTCATGTGACATTCCTCGGTAAGCATGGATTTGCTTTTTATCATTCTGTCAACCTTATGTTGTTTCAGAATTCCAAGAACAATCTCGTTATGCTCAGCCGCATCAGCCGCCCAATGTACATGGACTCCATTGGCTTTTGCATTTTTTTCAAATGCTTCGAGCAAATCGTCCATATGAGAAAGTACATAATTCTTTATCTGGGAAGCGGTTTCACGCAAATTCTCCCATTCAGGCAATAATTTCGAAGATTTATCACGTTTTGTCCGGACAAACCAAAGGGTTTCGTCATGCCAATCGACATACGATTCATCCTTATTAAAGGTCTCCGCCGCGTCGGCATGTTCAATTACAGCTTTTGACATGGTTTTCTTAACAATTAGATAATAGTATTTTCTAAAGAATAACAATTGTACTTTTCACATTCGTTGTATTATTTCAAGTTTGCAAATTATTTAATAAACAACTTTTACAAAATCATAAAAAAGCTATTTTATTGTATTGCAATATGTTATACTTTTGAATTACAAAGTTTTTTGATCGGGGCAACAGAGTCTGATCAAAGTTTTATTTAACTTTTTTTAGACACAATTTAATTTTCACTCCTTATGAAAACCAAAAACACGCTCTTTTCAGCTGCCTTGATTGGTATGCTTATATCAGGTTCAGCATTTACTGCTAATGCACAAACCGCCATCGCAACTTCTGATAAAACTGAATCAGCTTCAAACAAACTGACAGTTCAGCAAGTTAAACCAATGCAATTCAGAGTAGCTTATATAAATCCGGTATCAAATCTTGTAAATGTTCGCATTCTTGATACTGATAAAAATGTTCTTTTTTCAGAAAGCCACCGTCCTGAATCAACTTATGTGAAATATTTCGACCTTTCGACACTTTTGGATGGAACTTATACATTCGAAGTTACGGACGGAAAAGAGAAGGCTTCACAAACGTTTGATATCTTGACTAAAACGAGCCGCGTCGTTTCTTCAATCAACTAAACGACAAGCTCTTCTCAGATTCTGATTTCCGTAAAACTTTGTAAAATGCCGGTGCTCAATGATTGGGTACCGGTATTTGTTTTTTTATAGTACTATTCAAAATCTCGGCTATGTGTTTTACCTGAACCGGAGAATTTCTTCTTTTCAAAATCCCTTCGAGGTGCAGCAGACAACTCATGTCAGATCCGGTGATATATTCAGCATGGTGACGAATATGATCAGAAACTCTATCCTTACCCATTTTCACAGAAACTGCTTCTTCACTCACACAAAAAGTACCGCCAAAACCGCAGCATTCATCTTTTCTGTCAAGATCAACCAGTTCCAGTCCCTGCACTTTTCTTAATAAAGTTTCCGGTTTGTTATAAGGCGACGCATTCAGCTCAGACATTTGTGAAAGATGCAAACCACGCTGTCCGTGACACCCCTGGTGTAATCCTACGCGATGCGGAAAATCGGCTTCAATTTTATCGATTTTTAAAACATCAGTAATAAACTCGACCAGTTCATATACTTTTTTACGCAAAATTTTCGAGTCATTTTCCCGGTTTTCAACCTTCAGATGCTCTTTGATATGCAGCACGCAGCTTCCCGAAGGAGCAACGACATAATCAAAAGCAGCGAACGAATCATAAAACAAACTGTTGCAGTCTTTTGTCAAATGCTCAAATCCGGAGTTCGCCATAGGTTGACCGCAGCAGGTTTGATTTGTTGGAAAACCAACTGTGCAACCTAATTTTTCAAGCAATTCCAAAGTCGCAATACCGACCTGCGGGTAAAACTGATCGACGTAACAGGGAATAAAAAGCCCGATTTTCAAATGAGAATAATCCATGTGTTTACCAAAATTCAATGGTTGCCATTATTGGGTAATGATCCGAAACTTCGGGATGATTTTTGATCACCTTATATTTTTTCACTCTTACCTTATTATTCATTAATACAAAAATATAATCCATCCGGTCGCCGGGAAGTCCTTCATTCCAGGTTTCCATTTGCGATCCACGCGCTGCATCCTGCCATTTTTTACGGAAAGAAAAATACGGCTGTTCATTTGGCCGTGCGCCCATGTCCATCCCAATCACAACGGGTTGAATACTTCCCTGCAACATCTGATTCACAAAAGCAGCCTGCATGGCTCTGTCCATAACAGAGGCATATTCCAGACGTGCATTACAAAAACGGAATGTCAGTTTTTTGGCCGGATGAATAAGTCCGCATTGCAAAACCCTTGCGTCAGAACCTTTTGTCATAGGCAATTTGAATTTTTGTGTTTTTTCAAAAGGCCATTTCGATAAAATCCCGACACCCTGAGAACCACTTTCCGTACTGTCAGCCACGCCATATGCATAATACATGCCCGTTTGAATGGCCAGCTGCCGCAACTGAAACTGTACTTTCCCGTTATTTTTTAAACTATCTACTGCCTGTAAGGCAACTAACTGAGGCGAGTTTTCTTTTATTATTTTCAAAACCCCCATCAAATTTGACTCGTCGTTCAAATCCAGACCATGGCGAACATTGAAACTCATTACCTTTATCTCGATCGCCCGACGAGGCTGGGAGGATAATAAAGTGATGGACAAACATATCAAGCTGATAATCAGTACTAACTTTTTCAATCTATCAAATAGCTAAGTAAAAGGATTCGGGTCAAACCATAATTTAAAACCATTAGGTTAAAAATTGCAATCTGTGCTTATTATTTCTAAGAAGTTTTCCCTGACTTTTGCTGAGTTGCTGGTGGTTTGCTAGTTTTAAAAGTTACTTTTCAACAGGCTAAATATGCTTCTTTTCAACTATCTCTTAAACAAGGGCGAATATCTGATCCATCAACATCCATTTTTCGCCTTCCTTTGCTGATGGGAGTGCCTGCTGATATTTCCAGACAAACTGCTCCCACTCCTGTACCTTTGGATTGGCCAAATCCATGGCACTTTTCTTCTCAAAACTGAAATCATCTTCGGTTTCCATAATCATGAAAAGACGGTTTTCTATTCTGAAAATTTCCATCTGAGTAATCCCTGAATCCAGAATGCTCTTTGCAATTTCAGGGCGGATCGCTTTGTGAAGCGCTTCATATTCAGCGATCATTTCAGCATCATTTACCAAATCCAGCGCAAGGCAGTATCTTTTCATTACTATTATATTTCTTTAATCGAGAGAATAAAATTTAACCGCATTATCTCCCCAGATTTTCTTCTGTTCGTCTTTTGACAACTTGGCTACATAAGTCGAAAGAATATCTTTCATCGCTCCATACTCCGCAGCAACCAGACAAACCGGCCAATCAGATCCAAAAAGAATGCGATTTGCTCCAAAAGCTTCAAAAATGATATCCAGATAGGGATTAAAATCTTCGTTTTTCCAGTTGTACCAATCCGCTTCTGTTACCATTCCGGAAACTTTGCAGGATACATTTGGCAGCTCTGCAAGCTTTCTAATATCCTTCGCCCAGCCTTCAATTTCTCCTTTTTTGATATAGGGTTTGGCAATATGGTCCAGCACGAAACGAACATTTGGAAGCTGTTTTGCAAAAATATAGCTGGCTTCAAGCTGCGTCGGATAAACCAGAATATCATAGGTAAAATTAAAAGCAGTAAGTTGTCTTACACCTTTAATAAAATCAGGTTGTTCCAAAAATCCATCCGGTTCGCCTTGTACCACATGACGGAAACCTTTCAATTTTTCAAACTGCGAACAAACTTCAAGTCGGTCATATAAATGATCAGCCCGCAAATCAATCCAGCCTACAACTCCTTTTACGAAATCATTAGATTCTGCCAGTTGAAGCAAAAACTCAGTTTCCTGGTTAGACTGATCCGCCTGAACAGCCACACAGCCATCAACACCATTTGCTTTCAAAACTGGCTCCAAATCCGCAGGAAGGAAGTTTTTACGTATTTCCTCCATTTCCGGCGTGATCCAGGAATCCCGTTGCTCGTCAAAAATCCAGAAATGCTGATGCGAATCGATTACCATTTTTTTATATTTTGATGATGGTTAAGAAAAGAAGTTTTTGATCAAAACTTCTTTTCTTAACTCTGAGTTATAACGCTTTCCAGGCAATTGCTTCTTGTCTTTGTTCGCCTAAACCTTCAATTCCAAGTTCAACTACGTCACCTGGTTTCAAATAAAATGGCGGTTTCATACCTAAACCAACACCGGCAGGCGTTCCTGTAGAAATGACATCACCCGGAAGCAAAGTCATGAACTGGCTCAGATAACTTACCAAAAACGGCACATGAAAAATCATATCTGATGTAGTGCTGTCCTGGATTTTTTTACCATTTAATGATAACCAAAGATTAAGATCATTAGCATTTGGCACTTCCGATGCTGGTACAAAGTATGGCCCGATCGGGGCAAATGTGTCGTTACTTTTTCCTTTAACCCATTGTCCGCCACGCTCTAATTGAAATTCACGTTCTGAATAATCGTTGTGAACCGCATATCCGGCTACATAATTCAAAGCATCTGCTTCTTCAACATAGCTTGTTTTTTTGCCAATAATCACGGCAAGTTCAACTTCCCAGTCCGTTTTCACAGAATTACGTGGAATGATCACCTGATCATTTGGACCAACCAAAGCAGAAGTAGATTTAAAAAATACAATCGGTTCTTTTGGAAGCTCGGTTGCACCGGATTCGTATGCGTGTTTTGCATAATTCATTCCAATACAAACTATTTTGGAAGGACGAGCGATACAAGATCCAAAGCGAAAACCTTTTTCAACGCGGGGCGATGATTCAGAATTTGTAGTCAGCCAGTCTGACAGGCGGTTAAGTCCGTCAGTAGCAAAAAATTTCTCGTTATAATCTTCACCAAAAGCAGAAACATCCAGCAACTCGCCGTTGGTTAATTCTACACCAGGTTTTTCTTGTTCGTATGCGCCAAAGCGGAAAAGTTTCATATTAACTT
The DNA here is from genome assembly GCF_015221875.1 of Dyadobacter subterraneus. Taxonomy (NCBI): domain Bacteria; kingdom Pseudomonadati; phylum Bacteroidota; class Cytophagia; order Cytophagales; family Spirosomataceae; genus Dyadobacter; species Dyadobacter subterraneus. The sequence continues at coordinate 4,997,868 of NZ_JACYGY010000001.1, forward strand.
GGTTTGTTGTTACACAGAGAAAAAGGGAGTTTAAAAGGAGAACCACAGAATTTTTTTACAAAACTTTTTTAATAAAAAACTCTGTGCACCTCTTTTTTTCTCTGGGGTCCTCTGTGAAACCTATAAAAATTAGTTATTTAATTTTTCGAATCCTCCGTCGATCAGGTAATCGCAGCCTGTGATGAATGAGGCTTCGTCTGAGCATAGGTAAAGTGCTAATGCTCCGATTTCAGCCGGTTTTGCCATACGTCCGATTGGTTGGGTTTTTGACAATTTTTCAAACATTTCAGCTTCCTGTCCAGGATAATTTTTTGAAATAAAACCATCCACGAAAGGCGTATGAACACGTGCCGGGGAAACGCTGTTGCAACGGATTCCATCTGCCAGATAATCACGTGCTACTGATAAAGTCATGGAAAAAACAGCTCCTTTTGCAGTAGAATAAGCAAAACGGTCAGGAATACCGACTGTTGCTGCGATAGATGCCATATTCAAAATCACCCCGCCGCCTGCTTTTTTCAAATGTGGAATCGTAGCGAAAAGACAATTGTAAACGCCTTTAACATTCACATTGATCACACGGTCAAAATCTGTCTCGGCAGTATTGTCGGCTTTGCCAACGTGAGCAATGCCGGCGTTGTTTACCAGAATATTGATGGTCGCTTTTTCAGCAATTTCATCAATGACATTTATTACATCTGCCTGTTTTGAAATATCGATGGCATGTGCTTCGGCACTTCCACCTTCACTTTTAATATCAGCTGCAACCTGATTGGCAAGATCAATATTAAGTTCAAGAATATGGACATGTGCGCCCTGTTTTGCAAAGGTTTTGGATATTGCCAACCCGATTCCGCTTGCGCCGCCGGTTACCAATGCTACTTTACCAGTTAAATCAAACATGTATTTTACAATTTAATATAAGATCAAGAGTCTGTTTGAAAAGACTTTTGATGAATAACTTTACTCGAATATGACTTCACGCTTCGGGAGAAATCCCGGGAAGTTTGTCGCTCAATCAAACTCCCCAGGATAAATCCTGGGGTTAATATTAAAACTTCACTCCGGGATAAATCCCGATTCTTGGGTTAATTTTGGTACATCCCAGGATAAATCCTGGGGTTAATTTCTTATTGCTATTAGAAGTTCCTGTTTATAGAGAAACGCCTCTTTTCCATGGAATAAAATCATCCTGGCCCAATTGCTGTGCTTTTGTAAGCTCACCGCTCGCCACTTTGATCACATATTCCAGCAAATGATCCGCATTTTCTTCCAGTGATTGAGATCCGTCCACTACTGGCCCGCAGTCAAAATCAATTACATCCGGCATACGATTTGCCAAAATGGTGTTCGTCGCAACTTTCGCAACCGGGCAAATTGGATTTCCTGTTGGTGTTCCCAATCCCGTTGTAAATAAAATGATATTTGCTCCTGCCGCAGTTTGTCCTGTTGTCGCTTCCACGTCATTTCCCGGCGTACATACCAGCGCCAATCCTGGAACTGTTGCTCTTTCTGTATAATTTAAAACATCAGAAATATAAGCGTTTCCACCTTTTTTCGCAGCTCCGGCAGATTTGATCGCATCCGTGATTAAACCATCCTTGATGTTTCCTGGTGAAGGATTGAAGGCGAAAGCTGAACCTACGGCTTCTGCTTTTCCTGCATATTCGCGCATTAATTTTTCAAACTTCGCCGCTTTTTCTTCTGTTACACAACGGTTAAGTAATTCCTGCTCGACACCATTAAGTTCAGGAAATTCTGCCAAAAGTGTTTGTCCGCCTAAACCAACTACAATATCAGAAAGGTGCCCAAGTACCGGATTTGCTGAAATTCCCGAAAAACCATCAGAACCCCCACATTTCAAACCAATAGAAAGTTTTGACAAAGGAGCGTCTTCACGTGTTTGTTTATTCATTTCGGTCAAACCTAAAAAAGTAGATTTGATAGCACCGGAAACCAGTGAATATTCCGTTCCTTTTTGGTGTTCAAAAGCGTAAAACGGTTTGTTAAAATTCGGGTCACGTTTTTTGATTTCGTCTTCCAAGGTCTGCAACTCCGAATTTTGACAACCTAAACTAAGAACCGTAATTCCTGCAACATTTGGATGAACCGCGTAAGCTGCAAAAAGTGCACAAAGCGTGTTTGCATCCGTACGCGTCCCACCGCAGCCGCCTTCATGGGTCAGGAATTTAATTCCATCAACATTTGGGAAAGGGCGATTTTTAGTTTGCTGTTCTCTTGTTGGTTCCGAAAACCCGCCAAGATTCTGCATTTTCGACATATCACCGGACTGATATGCTTTCAAAAATTCTGCAACCTGTCCGCGATACATGTCTGTTTGTGCATATCCAAGCTCACGCTCGAAAGCATCTTTCATGATCAGCACGTTCCTGTTTTCACAAAAAACAAGAGGAAGTACCAACCAGTAATTGTATGTTCCTACGCGACCGTCCGCACGATGATAACCTTTGAAAGTCCGGCCTTCCCAACGACTTACGTCTGGCTGGGTATATAAATATGGTTGACGATTTGCAGTGCTGTAATCCTGAGAATCGTGTTTTAGATTAAAAGTTGTGATCGGTTCACCACGTTTGATTGGCTGCTTCGCGCGACCTACCAAAACACCGTACATGATAATTGCCCCACCGGTTTCTATATCTTCCGTTACAAATTTGTGTTTGGAAGAAACACCATAAGGCAGATGATAACTTACCCCGTTCCATTCTGCCTCTGCCCCGGTTGGTAAATCCCTCAACGCTACAATAACATTATCAGAGGGGTGAATTTTTAAAAGATTGGACGCCATAGTACTCTCAAGAGAAAATATATATTAATAAAGTTCATGATTGGTGATTTGAATAACTTCTTGCAAAGCAACATTTCAGACTACAATAAGCAGACGAAATAATGAGCTTTTACCCGGTTTACCAAAAGCAGCCAACATTAATATATACTGCAAAAGGGCCTAAATAGTACATCAAGTTAGCCAAAATAAAAATACCAATATTTTCTATTGAATTTTTATACAAATGAATAGAAATATTAAAAGGTCATGTTTCACTATTATAGCATATTTTTCAATAATTTTGGCATAAAGTAAGTGATAAGTTCACAAATCATGACATTATAACTGTGAAACCGCAATTATTAAAAGTCCCCAAAGGTTTGCAGCAATCTTTCAGCATCAGAAGAGATGTTGTTTTATATTTCTACAACCGCTGGCATTATCATCCTGAAATGGAACTTGTTCATATTGAACAAGGCTCGGGAACTCAGTTTGTAGGCGATAATATCCAGCATTTTCAAAGCGGAGATCTTCTGTTAATTGGATCAAATTTGCCGCATTACTGGCGTTGCGACGAGAAATATTTCAGGGGTGATTCCAAGCTATATGCACAGGCAACGGTTTTACATTTTTCGGCTGAATTGTTTGGAGAGGTTTTCCGAAATCTGCCTGAGAATAAATCCATTAACGAATTGCTGGATAAGGCAAAATATGGAATGAAGTTATCAGGTCCGGAAAATCATCTTGTAAAGTCATTATTACAAAATCTGCTTGATCAAAAAGAGGGAAATCCAGTTATTTCTCTGCTGCAAATCCTGGAAACGCTGGCGCAAAGCAAGGATATCAAACTGCTTTCCAACAGTCATTATCAGGAAGAATATGATCAGTATGATACCGACAGGATTAATCAGATTTATAAATATTCACTGGATAATTTTCAACGAAAAATTTCTATCGAAGAAATTGCAGAAGTTGCCAGTGTCAGTCCGCATTCTTTTTGCCGGTATTTCAAAAGTCGAAGCCGTAAAACTTATTCTCAGTTTTTGCTTGAACTACGTATTGGTCATGCCTGTAAGTTATTGATTGATGGGAAACTGAGTGTCGCACAAATCTGCTTTGAAAGTGGGTTCAACAACTTCGCTAATTTCAATAAATACTTTAAAATCCATACGGGGAAAAGTCCGCTGCAGTATCTAAAAGGGTATCGGGTGAGCCCGGTGCTTATGTGAGGTTTATTTGTAGTCTTTTGAGATTAATTTATTTTTTCGAAGCTTGATAGTTTTTGTTACCCGTCTAGACGCCCCCGTCCGACGGAAGAAAAAACCGTCGGACGGGTCGCCGGTGCCAAAATCTTGTTTGAGAAAGTCTATCTTCAAAAATATCAAGTTTTAAAGATCCGGTTCGAGCCACCGGTCGGACGGCTTTTTCTGCCGTCCGACCGGTATTAAAAGCTTCAACAAGCCATAATGGAAATTCAGTAATCCAAACCACCCAAAACCTCCCTTTTAAATATAATATCTACCTTGTACCCCAAAGCATATCCCCAACGCCTAACAGCTAAAACCAGCAAATGAAAGCCAACCTAATCAACATATTTGAAAAATCAGTTCAGGAAACTGAGATTACAATTGAAAACAAACTCATTTCCAACATCCATATAATAGGAAAAGAAAATCTATCATTACCCTATATCCTGCCAGGTTTCGTTGATGCGCACGTGCATGTAGAAAGCTCCATGTTGACACCATCGCAATTCGCGAAACTTTCCGTTGTCCACGGAACCGTAGCAACCGTTTCAGATCCGCATGAAATTGCTAATGTGATGGGTGTGGAAGGTGTGAAATATATGATTGAGGATGGAAAACGTGTTCCTTTTAAATTTTGTTTCGGTGCTCCATCCTGTGTTCCGGCTACAATTTTTGAAACCGCAGGCGCCATTGTTGATCCCGAAGATGTCAAAAAATTACTATCGAGTGAGGATATCGGTTATCTGGCAGAGGTTATGAATTTCCCAGGCGTTTTAAACGGTGATCCCGATATGATTTCCAAAATTAACTGGGCGAAACATTTCAATAAACCGATTGATGGACACGCGCCAGGACTTCGTGGTGAAGCAGCAAAAAAATATGCAGAAGTCGGCATGACAACCGATCACGAATGTTTTACCTATGACGAAGCAAAAGAGAAAATTGGTTACGGTGTAAAAATCCTGATCCGGGAAGGAAGTGCTGCGAGGAATTTTGACGCACTGATTCCGTTACTGGCAGAATTCCCGGAAAAAATCATGTTTTGTTCGGACGACAAACATCCTGACAATCTGGTAGAAGGACATATCAATGTATTGGTAAAACGCGCGTTGGCGCTCGGTCACGACATTTGGAGTATACTTTCTGCCGCATGCCTTAATCCGGTGCTTCATTATAATTTGCCTGTCGGATTACTTCGTGTACAGGACACTGCGGATTTTATCATCATTGATAATATGAATGATTTTAATATCCTTCAAACCTATCTGGACGGAGAACTGGTTGCGGAAAATGGGAAATCTTTACTTCCTGATCTGCGCAGTAGTCATATTAATCAATTCAACTGTACTGTTAAAGAAGCTGCTGATTTTGCAGTTCCGGTTTCATTTGCGGACGGTGATAAAATCCGGGTGATAGAAGCACTGGAAGGACAATTGATAACACAGTTATTAATTAAAAATTATAAAACCGGCGGCGAATTTATTCTATCGGACATTGAAAACGATATTCTGAAAATCGCCGTTGTGAATCGTTATCAGAATACTGCACCTGCTGTTGCATTTATTAAAAACTTTGGAATTAAGGAAGGAGCCATTGCCTCAACGGTTGCACATGATTCTCACAACATTATTGTAGTTGGCTGTGATGATCAAAGTATTTGTGAAGCAGTCAATCTATTGGTTGAAGCAAAAGGCGGCGTTTCAGCAGTTGGTTTTGGAGAAAAACATATGCTGGCTTTACCGATAGCCGGACTAATGTCGGATGTGGATGGATATGAAGTGGCAGCTTCTTACACGCAACTCGATCAATTTGTAAAAACGAGGTTGAAATCAACTTTGATGTCACCGTACATGACTTTATCTTTTATGGCTTTATTAGTAATTCCTTATATTAAACTAAGTGACCGCGGACTTTTTGATGGCGAAAAGTTTGAATTTGTACCTTTATCTATACAATAGGTTACTTATTGGATGATTATAGAAAGATTAACCTATCGGATGTAATTTTTTCTGGAAAATATTTTTTTAATACGTTTTTTTATAAATATATTTACAAGTGTAAAAATGACCCTTATTAAATATTCCTAACCCCAATTAAATTCCTAACCTTACAATGGCTCACTTACGCTACAAACAAGAAGAAGAACTTTGTTTTTGGGACCAGTTCAGAAAAGGAGACGAGAACGCTTATGCCTGCCTTTATCGCTCGTACGTTCATATCCTTTATCAGTACTGCTCACAGTTTACGATTGATAAGCCACTGATTAAAGATTGCATTCACGATTTATTTGTGGAATTATGGAAAAACCGGACAACATTGGGTGACACCACTTCTGTTCGGTTTTATCTTATGGCGTCTATCAAGAGAAAATTGGTACGCCATTTGAACGCTCAGCAAAAGCATACGAGCAACGAAGATATTCCGGTAGAATACTGGCATATTCACACACCGTCTCACGAAAACCATATGATTTCTGAGGAGGAATTTGATTCAACAAACCAACACTTAAATGTAGCGATCAACGGACTTCCACGTCGTCAGCGTGAAGCTATATTTTTGAAATTTTACATGAACCTGAATAACCATGAAATTGCAGATTTGATGAAAATCAATATCCAGTCTGTTTATAACCTGGTTTTTGGTGCGTTGGGAAATCTTAAAAAACAAATGACATTGGATCGCCTTACTTTCTGATCTTAAAATATTAAATTCTGTTTGGGAAAAGCGTAACGGTTGTTACGCTTTTTTCGTTTTTATACCTAATCAAAAACACAAAAATTTGATTACCAATAAATTAAAACACACATTTTAATTTATTGAATGCTTCATTAACAAGATTTGTTATCTTCATACAACAACAAACTAAAAAACTTCAACCTTAATATGATATCACCGATTGCCACACCGCTTGCTGAAAGATTGAGACCACGCATACTGGATGATTATATCGGACAAGAAAAATTACTGGGCAAAAACGGATCTCTGCGGAGAGCAATTTTACAGAATACAATTCCATCCATGATTTTGTGGGGACCTCCGGGTGTTGGAAAAACGACGCTTGCCCTCATGCTTGCAGACGCTACAAAAAGACAATTTTATAATCTCAGCGCGATTAATTCTGGTGTAAAAGAATTAAGAGAAGTTCTGGCCAGACCGTCCGGCCTTTTCCCTCCTATTCTTTTTATTGATGAAATTCATCGTTACAATAAAAATCAGCAGGATGCACTGCTAGGCGCTGTTGAAAAAGGGCAGGTAACACTCATCGGTGCAACTACCGAAAATCCGTCTTTTGAAATTAATTCAGCTTTACTTTCCCGCTGCCAGGTTTATATTCTTGAAGCTTTTGGAGAAGATGAACTGAAAGCTTTGATTGATCGTGCTTTAACAAAAGATGAATGGCTGAAAAAGAAGAAAATTACATTTACCTCATATGATGCCTTACTAAGACTTTCCGGCGGAGACGGTAGAAAACTGCTGAATCTTTTGGAACTGGTAGTTCTTGGAAAAGGTGATGTGGAAGAAATGGAAATTACCGATGAATGGGTCACAGAAGTGGCGCAGCAAAATATTGCCCGTTACGATAAATCCGGGGAACAGCATTATGATATTATTTCCGCCTTCATAAAATCTTTACGCGGCAGCGATCCAAATGCGGCTGTATATTGGATGGCAAGAATGATCGTGGCCGGAGAAGATCCGTCTTTTATTGCCAGAAGAATGCTCATCATGGCATCCGAAGATATTGGAAACGCAAATCCAACTGCGATGATTATGGCAAATGCATGTATGCAAGCCGTGAATGTAATCGGATACCCGGAGTGTAGAATAATTTTATCACAAGTAGCCATTTATCTCGCTACTTCACCGAAAAGTAATGCCAGTTATCTGGCTATTGCGGATGCTATGGAAGCGGCAAAAAATACAGCACATTTGCCAGTTCCGCTACATCTACGCAATGCTCCGACCAAACTGATGAAACAAATCGGTTATGGAAAAGAATATAAATATTCTCACGACTTTCCTGGGAATTTTGCCCAACAGAATTTTTTACCAGATGATCTTAAAGGAAAGAAGTTTTTCGAGCCGGGTCACAATGCCCGCGAGGAGGAAATTCGTCGGAAACTGCAACAATGGTGGCCCGACTGGTATGAGTACTAAATTGCAATTGTGGTGGTAAGGCTTGATAACGAGCGTCTAAGATCTCGAATCCCGTTCTTTAACAAGCTTTTCTGCCAGACTCGTCAGATATTGATGATTGTTTGCTTCCGGCCCTGATGCTGATTTTAAAATCTCGGTAATTTGTTCAGTATTAAGATTATCAACAAGTTCGACAAGATTATCGTAAGTCAGAATCTGATACGGAGGTAAGTTTTCCGGTTTAGATACTTTTTTCTTTGTTTCGGCTTTATCAATCTTAGTTACCGTTTGTTCCACTTTAATCTCCTGGTTTTTAACAACTTCATGACGCTTATCCGCAACCTTTGGTTTTGGAAAAGCCTCTTCCAGACTTTTTACATCCGCATCGGTTTGCTTCCAAATGTTTTTGAGTGCTTTGGCTAGCTTTTTCATATTCTCTTTGGTTTCCATTTCCCGGAGTGACTCTTCCAGTTTCTTTTCACCAAAATAACTATTTCTAAGCTCAGATAGAAACAGTTCCTGATATTTTATTTTCTTTAAGTTCTTGTCCATAAAGTACATGACAAAATGTGCAATCCAATAAATTCTACAATTCTACAAAAAAATTACTATTCCATAACAGAAGTCGGACGTTTATATTGTTCACTTATATTGACGAAGAATAGTACAAAAAGTCATCATTTTTTTAAACATCCTTTACAAATTGTTTATTTCCAGTCAAGGAATATTACCAACAACCCGGATAATCCATTTTATAGACGTTAAAGTATAGTGATAAGATTAAGGTGGTAATCCGGATTATCATTAAAAAACATTGTACCTTTAGTGTAACTTCTAATCAAAATATTTGTTTTGATTAAGATAAAATGGTAACCCGTGCTATCCGGTTTATTTGGCAGGAACAATTTTGGTATAGCATTTAGTACTTACACGTTTTAGGATTTTATTTTAAAGTTTACAGCTATGCCTAACTTTTTTCATCTGGAAGGCCAGAATTTCGCCTTCAATATTGACCGCGTTGATTATTTTATCAGATCACAGGAAGAACCCAAAGAAGAAGGGTCAATTAAATATCTGATCACTTTTTATTCCAATGAGATAAAAGTGGGAATTTGGGAGTACGATTCCGCCGAAGCAAGAGATAACCAGTTTCTTAATCTTGTTACAAAGAAATTTCAGTCATCAGCAACGAAAGATCCTCATATTTTTAAAGGGCAGGTTCCTGTCTTTTGATTTAATTGCTTTCATAAAAAAATGGAGTGAGGCTATGCGCCTCACTCCATTTTTTTATGAAAAACCTAGCAGCGGTTCATCAGGTTCTTGTCCTGGTAACGGTTCGGGACTGATTTCCGGCGCATCAGGCGTATATGGAGGCAATTCCGGCTCTGGTGTTACGGGCGGAGTTTCTGGCTCTTTTTCCCAAGGCGGTGTCTCCTGTGGAATTTCAGGATCGGGATATTCCGGTCTCGGTTCTAATGGTGGTGCTTCCTGTGGACTTAACGGATCAGGATATTGATGTCCCTGACTTACAACAGATTCTTCCGTTGACGCATCTGCCGGATCATATGTCTTTTTCATGGTATTTCAATTTAAGAATTCACTGATGTATCTTTCATGTATTCCTTAAAATAACCATGCCCTAGTCGCTTTTTTCCAACTTTCATTTAATCTTTACCTGATAAAAAGCACTCCGGCCGGTGATAAAAAGCGTATTTTTATTTTCACCGCCAAAAGTTAAAGTTGCCGGTCTCTCAGGCACTTCAATTTCACCAATCAGTTTTCCTTCTTTATTGTAAATATAAATCTGGCCGTCAGCTATATACACATTCCCATCCTGATCAACTGCCGAACAAAATTCTCCTCTTTCTGCAAAAATTTGTGGATTTGATAAATAGCCTTCCTGACCAACCGTAAGTTTTACAGTCCGCTTAATATATTCATCTGTTGCATAAATTTCTTTTCCCGGATAACCTTCCACCAAAGAATTAGATCGTGCCAGGTCATAAACTACGGGAATAATTATTACGCCATCGGGTGCAACAAAAGCTTCTTTAAAATGATTTGTACTTACTTTATTGAAATCACCGGAATCCCGTCTTCTGTTCGAAGGATTAAGTGTTTTCCGGATATTCTTAATATTTTCAACCGGTATTTTTTTCAACAACTGAATTGTTTCTTCCGGATTCTTCGGATCCATTGAATAAACCAGAGTACCAAATCCCGAATTTCCCCAGCCACTATATGAAGTTCCGGCAGCATCCGGCATGACGGGAAAAACTTCCGGCTCTCCGGCAATCAAATAACCCGGACGTGGTATGTATTTAAAAACGACCAATAAATTATCCTTTGTATCACAAGCCAGCGAAAGCGGTTCCCAGGGAAAATCTGCAATAAGACTCAGAGATTTTGTCTCAACCGACCACTTATAAATCCGCCGCATTCTCGATTCACTAAAATAAATGTTGCCTTTGCTATCATGACAAATACCATCTGCAAATTCAAAGCCTTTTACAAGCTGGCGTATCTTTCCGATTGAGTCAACAGATTCTTTCTGTCTTGGTAAATTTCCACTTATCAATAGCCGGTTAAATTCCCACGGCCTTACCTCAATGTCGGAATTGATATCATACAAAGGTATCGTGCTGGTATATTTTGTCTGGCTATAATGATGGACGTTTAGGAATTCGACGTTTTTATTTCCCCAGCTTCTGACTGAATACGCAGCCGGCGTGTTAACCCTGATTACACGAAACATATAGAGATTGGCAAAAACCATATTTTCGCAGTTTTCAATTTCAAGTGGCTGACAATCTGAACTTTCCTTACTTTCTTCTTCAAGCTGTAAAGCATAAACTTTCCAGTTTGATACATTTTTGAACCGTACTTCATTACGCACATGATGCTCAACGGATAACGCATAGACCCTCCCAGGTGTGGCGGTATTGGAAATGTAAGCCCCGGAAGTAGCAAAAGTACTGGCCGACCAGATGTTCTTAAAAGTCCCTCCTCCCCCGTTTGTTATCCATAAACTCCAATATTGACTATCCCACGCAGATTGTTCGTCGCTGTAAGAAGACGATTTATTCCAGATCGAATTGGGCCGTTCAATTGTACCATGACCACCCAAAAATTTCACATCATTTACGTAAGAATTGGCGTTGGCCATCCATTTACAGCCTACTGCACGAGGATTAAGGGCACCCGTTGAAAGGCCGATTCCTGTCAAAATATTAAATCCGCCTTCGGAAGATTCCAATAAAGGTTTCGGTCCGCCGAAGCTTCCAAAAGCCTCGGTATTATCCTGCAAAATAAACTGTGTAGCAATCGGGCTCAGTCCGATTAAAACTGAATTAGGTTTTAATTTGATTGTTTCCGTAACCCGGTACCAGCCTTGCGGTACATAAATATTTGGATTTTTATCAATTGCATCCTGAATCGCTTTGGTATCATCCGTAATTCCATCACCTTTCGCACCGAGGGATTTCAGATTGACCCAGCTTTTCATATCCGGAAAATCCGGAATATCTTTCTTTACAGGAACGGGAAGTGATTTTAAGGTTTCAAATTCCCGGATTGTTCCAAATTCAGGCTTTTTACCTAAATCGGCAATTTGTAAACCATGATTAAAATTCTTGATCCTGTATATATTTCCTTCTCCCGAAATCGAATTTTTACTATGAGGATAACTGACCAGAACCGGTACCTTACTACAACTGACATTACGTAAACTGATCTGTGTATAAGCATTATTTTCATCACTGATAATCAGTGCCGGGCCGGAAATATTTTCAAAACGGCTATCTTCAATAAAAAGCTTTTCGTAAAAGTTCTCAAAGACTTCAATGACAGTCGGCACATTTTTTACCGTCATCCGAATAATGGTCAAGCCGCCTTCCCTTGATTTAATTGCTGCTTTCCGCTGACCTTCAAAATAGGTATCAACCATCATAAATTGCCAGCCAGGCGATGGTTTGGTTGTGAGAATCCCATATTCTCCACCGAAAAATCTGACATCTTCCATTTCATTGCCTGCGTCAAAAATGCCAGCTTTCCCGTTACCAACATGAATATCAACATGTTCAATAAAACTGTGCTGGGCAAAGTGTGTTCTTAAAGCAACTGCAAAGGGATTTCCGTCTTCAATTCTGAAATCAATATTTGAAATAGAACTATAAAAAGTGCTCGCACCAGCATCATGGACTGCTTCACCGTCTTTTTTGATGGAAAACGTAAACCAGAACATGTAGTTCGCTTTACCTTTATCGTCAGTATTTTCCTTTTGAAAACCAGGTGTGTTTTTTCCCAAAACAAATAAGGGACGCCTATTTCCATAGCCAATCAATTTTATGGCGGTAGGAATGTAAATGGTTTTACTAATCAGGTAAGTGCCTTCGGGAATAAAAATGATCCCAGAATTGCGGATCGTTTTGAGACTATTGATTGCTTCCTGCAATGCGTCCGAAACTTCCATTTTTCCGTCCGCTTTAATCTTAAATTGCTCTTCTGTAAAGTAAACTGCCTCCGGATCTTCCGGTTTGATTTTGTAAAAAGAAACGCTTTCCGTCGCTTTAAACGTCTTTCCTGCCGACTGGCTGTATCCTGTAACTTGAAATGTTAGTAATAGCAATATTACGATAAAATCTTTCATGGTTGGCTAAGGGAATTAAAGGAAATCCGAATTTCGGGGCAATAAAAAAATTCACCCCTTTGAAATGTTTTCATGTCGATAAAAACAGATTACAAAAGGGTGAATTTTATTAAAGTTTACTGATTATTTTTTCGCAGCCCAGAAAATAGCATTTTGGAATAGCGTGGTATATGCTTTATTCTCAAACAAATCCGGCGAATGTCCCATGAAAATGTAAACGTTTTTCGCTGCAATTTTCGGGTTTGTCCAGACTACCGGATGATCACCCATTTTAACTTTTGTCGAATCAGGGATGTAAGTCGATTCATCCACACTGGCAATGACATGAACGTTTGGTCTAGGGCTTTTATCGTAAGTATACCACTCTTCCGTTTTGACAACAAAAGAAGCAGGAACGCCCTTCATAACCGGATGTTTCTTGTCCTCAACATTTACTTTTCCGGAAGCAAAAGTGGAAATGTAGTTTTTAAATCTTATCCCACCCATAAAATCGTGAAACCAGTTCCACATCGGATAGCCGTCAAATTCTCCCAATAAAGTGGCGTGGTGAAAACCGATCCAGCCACCTTTTCCTTCATTAATATATTTTTCAAAAGCAGCTGCCGCTGTCGGCGTCCAGGCATATGGCGGGAAATCCAGCTGTATAAAAAGCTGGTAATGACTGAGGTATTCCTCATTGATTTTTTCGGTATTCTGAATATAATCAATACTGAAATTCTTTTCTTTTGCCAGCTTATCAAGCCAGATTTTTGCCCCTTTGGAATAAGCAATATGATGACCGCCGTTTTCTGCAATCGCCAGCACTTTGAAAGCGGCAGGTTTTGTTTGGGCAACAGATTTCAGACTAAAAAATACAGTCAGAATATAAAAGAAAAGCGTGAAACCGATTTTCAAAAAAGTTTTCATAGCAAAATCGGTACGGTTTATTTCAGTGATTTGTCAATTTCGTTGAGCAGATAACCCTTTGGATCAGAATTATATTCCCAGAACATTACACCCGCTAATTTATTGTCAAGCACATACTTACATTTCTCAGCCACCGATTTTTCATCATCATAACCAATAAAAACTTTCGTTTTTTCATTGTACAAATAAGGTGCATGTGCAACGGTATCACGATATTCCTTATACCCTTTTTTATTGACCAAACTGTCTTTGATATAAGTATAGCCATCGATGTATTCTTTGGCAACAGAAGTTTCGCCAAGAACGATTTTTGAATCTTTTCCCAAAGTAAAAGCACGGCCATAAAATGGAATACCCACAACAATTTTACTTGCCGGAACGCCCGCTTTCAGGTATGCTTTCACACCATTATCTGTCGAACGGTTTGCTTTAAAACGGTCGGTTGGATATAAGCCTGCGTGATGAACTACCGTATCACCAGAGAATAGATCGTAAGTCATCAAGTTGACGTAATCAAGATATTCCTGCGCTTTGCCCATTTCAGAATGCGGAATAAATTCCTCCCAACCGGCAACCGCTGTTGTCAAAAGTTTTTTCTGTCCGTCTTCTTTTTCAAAAATATCAAGCTCTTTTCTGATCGCTTCAAACATCAATGTGAAATTGTGTTTGTCTTCCGGGCGATAAACATTTCCTGAATCACCGGGCATGGCGGGATATTCCCAATCTATATCGACACCGTCCAGTTTATATTTTTTGATGATTTCAACAGAACTTTTGGCGAATTTCGCTCTTGAACTATCCGTCAGCACAGCGTCAGAAAAACGTCCGCTCCATGCCCAGCCGCCGATTGAAATCAGGATTTTAAGATCTGGATTGATCTTTTTAAGCAGATTCAGTTTTCTAAAATTTGTAGAATCCGTTTTTTCATTGGTAAGAAACGCCAGTCCGTTTTCAACATTTACAAAAGCGTAATTGATATGTGTCAGCTTTTTGACATCAATTTTATCTGTATCAACCAGGCCATGGAAACCACCAACATATCCGATTACAACCGGTTTGGATTCTTTTGCTTCTTCTTTCTTTTTAGAATCGCAGGAAGTCAATGTGCTGCTGCTGAAAAAGGCTCCGGCAACCAACACAAGCAAGGCATTTTTGATGTTAAATCTTTTAGAAAAAGGATTCATTTGTACGGGTTTAGAAAATGTTATTTAAAAGAAAATGCTTTTGGGTTTTGTTGAAATCAAAAAAGCAGAACCCAAATTAAAGAAAAAACAACGATAATATTTGACGTTGTCTACTACGCCAGTCAGTAGTAATAATTTATACTTTTATTAATGATGACCGTAATTCTTTTCGCCGGCTGTCACCGCCACGGCAAGTATATTTTGTTTAGGCGGCAGGGGACAAGTGGCATAAGGTGTGAAAGCGCAAGGCGGATTATAGGCTTTGTTGAAATCCAGTGAAACATACCCATCTGCATCAGGTTTACTGGTATAGACAAATCGTCCACCACCGTACGTTTCTTTTTTGTTTGTTTTGTCGCCAAACAAAATGAAAAAACTATCACCTTCGCTCAACGCATCTAGACGGTATTCTTTGCTTTTCACATTAAAAACCAACACACCCGGAGATTCCTGCTCGCTAAGTCTTCCTGTCACATCAAGTATCGAAATTTTTCTACCAACTGTTGGTTCAAATTTTGCTTTTATCTTCCATTGTTCCGCTATTGGGAAACTTTCTATTCCCTTAAATTCTTTGAGATAAGGGCTATCCAAATCTTTTAAACGGATGGCATATTTTTCACCACGTTTGATCACAAACCATCTTAAAGTTTTGTGTTTAAGCACAATTTCCTGGTCCGAGGGAAAAATTGTTAGTTTAGTTACCAACTGATCATTCGCATAAATCTCAGCATCCGGTTTAGCAATTAGCGTAACCTTGCCATTTTCTAATATGAATTCTCCCAGGTTTGCAGGGCTTCTATCCGAAGGAAAGATGAATTTATTTGCAGCATCGCTACCAAAAGTATTTCTACCTTCATCCAGCCAGAACAGACCGGCGAGATTTAAATAACCCTGTTCTGATTTAAGTTCAATTATCCTCTCCTTGCGCCATTCCTTTATCTTATTTTCATAGTCAGAATCATTGATGAAACTAAACAGACAAAAGCCAAGTAAAACGGCTGGAATAACTTTGACAAACCGAAATATCATATTATAATTCATAAAATCAATCGTATTATATTCAAATATAAGAACTTAAAAATTTGTAAATCAGGATGTAAAACGCTTTTTATTTGTGAACAGATTTTATATAGTATATTAATTATATAGACTTTATATTTTATTAAAAATAAGTGTGTAATTTTGGCTCATAGTGATAACTGGAATTAGAAAAACTATGCTGTCAAAAGATCTCATCGATGCATATAAAAGTGAAGAACTCTCTACTGAGGCTTTTAAGGAATATAGATTAAGAAAAGGTGTTGTGTGTAAAAAATGTGGCAGCAAAGATCATTACTGGCTGTCTTCAAAACATCAGTTTCAATGTAAGAAATGCCGATTTCGCACTACTTTACAAAGTGGGACATTACTTGAAGGAAGCAAATTGCCGGTTTCCTACTTTTTTATTGCCTTACATTTATTGATCAAAAAAGGGAATGATCTCAAAATAGAAGAATTTCAACAGCAAACCGGGCATAAATACAGCGAACCATTATACGACTTTCTAAAAAAGATAAAACTCTATCTGAAAACAAATGATCAGAATTCTATTTTAATCGATTTTATCGAAGTTGTGAATGAAAACTTCATTTTGCAAAAAGCCGGATAACGCTTATCCGGCTTTCTGAATTTTCTTTTTATTGAATGACTTTTCGTTCTTTCAAATCATATTTCTGACCTTGTTTCAAAAAGAAAAATTGTCCCTGATAGTTCGTTTCAGGACCATTTCCGTCTGAGAACTTTCTTTCTCTTTTTGCTACAATCGTATTATAATCATAAACGGCAACATAAGATCTTCCAACGACTTCAAATATATCTTTCTGTACCACGATGGCCGTTGCTTCATCCAAACCAATACCAATGATTTCCGGAGACTGACGAATAAATTCTATCAAATCAAATTGTCTGTTCCTGCGTAACAAGTGTTGATCAATGGCAGAATTTTTCAAAAATCCGAGTCCCTGCGTATGATCACCAATTAATATATGCGCACCTTTTGTATCGCCTCTCCAAAGAAACGATCCCTGAATACTGGCCCCCGCAGATGTACCGGAAATGACACCGCCACGTTGCAGAACTTCCTGAAATGCCTTATGTGTTAGTGTGTTCAAATACGAATCTGCAATTCTCCATTGCCTACCTCCAACAAAATAGATGCCGGTCGCTGCCTTGATTGGGGCAACAAATTTTTCGCTGTTTGCCTCGGTTAAACTGCTGGTATGCAGCAATGTAACATTTTTAATACCCGTCTCTCTTTTCACCAGATCAACTGCATCCATTTTATAAAAACCAGAATCACCAGCCGCGGCAGTGATCACTACGATTCTGGCTTTGTCTTTTCCACCAGCGAGCTCAGTAAATTTGTTCCAGATTTCAGGTGTTGCTCCACCTCCCCCGATAATGATCAAAGATCCTTTTTCAGGTCCGTGTCGGGTAGGTGTTTCCTTAATGGTGATAGGTGTCTGTGAAAAGGACCGGGCTGAGAAAAACAGCAAAAATCCGAACAGGTAAATATTTCTTTTCATGATTACTGAATTACAAAATTAATTCTATCCACTCCTGTGTTTTTTGTAATCTTATCATAGCCATAAACCTGAACTTCGTACATCCCGATCGCATTCACATCCAGTATTCCTTCAAAAATATTGTCAACCGGCGTTATACCTAGATTCAGATCTTTGTATTTAACACCATCTTTTTTCACGATTGCCTTCACCTCAATCTGCTCCGAATCCCAGACACCACCTTTTATTATGGCACAGCCGCAAAGCATAGTCAGGTTAATTTTGATCTTCACCTTTTTCTCCGCCATTTTTTCCAGAATCAAAATCCTGTGTGTCTGCGGTTCCAGGATATCCAAAATAAAACCAGGCATATCCAATACAATTCCTTCCTCATCAATATTTTTACCAGGAATTAACCAAAGCTGCATGCTTGCTTTTATGGCAGAACTTTTTCTATTCACCGGCGCAATTACTTCAACAGTTACAAATGTCGGTTCGTCAATATTGATGGTAGCTTCAAACTTGGCAGTTTTATCATCCGTCAGGCGATCATTTCTTTTATGAGGGGTTTTTAGAATAAGACCTGTATTTCCGGAAGCACCAGTTGTCAATCCTTTTGCAAGAATTTCTCCTGTCAAATCATTTTTTACAACGACATAAGCACCACCAATCCCAGTGCCGATAAACTTCGCATCCTTCGCTTTGGCGCGTATAACTAATTTGGTTGGTTGGGCAATACCACAAAGAGACAGCAAAGACAGATTGATGACTAGAAGAATTCTACTGAATTTCATTTTACGGTTAGGTAGGATAAAAGATGTATTTCGATGTGGCGTCGTGATAAAAATACACATTTCATTTTTGTTTACTCATTACAGCAACGCTTTCTGTCTTATATCATATTCTTTCCTTTTTTACTGAAATACAGCATAGAATTTTGTCTATTTTTCAACAAATTATTTAATCAAAAATGAAAGATTTTACTGTTTGTTTCCAATAGAAATCCCAAAGGTAATTCTTGAATCATCCCGCTTCCTGGTAGCCTCCACAACACTTTCATAGGAATTTTCAAAACTGGTTCTTAACACCACCCATTTGTTGACTGGAAATTCGAGTGAAATAACGGTATTCCATCTCAAATTAGAAATATCCGTGATGGCAGGTTGCACATAAGTTATATGATTAATTCGGAAACGGTCCTTGGCAAACGAATGTTTTCCCTTAACCCGAAAAGAATTTCGCTGGATTCCGATTGTTGGCAACTCTCGAAAATTGGTTGATTCATGAACAATGGCGTTTGTTAAAACCAACCTGTTTTTACTGGAATTAAGCACACGATAACCAATACCTGCACCCGCCAAAACCCGAAGTGTAATTCCACGTAAATTACTCGTTTCCAAATTACCCAAAGCAAAAACATATGTTTTTCTTTTCTTGAAAACATCTACAAATAAATCGACATAAGAATCTCTTTCGGCAAGAATACCGTTTTGTTTTCCATAGGTAAACCGCGGATTTGATGCAATGGAAATAACCGGACCCGTCGCCACAATTTCTGCACGTAAAACCATCAAGGTCCGGTTTACATTACCTCGGGTAAAATTTCCGTCGCCGATAAACCGATACGTTAATGTATCCAGTTTTAAATAATCAGGCTTTTTTAGCGAATCCGGCAATATCATTTTTACGGAATCGGAAACAGAAGAACTATCCCGGACCGTCTGTTGAGCGTAAGAAAAAGTATTTGAAAGTGTCAAAGAATAAAGAATCAATCCGGAAAACAGGCTGGAAATTATTTTTTTCATAAGGTGATTTTTACTGAACGCAATTGCCGAAAGTTCCAAAAAATTATTCCCATACTATGAATGAAGTCAATAATTTGGATTATTATCTTCTTTTGATTCGAAAATATCAAGTCAATTCCAACCAGAAATATGAGCACTTTTCTCTAAAATAAGGTTATTTTCACCATCCGAAATCAAAATTCAGGATATAATTAATCCCCAGAAGTCAGAATAAAATGCTGAAAAAACCAGGCATAAGCGAGCGGATCAGTGCGTTAAAACATCATAAAAATGACTATATTTTTGACAATTTCAACGTTGCAGAACTAAGTCATAATTTCATTTTAAAATACAGTTCTTCCCTTACAGAGACCAGTAGAAGAGGTTTTTTTGATATTCAGCCAAATGTCATTGAAGTAGATTTTGCCACGTTCCTGACCACTTCCGGTGTTTCAGATCAGCTGATCGTTTCGGTCAAACAAACAGAAAATTCACTTAAATTTTCCTGTCCGTGCAGTGCCGAAAAAAAAGCACCATGCGAGCATATGGTTCAGGTTTTGTATAACCTGATGGATCGCCGGGATTTGCGTATATTTTTCGATAAGGACCTGAGATATAATCAAATAAAACTTGTCGCCCAGGATTACGGACTGGAAAATGAAAGGAATCCGGATGAATATTTTCAGCTTCATTATGCTAATAAAACGGTCGATATCAAGCCAAAATTAAAGCATCTTTTTGCGGTTAATGAAAGTACCAAGACCTATTTAAAAGACAATTTAATACCAAAACAAAACCCGCTTTTACCAAAAACGACGAATCCGAAAGACATTTCAAAAAGAATAATCGTTTTCGGACAGCATAAATATTATGATCATTTTTATGTCGAACTTTTTGAAGCGTTAACGACCAAGGAAGGAAAACTGAAAAACCCTCTGACTTCCGTTAATCCGCTTGACCTGATCTGGAAACTTGAAAATCCGGAAGAATTGAAGTTTTATACCGGTGTGTCTAAATTTCACAATCAATATCGTTCCGGGAAATCAGATTCTGATATGGATGGTTTGAAGTCGCTTGTGAAAAATCCCCTCAAACTGGATGTGTTTTACCACGATACCAAAGTGTCGGAAAGCATTTCTGCGGCTTCATTGGTACCAATTCAAATCCGGACTTTGCCGGTTGATCTGACTTTACTGGTTGATGTCAAGGATAAATTTCACGAAGTTTCCGGTCAGCTTATTGTCGACGGGAGACCGTTTGCATTGGAAATATTAAAAATCCGATACAATTATTTCGTCATGATAAATGACACGATGCATCTGGTCGACAATCCTGATGTGCTTCGTGTTATTGATTTTTTCAAGCAAAACAATAATAAAATACTGGTTTACGAAAGCAAGTTTGAAGAATTCCAGAATACAATTCTTTCAAAAGTTGAGGACAAAATCCGTGTTACTTATGCTTATTTGAAATCGGCAACGCAAACACAACTGCGGGAAAATGGTTTTGAAAGAGAAAATCAACAACTGATTTATTTGTCTGATCTGGGAAATTATATTCTGATCACGCCTGTGATGCGTTACGGAAATATCGAGATTCCGGTTCTCTCCAAAAAGCAAATTTATTCTACTGATAGCAAGGGAAGACCTTTCACTGTTGAACGCGACGACGAACTGGAAGTACAGTTTACATCAACCTTATTAAGACAGCATCCGGATTTTTACGACCAACTTGGGACTGATCATTTTTATCTGAGCAAAGAAAGATTTCTGGATGAAGGCTGGTTTCTGGATGCTTTTGAAGAGTGGACAAATCAGAACATTATAGTTCTAGGATTTAGTGAACTGAAAAACAATAAATTAAATCAAAACAAAGCAACTGTTTCTTTAACGATAAACAGCGGAACGGATTGGTTTAATACTAGTGTGCAGGTGAAATTCGGGAAAGAGATTGCTACCTTGAAACACCTTTCAAAATCCATCAGAAACAAAAGCAAGTTTGTTGAACTTGGAGACGGAACATTGGGAATTTTGCCGCAAGACTGGATTGAAAAATTCGCGAAATATTTCGAAGCAGGAGAAATCGCCGGAGAAGTGATCCGGACGCCAAAAATTAATTTCACAAGCATTCTGGAATTGTATGAAGATGAAGTATTGAGCCAGCCGGTGAAAAATGAACTGCTGCTATATACTTCCAAATTCTCTGATTTTGAATCAATTAAACCGGTTGAAGTTCCAAAAGAATTAAAAACATCGTTACGAGAATATCAGAAAGACGGTTTGAACTGGCTGAATTTCCTTGATGAATTTGGATTTGGCGGTTGTCTGGCTGATGATATGGGATTAGGAAAAACCGTTCAGATCATCGCATTTATTTTATCTCAAAGAAATAAAGGACATCAGAATACGAATCTGATCGTCGTCCCAACTTCCCTGATTTTTAACTGGCAGGCAGAAGTTGAAAAATTTGCTCCGTCTATCAAAATCCATACGGTTTACGGTTCTAATCGTGTTAAAGATCATCAAAACTTTGACGACTATGAGATCATTCTGACCTCTTACGGAACGCTTCTTTCTGACATTAAATTTTTAAAGGAATATCGTTTTAATTATATTTTCCTGGATGAATCGCAAGCTATTAAGAACCCTGAATCACAGCGTTATAAAGCTTCCCGTTTGCTGCAATCCAGAAATAAAATTGTTCTGACAGGTACACCGATTGAGAACAATACTTATGATTTGTACGGTCAGCTTTCTTTCGCCTGTCCGGGATTATTAGGTAACAAGATTCAATTTAAAAATCATTACGCCATTCCGATCGACCGTTTTGAAGATAGTAAACGCGCCAGGGAATTACAGAAAAAAGTAAATCCGTTTATCCTCAGAAGAACAAAACAGCAAGTTGCAACCGAACTTCCCGACAAAACCGAAATGGTTATTTATTGTGAAATGGGTGCGGAACAGCGGAAGGTTTATGATTCCTATTCTGACGAATTCAGACACTTTTTGCTTACACATAAGGAAAGGGATTTACCAAGGGAAAGTTTGAATATCCTGGCCGGATTGACAAAACTGCGCCAGATTTGTGATTCGCCGGCACTAATTAATGACGAAGAATATTATGGTGATTCGTCTGCAAAAATCGAGGTTCTGATTGAACAAATTGAGAGCAAGGCACCGCAGCACAAAATCCTTGTTTTTTCACAATTTGTAAAAATGCTGGATTTAATAAAAAAAGAATTGGTAACCCGAAATATTTCCTTTGAATATTTAACCGGACAAACAAAAAACCGTTCTGAAAGGGTAGAATCATTTCAGAATGACGAAGGCGTTCGTGTGTTTCTGATCAGTTTAAAAGCGGGTGGTGTTGGATTGAATTTGACCGAAGCGGATTATGTTTATCTGGTTGATCCATGGTGGAATCCGGCTGTTGAGAATCAGGCGATTGACAGAAGTTACCGGATTGGACAAAAGAAAAATGTGGTTGCCGTTCGGTTAATTTGCCCGGACACGATTGAAGAAAAAATCATGAAAATGCAGGATTCGAAAAGGGATTTAGCCAATGATCTGGTGAAAACCGATGTTTCGATTTTGAAATCGTTGTCGAAAAGTGATTTATTGGAATTGTTGTAGATGTTAGGTAGCATAGTTGAGTAAAATATTACGGTGCTCCGCACCTTTGGAAAGAAGGAGATTGGAATTTCGTTCTACAAATATTTAGGTGCTCCGCACCGTTCCGATTTCGAAAATATGATCAAGGGAAAAAAATATTTGTAGCAAAACAAATTCACAAGCCAGATCAAAGGGTGCAGAGAATCGAAATATTTGTAGCAAAAAAATATCCGCAATCCAGATCAAAGGTGCAGAGTACCGAAATATTTGTAGCAGAACAAAGTCACGAGCCGGATCAAAGGTGCAGCGCACCGAAATATTTGTAGCAAATCAGAATCCACAAACCAGGTCAAAGGTGCAGCGCACCAAAAATATTTGTAGCAAATCAAAATCCAATAATTCAGGTCAAAGATGCAGCGCACCGAAATATTTGTAGCAAATCAAATCCACAAGCCAGGTCAAAGGTGCAGCGCACCGAAATATTTGTAGCAAATCAGAATCCACAAACCAGGTCAAAGGTGCAGCGCACCGAAATATTTGTAGCAAATCAGAATCTAATAATCTGGATTTAAGGTGCAGCGAACCAAAATAAAAACCCAATTAAACGGATCATAAAATCCATCTTAATTGGGTTTCTCTTTTTCAATTAAATATCAATTAATCATATTCCACAAATGAATCATCAACATAACACCACATCCATTTTTCTCCCGGCTCCGATGAAATAACGACCGGATGGCCGGTTTCATGGAAATGTTTTGTCATATGCTTTGAAGGAGAATCATCACAGCATAAGGTGACACCACAGGTTTGACAGGTACGCAAATGCACCCACCTGCCGCCATGTTTTACACACTCTTCGCATTCCCGTTTTTTAGCCGTTTTAATTTCAGTGATTGCACTGATGTGGCTGCAAATTCCGTCTGCCATTTATATCTCGCTTAAATATTGATGAACCATATTAATTGACATAGAACCTTCTCCAACCGCAGAAGTCACCCTGTTCATTGCGCCCGCACGAACATCGCCGGCCGCGAAAATTCCAGGAGAACTCGTTTCCAGCAAGTAAGGATCCCTGTCCACTTTCCATACCCGTTTGAAATCTTTGTAATTATTCATTTCGCGACCGGTTTCGATAAAACCCTTGCTGTTTTTGATAATTTCCAAACCAACCCAATCCGTATACGGTTTCGCTCCGATGAATATAAATAATGCATCAGCTGATACCGAACGTTGTGCATTTGTATTCAAATCAACCAGTTTCAAACCCTGCAAATGGTTTTCTCCGCAAGCTTCAAGAATCTCGGTACAACCCAGAATTGTTATATTTTCTGTCGTCGAGATCTGATCAATTAAATACTGCGACATCGAAGAGCTCAGATCCGTTTTACGAACTATGATATAAACATGTGTCGCAAATTTGGAAAGATACATAGCTGCTTGTCCGGCAGAATTCCCTCCTCCTAAGATATATACCTCTTTATTTCCACAAGAGGTTGCTTCGGTATTAGCTGCTCCGTAGTAAATTCCTTTACCCGTAAAATCCTCAATTCCCTGCGTTTCCAGTTTACGGTAATCGACGCCGGTCGTTATCACGACCGCTTTTGCAGTGATTTCCGTATCGTCTTCGAGTACGATTGTTTTGTATTTATCCTTTACTTTAATTTCCTTAACCGACTTAGGAGAAAGAATTTCAGTACCAAATCTTGCTGCCTGTGTTACCGCTCGTCGTGTCAGGTCCGCACCACTCAATCCGGAAGGAAAACCCAGATAATTCTCAATTCTTGAACTAGTTCCAGCCTGTCCGCCTGGTGCTTTTCGCTCGATCAAAAGTGTACTTAGTCCTTCCGAAGCACCATATACCGAAGCTGCTAATCCAGCCGGGCCCGCACCGATAATGATCACATCATAGATCTGCTGCTTCACAGTTGCATTCAAACCAATTTTTGTAGCAATGTCCAAAACGGCCGGATTTTTCATCAACGTACCATCCTCCAAAATTACAACCGGAAAATCAGCCGTTTCAAAATGATTCGTTGAACAGATCAATTTCCCCTGATCACTGGTTTCGATATCCATCCAGGTATAAGGGATTAGATTCCCGTAAAGGAAATCCTTAATCTGGTGAGATTTGGGCGAAAACTGATAACCAATCACTTTAATACCCTTAAAATCAGGACGATAATCAGCCTGCCAGTCGTTTAACAAATCGTCTATGGCAGGATATAATTTCTCTTCCGGAGGATCCCATGGTTTCATCAGATAATAATCCAGCTGAACATCATTAATCGCTTTTATGGCTGCATCCGTATCTGAATATGCAGTCAGCAAAACACGTTTCGCATCCGGAAATATCTTTTTTGCTTTTTGTAAAAAATCAACACCCTGCATTTCAGGCATGCGTTGATCAGAAATAAAAATCGCAACTTCTTCCCCTTTATTTTGAAGATCCATCAAACTTTCCAGCGCCTCTTTGACAGAATCAGTACTCAGGACACGGTACGTATCGCGGTACTTCGATTTTAGGTCGCGGGTGATGGCCCTTAAAACCTGCGCATCATCATCAATTGAAAAAATAATTGGCAACCCCATATAATCTTATTTACTTGGTTAAGGTTATTATGCATTAATTGGAAAGCAAACGACGAACTCGGTTCTCCCGGGTTCCGACGTCACGCTGATGGTACCTTTGTGTTGTTTTACGATTCTGGTTACAACATCCAATCCCAATCCGGTACCTTGTCCGATTTTTTTTGTAGTAAAAAACGGATCAAAAATTTTATTCTTAATATCATCGGGAATTCCCGGTCCGTTGTCAATTACAGATACACAGACAAATTCCCGGTCCTGTCTGGTTTTTAATGTCAATTGCGGATTTTCAGTATTTTCCAGTGCATCCGTCGCGTTGTCAATCAGGTTTGTCCAAACCTGATTTAATTCACCAATCATCGCTTTTACAGGCGGCAGATTTTCGTCAAATTCTTCAATGACTGTTATATTTCCCTTCTTTATTTTATAATTCAACATCGTCATCGTATTCGTAATTCCAGTACGGATATCAGCAAATACCTTGTCGCCTCCCCCATCCATATGGGTAAAAGTTTTGACAGAATTAACAAGATCCGAAATTCTTTTGGAGGCAATTCCTATCTCAGAAACCATTCGTTCCGTGGTAAAACTATTATTTATCCAGATCAACAACGGTGACAATTTGCCTTCCGGCATATGACTTTTTATTTCTTCAAGATCTTCAATCGACAGTCCAAATTCAACGAAATTTTCAGCCATGTCATAGACATTCTTGATCCCTGGCTGATCGTCTAGCCAGTCCGTAATCTCATCTTCTTTATCCGCCCGCTCCATCATGGTCAAAACCGGACGCTCTTTATTATCAAGCGCTTTGTGGATTTTGTCATTTACTTTATTAATATCCTCGGTGTCCAAACGAATCGAAATCAATTGTTTAAAAGCGTCAGGAAGACATTGCAAATGTTTTTCAAGAGAAACAGAACCTCTAACGATTGCTGCTGCCGGATTGTTTAATTCATGCGCCAGACCTGCGGAAAGTTTTCCTAGCGCCATCATTTTCTCGTTCTGCTGCTCTAATTCTGTGAATTCCCTGATCCTCGAAGCCATCACATGCACAAGTACTTGTGTCAGCTCATAATGATTCTGGATCAATTCGCGCATTTTCTCTACCGGCAGCGATAAAAGTTCTGTCTCTTCCAGACAAACCGCACTGGCCGGCATAATCTTAGCTCTCGAAAAAGGCAGAATTCCGGTAATGTTACCGGCAACAAGGTCGGCTATTTTGGATTTATTATTGTTTTGCAAACGATAAAGTTCGATTCGTCCGCGGAGAATGATGTGCGTATATACGACAGGCTGATTGATCTTTGCAAAAACATCACCCTCCTTCAAAATTCTGTGTTCACTTTCATCAATGTACCACTGCAACTGATTATCAGGAACTTCCTTTAACAGTTCAATCGATTTCAGGTCTGCAACGGTAACTTCGTTAATAGCGACTTCCATGACAATTGTATTTAGGATTTGGTTTACAGAAAGGTTATTGGTAACGCAAAAACTGCTGTATCAAAGTTAGCAAATCTCCCGGCAGATTTGGAAAAATCGATGATATCGACAACATATACATTGAAAAAGGCTTCACTATTAAGTAAAGCCAGATTTCTTATCTACGTAAATTTAGATATTATTTAGTCCACAAACTATCCGTAAAGTAATGTTTGCAATCTAAAAAATGCTCGACAAGCTCAAAACCGTTGTTGATAGCAAGATTTTCAATTTCAGCAATCGTATATTTTTTAGACAACTCTGTCCATATCAACTCGTTTTGACGGAAAGAATATGTTTTACCAATTTTGGAAATGGATACTTCCTGCTGCTTCAGACTAACCAGATAACTTCTGACTTCGCCATTTAAAGGGTTGTAGTGAGAATAAAAATCAAAGAATTCTTTCTTGAAATTTCCACCTAATTCCTTATTTATTCTTTGTAACAAATTCATATTGAAAGCCTTGGTAATCCCTTGGCTATCATCATAGGCATCACGAATTACTGACGGATTTTTTTGAAGATCAAAACCAATCAAAAGCTTGTCGCCGCTTTTCATATGATTGTTAAATTGCCCCAAAAGATCGTTTGCCTCCTCTTCCAGATAATTACCAATATTGCTTCCCAAAAATAAAAACAATCCTGGCTGCTGCATTTCCGACAATTCATCTATCATTGAAAAATAATTTCCAACGATGGATTTGATTTTTAATCCGGGAAGATAGCCAAGCATATTGGCTTCCAGTTCTTCAATCGCTTTTTGTGAAATATCGATGGGAACATAAGTAAAATCCACTTGGTTTTCCAAGAGCTTTTTGAGCAGCTGACGGGTTTTAATACCATCACCGGCACCGAATTCAATGATATTGAAAGGCTCGTCAAAATTCAGTTTTTTGATAATATTTTCGCCTTGAAGCGATAAAATCTCGAATTCACATGGTGTAGGATAATATTCAGGCATTTTCATAATGTCCTGAAAAATCACGCTTCCCAGGTCATCATAGAAATATTTTGATGAAATATTTTTCAAAGGTGCGGTTAATCCTTCGTCAATATCCTGTTCAAAAGTAAGGTCAGTGGTTGTAGTAATAGTTTCCATATTTAAGTAGGTTGATGTTTGGGCTGTCGCCATCAGCTTGCTTTCAGAACCGGAGCATAAGCCGATTGCTGAATGTCGAAAGCCGGCAGCTATTTTACCAATCGAATTCCTGTGTATTGCCAGCGTTCGTTGGTGTGAAAAAAGTTACGATATGTTTTACGGCTATGGTCTGGTGAAGTTGCTACCGAAGCGCCTCTCAGAACCATGCAGTTGATCATGAATTTGCCATTATATTCTCCCACGGCACCTTTTGCTTTGGTAAAATTTGGATAGGCTAAATAAGCACTATTCGTCCATTCCCAACGCGTTCCCCAGGAGAATTGATCCGAAGCTATTTCCCACTCAAACTCAGTCGGCAGGCGCATTTCTTTCCATTGCGCATAAGCCCAGGCTTCGAAAAAACTTACGTGTGAAAGGATCGCTTTTGGATTCAGTTTTTCTAATCCCCCTAACGTAAAATAAAACCATTCTCCGTTTATTTTATGCCAGTACATTGGCGAATCTATGGTATTTTCGTTCACCCACGACCATCCTTCATCCAGCCATAAATTAAAATCCTGATAACCGCCGGCTTCAATAAATTCAATATATTCCTCATTGGTCACCAGTGCTTTGCTGATTTCAAAATCCTGCAAATAAACTTTGTGACGGCCCAGTTCATTATCAAAACTAAAACCTTTACCGTCATGTCCGATTTCATAAACGCCTTCGGAAATATGTGCAAAACCGGTGTCTGAGTTTACATCATCAACCAGATTATGTCCATGTTTATAAACCGGAAAAGTCGGATTATGACCTAGAATATATTTGATGTCCGTTACCAGTAATTCCTGGTGCTGTTGCTCGTGGTGAAGACCTAATTCGATCAACGTCAATAATTTTTCATCTTCCAGTGTTTCGAGAAATGTATTCATATGCTCGTCCACATATTGACGGTATGCATACACATATGAAACTTTCGGTCGCGTAATATTTCCCCTATCGGTACGGAGCACGCGGTCTCCTACATTGTTGTAATAACTGTTAAATAAATAGTTGAAGGTTTCGTCAAAAACGCGGTAATCAGGAAGGGAGCTTTTCAGAATAAAGGTTTCAAAAAACCATGTAGAATGAGCCAGATGCCATTTTGGGGGACTTACGAAGGGTACTGGCTGCGGTACATAATCTTCTGTTTCAAGAGGTTGACAAAGCTGTTCAGTATACTTTCTGACGACATTATATCTTTCCCTAATGTTGGTGGTTTTCATTAGACAAATAAAGTTTTAAATCTGTAATAGACTGTATATTCAATGATTGTGCCTGACTCCTGCGCATCATCAGCGCATAGGCGTTATTAAAACCAATCGGTTTCAGCCAGCTTAATTTATATTGATCTGAGAATTCCTTTTGAACGAAGTTGAAAACCTTGTCACGGCTATCAATCATTCCGTCGAGTGTTTTTTTGTCTGGTTTGAGGATCACAAGCAGGCCCGTTCCGGTGTATTCCGGGTACATGTCGATCTCATTATTTGTTAATGCATCAAAGCAAATTTTCGTTCCACCAAGTCCGGTTCTGGTTACAACTTTTAATTTTGTATTGCCTTCGATCAGCATTTTATACATATTAATCAGGATGTATTGCTCGGCAAAAATCTTTGATCCTAATCTTATTACCCCCTCATTGTTAGCAATTTGCGGTTTTTTATATAAACCTTTATCCAGCATAAAATCCAGCGCCACTTTTTCCGGAAGCTGTTTCAAATAATCGACTTTATAGTTTAATTCCGTCATGATGGAGTCGTTGATTACACCAGAAAGAATATCAAGCGCTGGCTGCAATTCAGGATATTTTTCCAGAACATCCCGGCGAACTAACGGTGCTGCGTAATAAGGAGGAAAAATTGATTTGTCGTCTTTTAAAGTAACCAGATCATAAGCCTTCAAACGGCCATCCGTACTATACCCGCTGATCACATCCAGTTTATTTTCAAACGCAGCTTTGTACATGACAGCGTCACTGATCACTACGGTTGGAATATCCAGTTTGTATTTTGACCTAAGACCAAGATATCCATCTTCCCGGCCCATAAATTCTGGTGTAAAACCTGCCAAAACTTTTACCTGCGCACGAGGAATGATGTAAAAAGAGGAACACACCAATAGAATTATCGGCAGAACAACCGAAACTTTTCGCATCGTTTTCAACTTTGCCTTTTGAAATAGTGAAAGCAGAAAATCCAGGATAATGGCCAGCAATGCCGACGGAATGGCTCCCGCCAAAATCATATTGGTATTGTTTAAAGCAATCCCGCCAAATATAAATTCTCCTAATCCGCCCGCTGCGATATAGGCGGCCAAGGTTGCGACGCCAACATTAATAACGGTAGCAGTTCTGATTCCGGCCAGAATAACCGGCATGGCCAACGGCAATTCTACATTAAATAAAATCTGCCATTTGTTCATCCCCATACCACGAGCGGATTCGGTAATTCCCTGATCTACACTTGTAATTCCGGTATAAGTATTTCTGATAATTGGCAATAAAGCGTAAAGAAAAAGTGCTGCAATGGCCGGGAAAGCCCCAATTCCCAAAAGTGGAATCATAAAACCAAGTAATGCGATACTGGGAATTGTTTGCAAAATACCCGCAATACCAAGTACTGCCCAAGCCGCTTTCTTTTTTTCCGAAATCCAGATTCCCAGTGGTAAACCAACTGCGACTGCGATTAGAAGAGAAATGCAGGTTAAACCAATATGCGTGACGGTTTGAGACAACAATTTATCAGATTGCTGCATCATAAACTGCCAGAGATTTTGCTGCTCCGTCATCGCTTTCTTTTTATTTCAAGATAAACAGACTGAATTGTCTGTATGGAGATTTCTTTTAACGAATTACTTTCTTCATCTTTCACAATCAGCTTTTCCTGATTTTTTTCGGATAGTAATTCCATGCCTTCCCATAAACTTTGGCTGCTGATCAATGATGTTGGCGAAGTATTTTCAGCGTTAGCAAGCTCATTCCAGATATTCCTGAATTTCAGCGCACTTAGTTCAAGCTGTAATCTTTGATGATTGAAAAAACTTTTGGAAAAATCGTTAGCTGGATTGAAAATTAATTCATCCGGCGTACCCGTTTGAACAATTACACCTTTATCCATCAAACAAATCTGATCGCCCAGTTCAAAAGCTTCCTGCACATCGTGGGTTACCAGAACAATCGTTTTACTTCTCAATTCCGGTAATTCACGAAATTCTTTTCGGATTCCCGCTCTCGTAATTGGATCTAATGCTCCGAACGGTTCGTCCATCAGCAAAACCGGCGGATCTGAGACAAGTGCGCGCGCTATGGCCACTCTTTGTTTTTGTCCGCCGCTTAATTCATCCGGATATTTATTGGCATATTCTGAAACCGGAAGTTTCAGTTGTTCCAACAAAGCCTCTGATCTCTTTCTTATTTTCTCTTTATCCCAACCTAAAAGATTGGGCACAACCGCTATATTTTCAGCAACGGTGTAATGAGGGAATAAACCGTTATTTTGAGAAACGTAACCAATACTTCGCCTCAAAATTTCCGGTTTGGAAGAAAAAATATCCTCCCCGTTAATCGTAATATTTCCGGAAGAAGGCTCTATTAACCTGTTCAGCATTTTAAGCGTTGTCGTTTTCCCACAGCCGCTTGTACCAAGAAAAACCATAGTCTGGCCTTCCTTGACCTCAAAGGAAATATTTTTTACTGCATGAATACCGTTGAAATTTTTACTGATATTTTGGGCAATGATCATCAGGGCTGTTGTATCAGTTAAGCATTCTTAAAATTAATAATTTACTGGTAATCAATACTGTAATTTACAAATCACTTATCCAAAGTCATAAACAAGTTATTCAGCGATTCTGCATAGGTTGGATGCGCAAAAACACCGTTTTTGATTTGTTCATAAGTAATACCGCCAATCATCGCCATTTGAAGAATTGTTACCACTTCTCCGCCTTCTGTTGCTAAAACTGACGCACCCAGGATTTTCCCTGAATCAGCGTCAATGACCGCTTTCATCATGCCTCGGGTATCACCTGTTTCGATGGCTCTGGCAACGCTGGTATTTGGAATTGTAGCAACAATTATCTTTTTCCCGCTTTCATTAGCTTCCATTTCTGTCATGCCTACACGTCCAAGTTGCGGATCGATAAACATACAATATGGCACCAGACGATCTTTAATGGAGGCGTTTCCTTTTTCAATTACATTTTCCTGGATAATCCGGTAATCGTCATAAGCGATATGCGTAAATGCCGGTCCGCCTTTCACATCTCCCAAAGCATAAATTCCCTCTTTGGTTGTTTCAAGCTTATCATTGACCTTAATATAACCCTTTTCATTTATTTCAACACCCGTAACATCAAGACCCAGGTCAGAGGTATTTGGTTTTCTTCCGGCCGCTACTAAAACATGAGAACAGGAAATATTTTTCGAAGTTTGATCAACACCTAGAAAGAGCGTTATGTTACCACCTTCTTTCTTAATTAATTCGACCTTGCAATCGGTAATAATTTCAATTTCCTCCTCTTTAAATATTTTACAGATTTCGTCAGCGATATCCTCATCTTCCCGATGCAAAATACGTTCTGATTGTTCCAGAATAGTAACTTTGCTACCAAAACGACGATACATTTGCCCGAATTCCAGAGCTATATAACCACTACCGATTATCACCAAATGTTCAGGAATTTCGTCTAATTCCATGATGCTGGTAGAAGTCAGATAATCAATTTTGTCTATTCCTTCAATTTCAGGAATTGATGGCTGTTCGCCTACATTCAGAAAAAATTTATCGGCTGACAAAACCTGCGTTTCGCCATTATTAAGTTTTACAGTGATTTCTTTTTCTCCTGTAAAAGTTGCAGTTCCGTAAATCAGATCCAGGTTTTCAGTTTCCAGAATACCCTTTTCAGAATTACCCCGCATTCTTAAAACGATCTCATTTTTTCGTTCCAGGATTTCGTGAAGATCCACGGTATATCCGCCGACATGAATACCCAGTTTTTCACTATTGGCAACTGACCAGGCTAGTTTTGCAGAAGAAATCATCGCTTTTGTAGGCGAGCATCCGTCATTTACACAGGTTCCGCCAACCCATCTCTTTTCAATTAAAGCAGTTTTCATTCCTGCTGCGGCAAGTTTTTTTGAAAGTGGCGTACCTGCCTGGCCGGAGCCGATTACAATTGCGTCGTACTTCATAATATAGTGTGGTTCAGGCTTCTATTTTAACACCTTTCCAAAAGGCTACGTAATTTTTGATATTCTGGGCAGCGTCTTTTGGCTCAGGATAATACCAGGCTGCATCAGGATTTGATCTTCCATCAACCTCCAAAGTATAATAAGAAGCTTCGCCTTTCCAGGGACAGGTTGTGTGTGTGGCCGATTCAATCAAATACCCCTTATTTACAGATTGTATTGGGAAATAGTGGTTATTTTCAACAACAATTGTCTCGTCGCTTTCGGCAATTACTTCGTGATTCCAGATTGCTTTCATGGTAAATTTATTATTGACAGATTTCTAAAAATTGGTAACAACATTTTTAGTGATAACATTAAAATTGTGCCTGATAAATATAAAAAATGCCGGCAAGCATTTAAAACTTACCGGCAAAATCTGATTTATCGTATCGTCAAATCAGAAAATTCATTCTATTTTGTCTGGTAACTTCCAAAAAGTTTGATCATCCGGTCGGGCTGATTTGTGATGATTCCATCCACGCCATAAGTTGCCAACTGAGACATATCTTTTTCTTCATCAACTGTCCAGGGCAAAACCTGCACTTTATTTTCATGTGCTTTTTTCACCAATTCCTCATTTACCAGTGTATAATAAGGACTGTAAATATCTGGCTTGAAACCAAGTTTTGTGATATTATCATCAAAGCTATCTTTATTCATCAACAAAAACGCCAGTTTAACTTTTGCATTTTCTTTGTGTAAAATCTGCAACGTACGTGCATCAAAAGATTGAATTGTTGTTCGGTTTTCGATTTTTTTCTTTTTGATCACATCCATAACCAGTGAAACAAAAACGTCTGGCGTTGGATTGTAAACGCCATCACCCGCCGGAGAAATTTTTGTCTCCATATTGTAATAAACAGGTTTCAGTTTATTCTTTTTCACATAAACTTCCACACTGTCAATTAGATCTGAAAGCAATGGTTTGTACGTTTTCATTTTCTTCTGCTCAGGAAAACGTGGATGCGGTTTGCTGCCTCCATCAAATTTTCTGATGCTGTCGTACGGCATCTTATAAAGAGCCAGACTTTTTTCTTCACTTTTTGAGATTTGGGAACCGTCTGGTTTCAGCATAAAATCAGACGACATGTAGGAATCATGAGAAACTACAACTTTGCCGTCAGCAGAAATAACGCAATCCAGTTCCAGTGTTTTTGCCCCAAGTTTTACGGCGTTAATCATTGAAGTAACCGTATTTTCAGGATATAAAGCCATGCCGCCGCGATGCGCCTGAACGTCCAGTTTTTGTTGGGCGAAAGCGGTTGTTGAAAGTATAGTTCCGGTAAGTATTGTTAATATTATATGTTTCATTTTGGAATTATTTGATTGATAATTTTATCTGTAATGGATAAGTAGGTTACCTGAAAATATTGCGGTGCTCTGCACCTTATGAACCCTGGGGAATTGCGGACTTCTACCGCGCGGCGGACCGCAAGTATTACGGTCCGCTGCACCTTGATCCCGATTTGTATATCCGGTGTATCTACAAATATTTTGGTGCTCTGCACCTATTTCACCAAATTGTTTTTGATTGAAATTAACAAAGCCGGATCATCCGTGTAAATACGTTCGACTCCAACTTTTAATAATTTCTCCAAAGTTTCACGATCATTCACCGTCCATGAACCAATGTGCAGTCCGGCTGCTTTTACTTTTTGAACTGTTTCTTCGGTGATTCCTTTGAAATGAATTACCAGCGTTTCAAATCCTTTTTCTTTCGCGATTTTAATATCTTCTTCCACATTGGTCGTTGGAAGTCTGTCCCAGAAAACCGGAATTTTCGGTGCAATTCTTTTTACATCCGACATGTATTTCAAGCTTCCGTCATTGAAACCTACCATATTTTCAGCTTTAAATTTTCTCACAATTTCAATGGCTTCCGCAACGCAATCTGCTTTCGGCTGAATAGACAAGTGTGTCCGTTTTTGTTTCATGATCAGCTTTACGGCATCTTCCAAAAGCGGCATGTGCTGCGCCGGGCATTCAGCTAACGTCTTTCCATTTCTTGTACGGAAGTCCGTGGCGATATCCACTTTTTTCAATTCTTCATATGTTGAATTGGCAATTGCGAGATCGATATCGCCTACTCTTTTAGTCGTGGGATCGTGCAGAACAACAATTTTGCCGTCCTTTGATTTATAAATATCAAGCTCAACCCAGTCTGCACCCAAATCCACTCCACTTTGGAAAGCCTGTAATGTATTTTCCGGATACTTAATCGAATTTCCACGATGCGCAGTCACGCCGTGGTGCAAGGAATCGGCAGAAAAATCGTTTGCCCTAACCGTTTTTGAAAAAGTTAAAATTGAGAAAACGGCCAGAAAAAGTGCTTTATTTTTCATATTCAATGTTAAATAATGAACCGCAGATTTCACCATGAGATAAAACCTGCGGAATAATTTTTATTTCAATAACCACATGACGCCGTTCACATCGTCCACATTATTATACTGGGCAATGGCTGCATTATAGTTGGCTGTATTTGCAGATTGTTCCGCCGCCTGGTATTTATAACGTAAAGCGATTTTGCCGTTATTCCCTGTACCAACGCCCGTTTTGAAAACAGGAACGCCCGTTCTGCGCCAGTTGAAATAGGCTTCCAAACCACTATTCAGATAAAAAGCAATGTATTTTTGTTCCAAAATCTGCTTCAAACCAGCTTCGTTATTTCCTACATATTTAACTGTGGGCTGAGCATAGTAAGCATCATAATCAACATTGACCGTTGACGAAACATATGGACCAGCCACAGGAACACCCAAAGGAAGAGAATAAACCGTCATCGTACCTTTTGCTGGAATGGAATAAAAACTCATAGAAGCTTTAATCCCAGCATTGTAGTATGCCTCAGCATCACCCAAAGGCCCTTTCGTAATCCATCCGCGGTTAATGGCTTCGGCGATGTTGAAGCACATTTCTGTGAATCCAATAATCGCTGTTGTCTCGCCAGTGTAACCTGAATAATAACGATACCGATTGATATAACTCAAAACACCACCACCATTCTGGCTCGCCAAAGCACCCATATCCTGGCCGATATCACCGCCTTTGAAAGATGAAAAATCAGTAGGACTTCCACCAGCTGTTACCAACCCAGGAGCCGGATCTGTGGTAATGAAAACACGTGGATCTTTACGGTCGGTTAACAAACTTACATAGGTTGAAGTACTGTTATTCAAAGCGCCGTTCGCGAAAGTTTCCTTGTTAAGAGGATAGCGGTTTGTTGGATTCAACCAGGTATATTTCAATTCATTAGCACTGCTTGTCATGATCGGATATTTAACCGGATCATTGATGATCATCGCAAATTGTTGCGCTACATTTAAATCTGCATCGGTAGTTGCCTTTTTGCTTAAATGAATCAGCAAACGTAAACGGAAAGTATTTACCACTTTTTGCCATGCAGCCAGACTGTTTGAGAAATACATGTCACCCGTCAAAGTCACGTCATTTTTGGCGATCAATTGTGTCAAATCTGCATTTGCTTCTTCAAGCATTGTCAGACTATTTTGGAAAACCGTTTTCTGTGAATCGTATTTTGGCATTAAGGCCGTAGCTCCCTGCAAAGCTTCTGACATCGGAATGTCGCCCGTTTCAAGGCTCATTTTTGTAAAATAATAAGCTCTGAAAAACTTGCCCAAGGCGTGATATGGGTTCAGATCAGAAGCACCGGAAACGGTCGCCTGCTTTTCCATATTCACCACATTTGTCAGCGTACCGTACAATTGACTTCCTGCTCCAAAATTGTACTGATTATTTCCGAAATAGGAATTGTTTTGCAATTGATACTGATTTGTCCGGTCAAGTTGTCCGCCCGGCGATTCCAGCATTGTGTTCAAAACCTGGTTGAATAAAAGGGACGCAGGCACATCTGTGGGTTTGTTTGGGTTTGGATACAAGTCATCAAAACTATCCTGACAACCCGTTCCAAGCGACACCATCAACGCCAGGGTTACTATTTGTTTTATATATTTTTTCATTTTCAAAATCTTTTTTAAAACACAATATTTAAGTTCACTCCGTAGCGGCGTGTGGTTGGTGTTTGTAGACCCGAGGCAGCAGTTGCTCCGTTATATTGCTCTACATCAATACCTTTGTATTTATTGTCTTTGTAGAAATACAACA
Organism: Dyadobacter subterraneus; assembly: GCF_015221875.1. NCBI lineage: Bacteria > Pseudomonadati > Bacteroidota > Cytophagia > Cytophagales > Spirosomataceae > Dyadobacter > Dyadobacter subterraneus. The sequence goes on from NZ_JACYGY010000001.1 coordinate 5,035,262, forward strand.
GGTTTCGCCCTAAAACCGACACGGAAACTTTATCAATAAATGTACCTTGCAACCAGCTTTTTGGCAGGTTATAACCGATCACCACTTCACGAAGTTTCGCATAAGTTTTGCTGGTCAGCATACCTTCCTGAATTTGACCGTAATATTGTGTCGCCCAGGTTTGTACGGTACTTGTTGCTGTGTTTTTAGCGAATTTCAGGTCAGCATAATTGGTAATATTTCCAAGGTTATCATATTTAATCGCCACTTCATTGGAAACCTTCACACCGTCACCTACGTAAGTTCCTTTGTAATTACTAACACCCGCATTGGTATCATCATCAAGTCTTGATTTTCCAAGAGCTCCCTGAACTGTTGCTGCGTTCGCACCGCCCTGCATTGTCAAAGAATAAAGACGGTTTGAAATAATTCCGCCCACGCTTCCGTCAAACTGGAAACTCATGGTCATGTTTTTGTACTTGAACCGGTTGTTGATCGACCACATGTAATCTGCGTTCATGTAACCCAAAAACTGGTTGATCGGATTTTTCAACGGTTTTCCGCCGGCGTCATAAACAATTTGTCCATCTGGGGCTTTTACAAAACCGGTTGAATAAAGTTTGTCCGTACGGTCACCCTTTTTGAAGAAAGTATTGTAGTTGCTTTGTCCCGGAGGCAGTTCGCTGTAAACTTCCTTGAACGTCGACCAGTTGGCCATCACGTCCCATGAAAAATCTTCTTTTTTGATCGGCGTACCGCTTAAAGAAATTTCAACTCCATTTTTCTTCGTTTTCAGCGCATTGATATAATAGGAAGCGTAACCTGTTGAAGGGGAAATTGCATTGGCAAGAATTCTCGGCCCGTCGATATATTGGAACACCGTACCACTTAATCCCAAACGGTTGGCGAGGAAACGCAAATCAATTCCTTCTTCAAAAGTTTTTCTGTTGAAAGTTTTGATGTTAGGATCGTAAATACTTCCAGAAGAATTCGCTGCTGTTACATTATTATAAGGTTTGCTGGTTGAATAAACAGCCTGCAATGAATAATCCGGACCTCCGTATGGGCTCAAATAATTGTTACCATATTGAGAAAAAGCGGTTGTCAAAGTTCCGGCTGTTGATCCTCCCAAAGTTGTGTAAACATTGAAAGGCGTAGCACCGATTTGCGTTGCCGTTGCATCTCCATGAACCGTTGCGAACGATCCGCGCACTTTCAGGAAGGAAATAATTTCAGGAATTTTCACATAATCCGAGATCACAGAAGCTCCCGAAACGCTTGGATAGAAATATACATTACTACCGTTTGGCAAAGCAGAAGATTTATCAACCCGGCCAGTCGCAGAAATGGTTGCGTATTTCCCAATTGAGGCATCCAAAGAAGCGTAAGAACTGATCACACGCATTTTTGAATTGAAATTATTCGTCATCAACTGGTTCAAACTGTTGTTGAAGTTGTAGACATTCGGGATAACGAGATAATCCGTCGATGTAAAATTGGAGTTGTAATTAAAGTTGCGAAGGCTACCTCCCACCAAACCGGAAAGATTGATCAGACGGCCAATATTATAGTTGTAGTTGATCTGAACATCCGAATTGTTTTCAAACATATTTCGTCTGTCTTCACGGTAATCTCCTTGTCCCAAAGTTCTTGCATAAGTAAATGCACCCCACGGCATTTTTTCAGAACGGAACAAAGAATAGGTTGTAATCTGTGAGCGACCGGTAACGTTTAAATGTTCGTCCAGTTTGTAATTCAGCGACATATAACCGTTAATATCCGTTTTATCGTGACCGCGTTTCCAGTCTTCCACCATCATCCACGGGTTGTTATAATGTACGTGTTCAGGGAAAACGATTTTTACGTTTTTCTGTCCTGGCTGCCATTTTCCGCGGATATCCGGCGCGTCAACATTCCACTCATCACCCGTCCATACTGACAAATTGTAGATCAAACTATTTGGACCGTAAGTTACATCCGGGACATTATCAGAATACGTTTTGTTGAAATTGACGTTTGCATTGAAAGTCAGACGTTTGCTCAACTGATATGAAGCGGTTGTATTGAAATTCAAAACACGCACGCCTGTATTTGGCACAATTCCCTTTTGATTGGAATGTGACAAAGAAAAACGCAAGGCATATTTATCTCCCGAAGCTGATAAATTGATGTTGTTTGTTGTTTGAAAACCTGCACGTAAAAACCGGTCTAGATTGCTTTTTCCATCCACATAACCGCGGTTTACATAAGGCGTAGGTTTGATGTGACCTTTGTAAGTCAAATCTCCGAAAGTGGTTGTGTAAGTTTGGTCCGGTGTATATTCTCCGTCATATTGTGGCAGCAGCTGGCCTTTGAATTTAGGCCCCCAAAGCTGATACTGAGCATCTTGCAAACCTCCACCAAAACCATCAGCATAGGCATATTGTCCATACATACCACCACCATATTCGTGCTGTGTATGCGGAACTGCGATGAATCCTTTATCAACAGAATTTGTAGAATTGAATTCAACCGTAAAACCTTTCTTTTTCCCGGCTTTTTTTGTGGTGATCAAAATCGCACCGTATTGCGCGCGACTACCATATAATGCAGCAGCGGCAGGTCCTTTCAAAACAGTGTAAGTTTCAATGTCATCCGGACTGATATTCCAGGTATCTGAGCTAATCGGCACACCGTCAACTACGTAAAGCGAGATCTGGTTTCCTCTTAATAATAAGGAAGGCGAGCCAAGCAATTCCGGGTTCATGGCTACGGAAAGTCCGGCTACTTTACCAGTCAGACCTGTGATCGGGTTTGAATCTCTGGCTTTTACCAAATCCTCTCCTTTCACTTCCTGAACCGCATAACCGATACGTTTCACTTCTTTTTTGACACCCAAAGCCGTCACAACCACTTCTTCCAGATTTGCGGATGACGGATTCAGTTTCACATCCAGTTTATTTTCCGTTGCCGGACGGATCAGAAATCCATTTACAACTTGTTTTTCGTAACCGATATAACTGAAAGTCAAATCGTAGGCAGTTCCTTCGCGAAGATTATTGAAGATGAAATTTCCATCTATATCCGAAGTTGTACCCCGGGTTTCTGCATTTGCAGCTTCTTTTAAAATGATGGAAACACCGATAAGCGGCTGGCCTTTTTCATCCTGAACGCTACCCCGCATTTGGGATGATTGGGCAAAAGCTGAAAAGGATGAACACAGCGCCAACGCACAGATCCACCATTTCAGTTGACTTGTAAATTTGTGTAAGGTTTTTTTCATAAAACGTTTTAGTGAAATGTTTTGGCAATACTTTTCCAGCCCACATTTTGCGGGATAAAAATTATTATTTCAGATTTTAAGTGAGTAGAGTCCGGGGTTACCGAACATGGCTTTTGAATGGTGTCTTGCCTTATGAAGGGAGGGTTTTATTTTGATACTATGGCATTAGATTGAGGAATTATTAATTCTGGCTATGTTTAAAACGATGCAAATGTACATGTTTGAACATGTGCACAATGTTAAAATTATGCTTGAAATATTAAGAAATTGTTAGCCGTAAAAGTGCCTAAAACCGGTTGAAACGGCACTTATTATTATTTAAAAACAAAAATAAACTTGTCGGAGAAATGAAGTACTTCAATTAAATTTTCCTGCAAACCGGCGTATTTCAGAAATTTTGATTTAACTATGTACAGCCGATAATTCAAATATGTACAGCCGATAATTCAAAACAAATTTGCATATGCATATCCGTAAAACATTTGCCGCTCTGTCTCTATTGTCATTTGTTGTGATAAATATCAGCTGCAATAACGCGGCAAGTGATCCGAAGGAAGCGACTGAAAGATTGATTGGTAACGAGAAATGGGTTATTAATGAAATTGATGCAAATGACGCACCGGTTTTCAAAGACGGAAAACTTATCCAGCAATTTAGCGGACCGAGTTTTGAAAGATATATGGAAAATGTGAAGTTTAATAAGGACGGCACTTTTACCGGTTATTTCAAAGGCGAAACAAATCCGATGACTTTGAAGTGGAAAACGAATGACAAAAACATCACCGTTTTTTCAGCAGATCCGGCCGCGGCAAAAGGTGGAGAATGGACGATTGATCCAACGGACGTTTTCAAGGATGTATTCAGCATGAAAACGCAGAGCACAGCTTACAATTATCCGCAAATGACAAGAGTTGAGCTGAAATTTAAAAAAGCAGAATAAGGAAATTACAGTTCCTGAATAAATAAATCTTTATAGGCAACCTGTGCTTTTCCTCCACCATGGATTTGCAAACCGATTAGTCCGCTTTGTGGTATTGATTGATCGGTTTCAGTATAATCCACGGTTTGAGTTCCGTTCAGCAAAATCCTGATGCGTCGGTTTTCACATTTTACTTCGTACTCATTCCAGTCGCCAGGTCTCAGGATTTTTTTGATCAGCATTGAATCCGGTGCGATCAGCGTTTTATTCCTCCGCGATTCATCATATAAGCTAGCCCAATATCCATCACCTAGATCGGCCTGGTAACCCACCATTTCATAATCCGGCTTTTCGGCACGTTTGCTTCTGAATTGTACGCCGGTGTTTATGAATCCTTCGGTTCCGGTAAGTTTGAATTTTACTTTCAGATCAAAATTGGCGTAAGTCTTTTTTGTACAAAGGAAAAAGTTATGCTCGACCGTTTCAGTTAACGATCCTCCAATGATTGTCCCGTTTTCTACACGCCAGGTTTTCACCGTATCACCTTCCCATCCGTCAAAATTTTTACCATTGAATAGATTCTTCTGCTTCGCTTCGGGAGCTAGAACAAAGGCAGACAGAAGCAGAAATGAAAAAGGAAGAAAATATCGGATCATGGTTTCAGTCGATTGTCGGTCAACTTATAAAAGGAATGACTATGACGTGTTATACCGTTTTAAAAACAAAAATCTGGAAACTCATTTCATTTTGACTCCGATAACGAGTCCGAAACTTTGGTCCTTAAAATCTGACAGCCGAAAGCCGACTGCCGAAGTACCCTATTAACCAAAAAAAAGGAAGACATACATATCCTCCTTTTTTCTCCCATCTAATATTATCAGCCTTCCCTCCGAAGGCCGTACTCGAAATTACTTTTTTGAATCGCTTTTCAATTTAAGCTCAACAATATTCGCTTTTTGTGGCGCAGTGTAGTTATCACTTTTAGTAACTGTTGCTTTTTGAGGAGCAGGAGTTTCCAAAGCAGGACCAGCTTCTGGTAAAGCTTTACCAATTGTTGTAACAGTTGCTTTGTCTTCGTTAACTACGATATTTGAAGTTGCGTTAGCATAAGTTGTGATGGTCATTGCAATCATTGCAGCAGCCAAGATATTTTTTGTATTTTTCATTGTTGTATCTGTTAAATTAAATTTGATTGTGTGACTCTTAAATCATGCACAAATATAATACAATATTTTGATACAATGCGTTCAACGCCTATTAGAACAAAATTAAATTCTGTTGGACGCATTAAAAATGTCTTAAAAATAAAAGTATTAGGATTATTAATAATTGTACTAATCTAATAAATTCACCCTAAAAGAGTAATTTCTCTCATGATGGTTTTTGAAAAATTCTTCTGTGTCTGATTTAAATACTTTTAGCTTCGATTTCATCTAATCCTATAACCATCGATCATTGCATATTTGCGCTGTAAATCAGAATATTCTATGGTTTGAAGAATCACGCTCATTGTTGGAGAAAAAAAATTAAAAATATTTTTAAAAAATTTTAAAAACATGATTGAACGGCTGTTATAACCTTCAATTTTGAACCAAAAAGTCGTAGGTAACTTAGAAAAATGTCCTAGCTTTAAATTTCAAAAATCTATTAATCGAAATACTTTAATAAATATTCATCGACTTATTGGAATATCGGGATTTTCCGATATAACTTTGCATTATGGATCACGTAGAAATATTCAAAGCGCTTTCAAACAAGTCCAGACTGGAAATTCTTAACTGGCTGAAAAACCCTGAGCTGCATTTTGATGCTGAACATCGGAATTGTGCAGGCGTTTGCGTGGGTATCATTCAGGAAAAATCGGGATTAACTCAATCTACGATTTCGGAATACCTCACCATTTTAAAACGAGCGGGTTTAATTGAAGCAACCCGAACGGGCCAGTGGACTTATTATAAAAGAAATGAGGAAGCTTTCGCTGCTTTGAGCAAATTGATCGGATCTGAAATATAATGTTATCGTAAATCGAAAAAATATGAGTTCAGAACAACTTTTCAAGCCATTCAGCTTGAAATCTTTAAACATTAAAAACCGCATTGTGATGGCTCCAATGACGCGTTCTTTTTCGCCAAATGGAGTTCCAACGGATGATGTTGCAGCTTATTACAGCAGAAGAGCTGCGGGGCAAGTTGGATTAATTTTATCAGAAGGAACTGTAATTGACCGTCCGTCTTCTTCCAATGATGCAAATGTTCCTCATTTTTATGGTGAAGAATCCTTAGCCGGCTGGAAAAAAGTTATTGACGGTGTGCATGCACATGGCGGAAGTATGGGCCCGCAGATCTGGCATATGGGCGTAATGGCCAATCATCATTCTGGCTGGACGCCTTCGGTGCCTTTCGAAGGACCTTCGGAATATAATAATCCGAACCTTAAAAACGGCCGCGCAATGAATGAAGCTGATATTGCCGATAGCATTCAGGCATATGCCCGTGCTGCTGCCGATGCAAAAAGACTTGGATTTGATTGTGTGGAACTTCACGGGGCACACGGATATTTGATCGATCAGTTTTTCTGGGATGGAACAAATAACAGAACGGATCGATATGGTGGAAAAACATTGGCAGAACGTACCCGTTTTGCTGTTGATGTAATTAAAGAGGTGAGAAAACAAGTGGGTGAAGATTTCACGATTATCCTTCGTCTTTCTCAATTCAAACCATCTGAATACAATTTCAAACTGGCAAAAACACCCGAAGAAATGGAATCATGGCTGCTTCCGTTGTCAGAAGCCGGCGTAGATATTTTCCATTGTTCACAACGCCGTTTCTGGGAACCCGAATTTGAAGGATCCGATTTGAACTTTGCTGGCTGGGCGAAAAAAATCACCGGAAAAGCAACGATCACGGTGGGTTCTGTTGGTTTGACAGGAGAATTTTTGGCGGCTTTCGCAGGAGAAAGTTCTCAGCCAAGTTCTCTCGACGAATTGCTTCGTCGCTTCGACAGAGGAGATTTTGATCTGGTTGGTGTTGGTCGTCCTCTATTGGCTGATCCGCATTGGGTTGAAAAAATTAAGGAAAACAGAAGTGAAGAACTTGTAGGTTTTTCCAAAGAAGCACTTGGTGTTTTGCTGTAAAATCTGATTGACCATATATTAAAAATCCCGGCTCTTAAAAGCCGGGATTTTTTGTGCGTTCGCCCCGATTTGCAATTGGGGCGGCCCGCGCAAGGCGGGTATGGTTTAGCGTTTGCAACGCGGCTGAATGTTTATCGCTTTTGATATCCTTAATTGATTGTTTTTTACATAGTCTCGCGCGTTACAAACGCTAAACCACGCAACACCGATTGCAAATCGGTGTTAGCTCCAAATCAACTCCAACGATAAGTGTGATAATTATTTGTAAAAGATCCGTCTGAAAACAGATCGATGATCGCATAACCTGCTTTTGTTTCCTGCGTTTTCCCAAACCAGTAATCACCACAAACGGCACCGTTGCAGCAATAGGTTATACCGTTGTATACAACCTGGTCAAGCAAATGAATATGTCCGCTAATGGCGAGTTTGATATTCTTATTTTTGTGAAATAATTTGACCAAAGCAGCACAATCCGTATGCATCCAGCTTCCCGGAACATGCCAGCTGCCTTCTTTCACATTTTCTCCATCCAGAAAAACACAGGCCGATAAGATCGGAATGTGAGAAACGACCAGAACCGGCGTATCAGAAGAAGTCTTTTTCAAATCTTTTTCCAGCCAATCCATTTGTTCTTCGCCTAACATAGCCGTGTACGGAGAACCATCCGGTTTTAACTGCACACTATCTAAAACAATAAAATGCCAGCCATTTTGGTCAAAACTGTAATATGGTTTTACAAGTTGCAGTTGATCCATCGCTCTGGTTTTCCCGCCTTCAAATGCAGAAATCGAATGATCTTTACACCAGATATCATGATTTCCAACGCAGGTAAAAACGGGCAGGGAATTTTCGTTTTGAAGAACCTTTTGATAAAGTACCCATTCCTTATCCGATTTGTCTTTTGTAACATTACGAGAACCCATCACCACATCACCGCCATTAAAAATCAGATCCGGTTTTATATCCAGATTTTGAAGCTGGTGCAAACATTTTGTCAGTCCGTGTGCTGCCAGAATATGAGGTTGTATATGAATATCAGTAAGGTGGGCGATGCGCAAAGCGGGTTTTGGGGAATTATTGATTGACTCGCCTTTTGACAAAACCGGCAAGGAAAATCCACCTGCCAGTAATCCCATATTTTTAAGTAAACTTCTGCGCTGCATGCCATTCAGGATTGGTTATGCAAAAATCGCTTACCAGTGTTTTCCTGACGTTTTGTTATGGTTAAGTTATTGTTATTAAATATATTACCAGAATTACAAAGCCCCCAGCCTTATCTTATCCATAATAACTCCCAAAAATTTCCGACCTTTGCAATCCAAAAATTTATCAACAGTAAAAATCAGAATTCCGCAGATTGCCGGTTTTTTATTAAGGAGATCTGACCTCGAAATATGAAAGTTTGCATTGCAGAAAAGCCAAGTGTAGCGAAAGATATTGCCGAAGTACTCGGAGCGAAGCAGCGAAAAGATGGTTATTGGGAAGGAAACGGCTATCAGGTAACCTGGACGTTTGGACATTTCTGTACACTTAAAGAACCGCACGACTATCACGAACGCTGGAAATCATGGCGTTTGGAAGATCTCCCGATGATTCCGGCAAGTTTTGGTATTAAACTTATTGATAATCCCGGCGCACTCAAACAATTTGGTGTAATTGAATATCTGGTCAAAAACTGTGAGGAAGTAATAAACTGTGGTGATGCGGGCCAGGAAGGTGAGCTCATTCAACGCTGGGTTTTATTGAAAGCCAAATGTGCCGTTCCGGTAAAACGTTTGTGGATTTCTTCGTTGACAGAACAAGCAATACGGGAAGGTTTTGAGAAATTAAAAGAAAGCGATCAATATAATAATCTATATGCAGCGGGCAGTGCGAGAGCCATTGGGGACTGGCTGTTAGGCATGAATGCGACCCGGCTTTTTACGAAAAAATTCGGTCAGGGAAAGGTTGTTTTATCTATTGGACGGGTTCAGACACCTACTTTGGCGGTTATCGTTCAGCGTCAAAAAGAGATTAATGCGTTTGTATCAGAAGAGTATTGGGAATTAAAAACAATTTACCGCGACACGGAATTTACAGCAACCATCGACCGAATAAAAAAGATCGAAAAAGCAGAAAAAGGGCTGATTTATCTTGGAGAGCATCCTTTTGAGATTACTTCTTTTGAAAGAAAAGAGGGCAAAGAAGGAAATCCAAGACTTTTCGACCTTACTTCTTTGCAGGTTGAAGCGAATAAAAAATATGGTTATTCGGCAGAAGACACTTTAAAACATATCCAGAATCTCTACGAGAAAAAATTCGTCACCTATCCAAGGGTTGACACCACTTACCTTTCGGAGGATTTACATCCGAAAATCGCAGGGATTTTGAATGATTTGAAACCTTATGCCAATCTTACGGCGGTACTTCTGCAACAGCCCATTCCAAAATCCAAAACGGTATTTGACGATAAGAAGGTAACAGATCACCATGCCATTATTCCAACGGGTGTTTTTCCAAATCATGTAAGTCAGGATGAAAAAAGAATTTATGATCTGATTGTCAGACGTTTTATCGCTGCTTTTTACCCGGAATGTAAGGTTGCAAATACCACAGTGATGGGGAAAGTCGGACAGGTTGAATTCAAGGCAACAGGTAAACAAATTCTGGAACCGGGATGGCGGGAAGTGTATGCCAATGATGCCTCTGCCCGAAAAGAAGCCGCCGATGATGAAAGGATTATGCCCGATTTCGTAGTTGGTGAAAGTGGCCCGCATGAACCGAGAATTCACCACGGAAAAACTTCACCTCCAAAAGCATTTACCGAAGCTACTTTGCTGCGTGCTATGGAAACTGCCGGAAAACAGGTTGAGGACGAGGAAATGCGTGAGATCCTGAAAGACAATGGAATAGGCCGTCCGTCTACCCGCGCCAACATTATAGAAACGCTTTTCAAACGAAAATATATTGAAAAGAAAAAGAAGAATTTATTCGCTACACAAACGGGAATTGATCTGATTGATACCATTCAGAATGAGCTTTTGAAAAGTGCAGAACTTACCGGAAACTGGGAACGAAAACTGCGTTTGATTGAAAAGGGTGAATATTCGATGGAAACTTTCAAGCAGGAATTGATCCAGATGGTAGTAGATTTGACCAAGGAAGTTTTGTCCAATCGCGGTGGTATGATCAGTATTGCCCAGGATGTTCCTGTGGTTGTTGAAAAAGAGGAAAAAGTCAAAAGAGAACCTAAGCCGAAAGAACCAAAAGAAGAAATTTCCATTGAAACCTTAACCTGCCCAAAATGTAAGGAACATTTGTTAAAAAAAGGGAAAACGGCTTATGGATGCAGCAATTTCCAGGCATGCGGTTTTAAAATTCCATTTGAATTGATGAGCAAAAAGTTGACCGCCAAACATGTTTTTGACTTACTCAGTAAGGGAAAAACGGTCAAAATAAAGGGATTGGTTATTCCCGGAAGTGATGCGCCCATTGATGCAAAACTGGTTATGAATGGCGATTTTAATATTGGCGTTGAGTAATATAATTCTTCAATAAAAATAGTTAGCAGTTCAGCCAAATTCAAAGCTGGCAAAACAACTTCTTTCCCTGGTTCCTAAAATCCTTGTATCAGATCAGACGATGTGATTCCGCATTTATTATAACAATTTTCAAATTGTTATAACCCTCTGTTTCCATTTCCACAATTGATTGCGACTAAGAATCAGATCGATAGCTATGATTTTGCACGTAACGTACTCCTCATGTTTTCAATCAGAATTATCAACAATTTAAACAAATACAACAATGGAAAAGAAAGCGGACAATCAGTTTTTAGTATCATTGGAAGGTTTGCATCTGAGCGAGGATCAGAAGAAAAGGATTAATTCAGGAATTCAGGAAATTGTCATGAAGGAGCTGGCGCATATGGATGCGCTGAAAGAATACGGAGTTGGAAAGAAAAAGGGTCCGTTTGATTTTGGTGGCCTTCATCCATTTATCTGGGGAATATGGTGGGATGATGCAAGAAACAGAATTATCCAGATTGGAAATGGATTCTGACAAGGTATCTGAAAATTCGCTTGACTGTCCAAGTTATATTGCCAAACCAGGTGCCGATCTGTTTGGTATTGTAGGAGAAAATGGGAAAGTGAATTATTTAAACGATACGATAAGGATTGATAAAACTTTCGTTGAGGAAGCACAAAAAGGACGACCGGCCGAAGAACGTTTCCGCTTTTCCGGAAAATGTATTCAACATGGCTGCCATCAGTGGGAAGATGGGAAATGCGGCTTGATTCAAAAAGTAATTGAGCTGCATCAAAATCCTGCCGGGACTTCGTTACAAAACTGCGCGATCAGAAATTCTTGTCGATGGTATGCCCAGGAAAAAGAGCTGGCTTGTGCCAATTGCTCCGAAGTATTTAGAAATAGTGAAATGATGTTTTTGCAAACTGTATAAATCCTGTTTTTGTCAGAAGAGCGTAAAGGATTTTGTAACCATGCGCCCTTCTGGCAAAATTAAAATATTCATATTTTCTCTTCCGTTCAATAACTTTTTTAAATTTTTGCAATTTCCTTTACAACCTTTTGCCGTCATTAACACTCTTTGTATTAGATTTGCATCAGTTTACTACTGTAAATTAAATTTTAGCTATGAAATCGTTATCTACTACTATAATTGCTATATGTCTTTTTGTACTTTGTCTATTTGAAAAAGAGGCGAAACAACAAGCACTGGAAGCACAAAAGATCAAAGAAAAATCTACTGAAAATCAGGTAGTTACTAATCAAAAACCATCAACCGCCATTTTTGCAGGTGTACAAAAAAGCAATGTTGTACAAGGTCAATTTCAGCTTGCGCAGTTTGTTGTATCTGATTCGTTAAGCAGTACAACCCCAACTTCTGAATCTCTTTAAATATATATCCACTTCATCAAATCTATAAAAAGTGCCAAATCTGGTTACAGATTTAGCACTTTTTATATTTTTTTATTTTTAAGCCTCTGTTATTTCTCAAATATTTTTTTTCTGCAATCTAAAACCTTGCAATTAAGAATCCTCCTCTGTACAAATCCGCTTTTTCTATTTGTGCTTCTCGGTTAATATTTTTTCAGTCAGGTCGCTTCTCTTAAATTTCATCAAAAAACGATTTTCACTGCACATCAAGGCAGCTTCCGCGTACTTGATAAACTGGTTTCAAAAATGATTTATTCAGGAATAATAATAAATAAAGCAAGAGTCGGTTACAATAAATAATCCAAAAAAAATGAAAAAACATTCCGGATTGTTTTACCAATCAGTTTTTATTCTTTTCCCAAAGCAATAATGTCCGTTCCTTCCAGGATTTTCTTGTTATAACCTTTTGTAGCGGAATGTATCATAGCCAAACCCAGCTCCTTCATGGTACAAAAGCCGGTTGGATAAATTGCACGTCCAATCGGAAATAACCAGCCAATATATTTGTAAAATTTATGCGTATATTTTAATCCTTTCGTTGCCTTAATAAATCCGGGTCGGAACGCATAAACAGCTTGAAAAGGTAATTTCATCAAATCATTTTCCGTTTTTCCTTTGATCCGGGCCCAAGCCAGACGGCCTTTTTCCGTACTGTCCGTTCCACCTCCGGAAACATAACAGAAAGTCATACCAGCATTAATCCTGCTTAACGTTTCCGCAACATGCATCGTTAATGTGTAAGTCATTTTGTAATAAACTTCCTCGGAAATTCCCACAGAAGTAACTCCCAAACAAAAGAAACAGGCATTGTAACCGGAAAGCTGACTTTCAATGGCCGAAAAATCAAAGAAATCCTGGTGGATAATTTCCTTGATTTTTGGATGTGTTATGCCGCTTGGTTTTCTGTTGATGATCAAAACGGCTTCCACCTGCGGGTGTTGCAAACATTCGTGTAAAACGCCTTCTCCAACCATTCCCGTGGTCCCGGTAATTATTGCCCGTATGATTTTACCTTTCGTCGTATCCATATAATCATTTGGTGTTTGTGAGCATTTCCCAAAGCAAAACAAAAGTTTCATCGATAACTTCTTTCTGCTTTGAATCAGGTAAATCGTTGCTGACCAGATACTGATGAACGCCATAGAGATGGCTTCCCAGCAACATGGCTATCAGATTAAGCGGAAGTGATTTAAATAAATGACTGTCCATTCCTTCGCTCAAAAGGCAAGTAGACAAACGTGTCTGTCTTTCTTTATCTTCCGGGGAAACCTTTGCCACATGCGGCGAAAAATTGAATTGCTGGATAAAATAAAACTCGTCACGGTGAATCAGAGCCCATTCCAGTGATTTTGCATAAATCGCCTTCATCTTCATTTCCAGTGTTTCCTCATCGTTAACCTGTGTTAGCAGAAAAGCATTCAATCTATCCTTAATACCATTATATAACGCTACAATCAAATCTTCCTTCGTTTTAAAATAATGAAACAAAGTACCGTTGGCAACTCCTGCTTCTTTGGCGATTTTACTCGTTGGAGTACCATGAAAACCAAATTCCACAAAAAGTTTTAATGCTGCTGCTAGTATTTCCTTTTCCTTATCCATTTTCAAGACTGACTGATCACTCTATAAAAGTAATTAAATTGAGCAGGTCTGCAAAATATATATTCCAAACATGGGCATTCATAGTAAAACAGATTCAGTCATCTAGCAGTACCGATAACTAAAATCTTGTTATCTTTTCCCTTTCGCGTGGTAGGAATTGGTACTAAATAGTATTGTTTGAATCAATTGAGGGTAAACATGGAACATTTTGGGTTCGTTACAATCTGTAAAAACACTTAATAAGATAATGTTAATGGATTGAACGAATAGAAAAAGTTAAGAATTACCAGATGATTTTAACGAGATCTGAATAATTATTAAATTTTTGATCTGCACTTATAATAGCAGCAGATTCTGCTATCGCAGTTGCAATAATTAATCGGTCAAAGGTATCTCTGTGATCCTCGGGAAAGGGGACTTTTGATATTCTAAAAGATGGGAATTACTGATTGTCAGAGTACAGATATCTGCAATTTTGATATCAGTAAAAATTTCTGTCAAAGGCTTATTTAGCCTCATTTTCCCAATTTTTTCGTTAATAATTAATTCAAAAAGACTTATCGAACTTATAAAAATTTCATTATCCAAATCTTCAATAAGAAGCTTGGCTTTTTCAGATAACAAATTATTTCCTTCAATAAACCATAATAATGTGTGTGTGTCCAGTAACAATTTCATTACATATATTCTTTTAAGTCATCAAGTGGGTCATCGAAATCCGGACTTATTTCAAAAGCACCTTTGGATATCCCAAAAGGTCTCTTTTTATTATCAGACTCTAAATTGCCGATTTCTTCAAAAATGACAGTCACTTTTGTTTTAACATTGATTTTCGACTGCTTTTTTAGAAAAATCTGCCCATTTTCATAAATACCTTCAATTATAGTACGCATAGCTTTAAGCATTTTATATTCAAATATATCCCTTTATTTAATAAAATGCTCTCTCCGCCGCAATGCGGATCAACACACTAATTTTACTAACATCCAAACAATCAATAAATTAATTAACCCGCTCCTTCTCATCATCCGTGCCATTATTATTATACTTGCGCTTTCTGGCGAAAGTATCTTTTCCAAAACGGTAAGTAAACGCGAATCCGATACGCGGTGTATCTGTTTTAGTGATTTGCGTAAAGTCTGATTGTTTTAAACTTACAGATCGGTTATGATAAACCCAGGAATGAAATACATCCTCTGCCGAAATACGAATACTTCCTTTTCCATTCATGATTTTTTTCTGAACAGAGGCATTCACACGATACATTCCACCGGTTATAGCCTGGCCCGTTATATCTGTACTGGCGTAATAACCACCTAGTTCTGCATTCCAGTTTTTGCCCAAAGTCAGGTAATTATTCATTTCAAATCTGGCCATATTCAACGCTATATCCAGATTTTCTGTATAAATTTTCCCCTGAGTGGTGATATGCGAAAGTCTCAGCGTAGTATTAATATACCACCATTTGGTCGGCGAAACTGAAACCGTAGTATTCAATAACACCATATAACCTTTGGCAATATTTTCTGGTCTGGAAATGAAAATGCTATCTACGGTCTGGGTTGTCTGGAAAAACAGGTCAGAAAATTCATTGTAACTCAGGCCCATGTTTAAAAACTGTTTGTGCTGGTACTTCAACTCCACTCTGTTTTGATATTGTGGTGTCAAGCCAGGATTTCCAGAGCTGTAAGAATACTGGTCTTTGAAAAATATAAACGGATTAAGTAATTGATAATTAGGACGATTAATTCTCCTGACGGCCATAATTCCAAATGTATTTATCCCTTTATCATCCAGTTTGTAATTCAAAAAGATACTCGGAAACAATCCTGAATAATTTTTGGTAAAAGTCATTTCTTCAACTATTTCATTACCCAGTTGTCGTCCCCGGGCATGTGTATTTTCAAACCTTACACCCAATTGCGCTCCGAAACGTTTCCATGTTTTTTGTCCGTTCACATAAGCCGCATTCACATTTTCTTTGTACTTGAAATGGTTGGATTTACTATTATCGATCGTTTGTGAATTCCCATTTTCATCAAAATAATTAAACACAAAATCGTTGTCAACCATACTGGTTTTAATTCCTGCCTCCATTTTCGCCTTGTTTTTCAAAGGATGGACATAATCAGCCTTGGCTGTATAAATGTTGATATCCGAAGGAATTTCGTATAAAAAGTCATTTCTGTTATTCAATAATCCATCGGGCAAAAAAGTACTATTCTGCAAAATCTGATTTGCACTTGTATTGTATTTCAAATAATTCACATCCGCGGAAAATTCCCGGCCCGTCGTGTTAAGTTTATGAAGCAGATTCAGGTTTATTCCTGTATTATTTCTTTTATCTGTACTTTCCGTGCTTCCTGAACCAATTGCATCCAGTTCATGAGCTGCGTTGAAATTTCGGCTTGTATAGTTGAAATTTCCATTCCGGTTTCCGCCGTTCAGGTTCACAATCACACCCAGCGTAGTTTTAGCCGTTGCGGTGAAATCAAGCCCGAAATTCGCACTCAGGAAATTATTTGTATTGATCAGTTTGTTTACCAGATTGACAGTCGAGGTAAGTTCGTTCGAGGTATCATAAAAACGTCTGTCGTATTTATCCAGACTATAATTTTTTTCAAAACCGTAACCCAGATTGGCAAACAGATTTACTTTTTTGTAATTGTAATTCAGATTTAAAGCGTCATTACTTCTCACATATCTGCCAATACTGATTCCTGCGGCCACATTTCCCGTAAAACCTCCCACCCTGTTCTTTTTCAATCGAATATTGATAATTGCGTTTCCTGCTGCGTCGTACTTTGCAGGCGGATTATCCATTAATTCTATTTTTTCAAGCATTCCTCCGGGAAGGGATTTTAGATATGCCGCTAAATCCGCCCCCGACATATAAGTGCTTCGCCCATCAATCAAAACAAGTACACCACCTCTGCCATTCAAACTTACATCACCATTACTACTCACGGAAACACCCGGTGTTTTTTCCAAAATTTCCAGCGTATTGCTTGTTGCACTGCTGATCATGGCTTCAACATTTACTGTCGTTTTATCGATTTCCTGCACAATCAAAGGCTTTTTTGCTTTAACAGTTACCTCATTTAGTTCAACACTTTTGGCCGGAAGCAGAATAATTACCGGCAGGGAAATCATACTGTGCACACTATCAATTGTCAGCGGAACGCTGGTAAACGGCTTTTGTCCCACAGCTGTTATGGCGAGCAGATAAGTGTTATTTTCCAGATTATTAAACTGAAAGCTCCCGTTTACATCCGTAATTTCTCCCTTGATTAAAGTCGAATCGATTGCTTGTAATAACCGGACGGTAGTTCCCGGAAGTACTTCATTCCGGGTGTCTTTTATTGTTCCGGAGATGGTTTTGTCTGTGGTTTGTGCTACTACAAATTTTGTCAAAAAAAGAATTAATAATGAGGTGATTATCGTTTTCATGGCTATATGATTTGCGTTTTTCAATCGTGATAAGCAAATATTGAATACGCCGTTAGCTACATGAAATAATTGTGTTGTAACTTCCCAAATCACTGACAGAATGTGGTTTTTACATGTCAAAACATTTTGACCTGCCACAAAAGCTTTCTGTCACGGATTCCGGCTGTTTCAACAGTCTGGCTGATAGTTTCCCATTTTTTTATAAAGCTTTGCAACAGGTTTTACTGATGCAAATACGATTCATATGAAAAATAAAAGGATTGAGGATAATAAGGATCTTACTAACAAAACGGCCTACTTTTTGCTTGCCGCTATTGTGTCCGTGCCGCTTTTCCTGGCCATAGATGCGTTCGTAAACGCCTTGCATTTAAACGAAGATGAAGCCATTTCCGCAGCCGCAACCGGTTGTTTTCTGGCTGGTGTTTTTTTCGGTCGTTATTGTGCGGAAATTCTGATGACAGAAATCAAGAAGATTTTAAATATTCACCTGATTTCGCTCTTCATACTGATCATCATTAACATAATCTGGATTTTTTATCATGCAGACTATCCGTTTGAGAATCATGCAGCGCTAAACCTGCTGATGTACTGGATTCCGTTTATGGTTGTAAGCATCGCAACCGGAGTTCTGATAAAATTTATTCGATTCATGTCCCAAAACGAATTGAAAGAAGCACAGACTTCCGCAGCCAACAGTCAAAGTGAACTGCATCTTTTACAGTCTCAGCTAAGTCCGCATTTTCTGTTTAATACGCTGAATAATTTATACGGTTTGTCCATTACCCAGCACGAAAAAATACCGCCTTTGCTACTTCGTTTGTCAGATTTGCTGCGATATTCTGTGTATGAATCCAACCAGAATTTTGTCCCACTGAAAGATGAACTGGCTTATATTGACAACTATATCGAGTTTGAAAAAATCCGTATTGGTGAGCGTTTGGTATTAAAAACAGAGATAGAAAAAATTGACAGCACAAACATCAAAATTGCTCCGATGCTTTTGATTGTTTTTATTGAAAATGCTTTTAAACATTCCAAAAACACGGCGGAAGAGAAAATATTTATTGACATTTCTCTAAAAACGTGGAGCAATTATATTCTGTTTTCAATCAAAAATTCGCATAATAAAGTGGCCGTTGAAGAAGGAACTTCGGTCAATAAAAACAGCGGTTTTGGATTGGTTAATGTTAAAAAAAGACTGGAATTACTATATCCAAACGAATCTGAACTTAATATTGAAGACGACGAAATAATTTATAATGTCAATCTGCGATTGAAAATGAAATAATTTAAATCCATTATCTGATCCAAAAGCCAATCGCCAATACCTAAAAGCCAACAACCAATGACTATTTTCAATTGCCTGATTGTAGATGACGAGCCAATCGCAAGGGATATCATAAAAAATTATTGCGGGCATTTGCCATATCTCAATATCGTGGCAGCGAGTGGAAATGCATTGGAGGCGAAGGCTATTTTACATCAGCAAAAAGTTGATATTTTATTTCTGGACATCAATATGCCAATTATGGACGGGATTTCCTTTTTGAAAACCTTAAAAAATCCGCCGCAAGTCATTTTCACAACAGCTTACAAAGAATATGCACTGGATGCTTTTGACCTTTCGGCTTGTGATTATTTGTTAAAACCATTTTCGCTGGAACGTTTCATCATCGCGGTTGATAAGGCAACTGAAAAATTGCAAAATCAATTACCGCTCGTGCCAGAAAACATTGAGACGAAATCGGACGATTTTATTTTTATAAAAACCGACGGCAAGATTTTCAAAATCCTTTATCAAGATTTATTATTTGCAGAGGCAAATGGCAATTATACAAAAATTGTCACCACGCAAAATACCTTGCTGCCCGCAATGACTTTTTCAACGGTTGAAGAACTTCTTCCAAAATCGCTTTTCCTTCGTATACACAGGTCGTTCATTATCAATAAAAGTAAAATTGATCATATTGAGGGGAACCGGGTTTTTATCAATAATATGGAAATACCGATCGGTGGAAATTATAGAGAAACCTTTCTTAAACAATTGGGATTTTCATCCTGATGTTTTCGTTATTTCAGCGCAACAAGTTTAGCTTTAACCCTATCTTTACAATCATCGAACTCCTATTCATATTGTTATGTCAAAAAAATTATCGTCGATTTCCTTTCTTACACTTTTTGCCCTAAGCTGGCTCGCGCCTTTGCCAGCCCGACTTCAAAATTTAACGACTGAGCATAGTAAAGACTGGATCGCCAAGTCCAATAAATACACACAAATGCTGGTTGAACTGGATATCAAATATTCACCGGAAACAGGTTCTTCGCAGGGATTAGCCATTTATGATACGCAAATTTCTGTTCCAACAATGGCAAATCTTCTGGCACAAAGAAAAGATGAAGAATTGTTATTGACCAAATACGTTGCTGCACTCAAAATTGAAAAAGATCCGGCGGTTATTCAGGACCTTAACATTTTAATAAGCCATTTGAAACTTGGATTTCGCCAGCAGGATTTTGAGCGGAACCGGCAAGTACCATTTTTAAACGCGGCGTCAGCAATTTACGGTGGACTGGAAATTTTGCTGGACGACCAGACTCCGGCTGAGAGACACGCCGCGGCTGTCGCCAGAATTCGCAAATATGCCGGTTTGGAAAAAGGTTATAAGTCATTGACATCTATTTTTCAGCAACGGGTTTCGAGCCAGATCGCGGGGAAAAATATGATTTATCCATCCAGACAACAGATGGAAGTAGATTTATCCCGGAACGCCAGTATCATCGAAGGCATTTCTGAATTGTGTAAAAAATATAAACTGACAGGTTGGGATGAACCTTATGCGCAGTTAAAAAAGCAGGTTGAAGATTATGACAAATGGACACGGGAAAATGTTCTGACAAAAGCCAGAACTGATTATCGTTTGCCTCCCGAAGAATATGCTCTGGCGCTGGAAGCTTACGGGATTGATATTCCCCCGGCTGAACTGGCCAAACTGGCACATACCGGTTTTACGGATATTCAAAATGAAATGAAATCAATTGCAGAACAGATTGCAAAGGAAAGAAATCTGTCTTCGAGCGATTATCGTTTTGTGATTAAAGAATTGAAAAAGAAACAGATACACGGCGACTCCATCATTGCATTGTATGAACTCCATTTGAAAGATATTGAAGAAATCATTCGCAAACATGAACTGGTAACTTTGCCAAACAGACCGGCAATTATTCGTCTGGCTACTGCGGCAGAAACGGCACAAGGTCCTGCACCACACATGGTTCCGCCGCCATTCCTGAATAATACCGGTCAGCGTGGCGTTTTTGTTTTGCCTTTAAACATGCCGCCTGCACCAGGAGAAAAAGAAGGTTTGAAATTTGATGATTTTACCTTTGACGCCGCTTCCTGGACAATAACAGCCCACGAAGCAAGACCGGGTCACGAACTTCAATTTGATAAAATGGTTGAAGAAGGCGTTTCACAAGCTCGTTCTTTGTACGCTTTCAATTCAACAAATGCAGAAGGATGGGGATTGTATTCTGAATACATTACCAAGCCTTATATGCCTTTGGAAGGACAACTCGTTTCGCTCGATTACCGGCTTTTGAGAGCGGCCCGTGCATTTCTGGATCCGGAATTGCAGGCCGGAACAATCACGCCGGAAAAGGCACTTGATGTTTTAATGAACGACGTCGTTCAGTCAAAAGCTTTTGCGCAACAGGAAGTGGAACGGTATACTTTGCGGGCACCCGGACAAGCCAATAGTTACTATTACGGTTACCTCAAAATGATTGCGCTGAGAAAAGATACAGAGGCAGCTTTGGGTGACAAATTTAAAGCAATTCGTTTTCATGATTTTATATTGTCACAAGGCTTGCTGCCACCTGTTTTGATTCGGGATGCGGTTTTTAAAGAATTTATTCCCGCCGAGAAAAAGCGTTAATTATTCATAACTTTTACCGTTTTTAACAACTCAAATCCAGCTCCTTTTCTTCCGGGAATTAAGAGCTGGATTTTTTATTTTACAAAAAGGATTTTATTAGAAATTCGTTTCAACCCACTCCCTGTATCCGGCTGGTTTTCTCTTTCAGATAAATTTCTTCTTCTCTTCAAAAGAAACATTTTCCCCTTTTTTAAATTGGACAATAATTTTTGAACGATTATTCAACTATCCCGGTTTTTTTGTTGTTAGTATGAGTGGCAGCTTGGTAATTACAGTATGTCACATTCAGTTACAAATTTGCATCAACAACAGTTATGAATGTCTTTCACAGACTTTTCAATCATAAAAAAGGCTTAACAATGGATACAAAGGAATCAAAAAATATAGCTTATTCGGTGCTGGATCTTGCCACGGTTATTGAAGGTAAAACGCCGGCGGATACTTTC
Organism: Dyadobacter subterraneus; assembly: GCF_015221875.1. Taxonomy (NCBI): domain Bacteria; kingdom Pseudomonadati; phylum Bacteroidota; class Cytophagia; order Cytophagales; family Spirosomataceae; genus Dyadobacter; species Dyadobacter subterraneus. The sequence continues at coordinate 5,056,929 of NZ_JACYGY010000001.1, forward strand.
AAGACCAGTCTGGAACTGGCAAAAGAGGCAGAAAAACTTGGCTACACACGCTATTGGCTTGCTGAGCATCACAATATGATCAGCGTTGCAAGTTCTGCCACTGCTGTTCTTATCGGCTACATCGCCGGCGGAACTTCTACGATCCGTGTAGGCTCGGGAGGTATTATGCTGCCAAATCATGCGCCGCTTGTAGTGGCTGAACAATTCGGAACGCTGGCATCTTTATATCCTGACAGAATTGATCTGGGTTTGGGGCGTGCTCCCGGAACCGACCAGATGACTGCAAGGGCGATCCGTGGTGAAAATTTCAATGCGGTTCACAATTTCCCAAGCGACATTGAAACACTTCAGACCCTTTTCTCAAAAAATAATAAAACCGGTAAAATTCGTGCAATTCCGGGTGATGGCCTGGAAGTTCCCATCTGGATTTTAGGATCGAGTACGGATAGTGCACGTGTGGCGGCTGCAATGGGGTTGCCTTATGCATTTGCAAGCCATTTTGCACCAGCTTATTTTCTTGAAGCAATAGAATTATATAGAAAAAATTTCCGTCCGTCTATTTATCTGGACAAACCTTATGTGATGGCTTGCGTCAACGTAATTGCCGCAGATACGGATGCCGAAGCTGACAGATTATCAACTTCTGTTCTCCAATTCTTTCTAGGCGTAGTTAGCGGAAGTCGTAAACTTTTGCAGCCTCCGGTTGACAGTATGGACGATATCTGGAATTTCCAGGAGGAACATGCGGTGAATCAAATGCTTGCCTATTCATTCATCGGCGGACCGGAAAAGCTGAAAAAGAAATTAACTGCATTTTTCGAAAAAACGCAGGTTGATGAAGTAATGGCAACTTCTCATATTTTTGACCACCAGGCAAGAATCGTATCTTATCAGCTTTTCTCGCAAGTTGTGCAGGAAATTAATTCTGTCGAGGCTTGAAAAATATTTAAATTAAGAACAGGCTGCTTCCGGAATTTTGGAAGCAGCCTTTTTTATTAACCTCTTGATGCATTTATTTTTATATAAGACTTCCCATAAATCCGCGATTCGTCCAAGTAAATCCGTGACCCGTTAAGAAATCACATATCCGGTCCCCCGACCTTTGTCAGGAATTAAAAAACAGAATTTACTGACAATTGAATCAGGCAAAACAATATGAATACGAATCAAAATAAAACGTTTGAAGAAACAAAAGTTGTTATCATCGGCGCCGGCGTGTCCGGTTTGACATTGGCAACTTTCCTGCAAAAATCTGGGGTAGCTTGCGTAGTTCTCGAAAGGCGAGATCGCGCTTATACGGAAACAAGGCAACGGGCAGGTGTTGTTGATGCGCGCGCAGTACAAATGTTCGAACGGTGGAATATGGCCGATAGGCTTCTTAGTGGTCCGGTCGCCCAGACAATTGATTACCGGCTCAATGGCCACAGTCGGATTTTTGAGGTTGCGGGAGAAGACGGAAGCCCGGGCAGATTCTGTACGCAGCAGATGCTTATCATTAACCTGTTGCAGGAACTGATTGATAATATGGCAGGTGATGTCCGTTTTGAGGTAACCGACGTGGTTATTCAAAATGAGGAGGATCAACATCCGCTGGTCTCCTATTCTGATGCTAGTGGTTCTCACCAAATTCGCTGCGATTATATCATCGGTTGTGATGGTGACCGCGGTGTCAGCCGGGCTTCGATTCCTCAGGGAATCCTGACAAGGTATAGTCATGAGTTTGGTTACGCATGGCTGGCAGCACTTGTTGAAGCGCCCGTTACTGGAAATCCAATTATGGGCATCAGTGATTATGGCTGTGTTGCCCAGCTTCCCCGCGGTCCGCATAGAAGCAGGTATTATCTTCAATGCGCACTAAGTGATGGTCATGAAGACTGGTCAGATGAACGGCTTTGGAATGAAATCCGGCTGCGGCTCAGTGATAATGCTATTGAAAATGCTACCGTTCACGACAAATTTTTCGTTCCGTTGCGGAGCGTGGTTTATGCTCCAATGCAATATCGAAATCTTTTTCTAGCCGGTGACGCAGCGCATCTCGTACCTCCTGCCAGTGCCAAAGGAATGAATCTGGCTCTTTTTGACATAGACATATTGTCGAAAGCTCTGCTTGGTGCTATACTTGATCAGGACAAAACTGCATTGGAAAATTATTCAGATACTGTCCTTCCACATATTTGGAATTACCAGGATTTCAGTGTCTGGATGACTGATATGATGCATGACGCGGGCGATCCTGGCCAACACGGTACGTTTCGTCAAATGACTGCCCGCGCCCGTCTTGATAATTTGTTCAATTCACCAACAGCGGCTCGCATGCATAGCGAATACCAGAGAGGAACAAACTGATATCTTATATTTAAGAATTGCGGCAATATAATTTTGAATCGAATTGATGTTAATCTTTTTTTTGTCCTTAAATATTCCAGTCGCTCAAAATCATTTTCTGTCGGAAAGTCCTCCTGAATTAACCAGTGCGGCATAACAAATGATGTATTAAATTGCTTCAACAATATCATTTAGAAAAGTTATGAAAAATGAAACGTATAAACCTGAATTTTGGGAATCAAGCTTTACAGAATAACAGGAAATGTGGGGCTTTGAGCCTTCAAAGTCGGCAGTAGCAACAAAAGATTTTTTTGTTCAAAACGCTGTGAAGAATATTCAGATTCCTGGTATTGGATACGGACGCAATACCCAAATTTTCAGAGAAAACGGCATCACGGTGACCGGCATCGAGATATCAAAAACAGCTATCGAAATGGCGAGAAAACATTACGGTACAGACATGACTATTTATCATGGATCCGTAACTGATATGCCATTTGAATCAATATGATGGCATATTTTGGCCTCATTATAATGTGATTTACAAATTCTAAAAAAAACAGACAGCCGTGATTTGTCCATCTTTTAACGACATTTATAAAATGAAGATTATTTCGGCAGGTCTTATTATTTATTTTTCTTTTGAACCATAAAATACGATCAATGAGTAAAAAAGGAAAGATTCCGGTTCATCGTATGGATGATTGGTTTTCCGGAATTTATGTAAAGTCTTTTGCTACTGCGAATTCAGCCGGTAAAACCTATGAAGTTTCCCAGGCTCACCGGCATGATTTCTACTATTTCGTGTTGCTTGACAAAGGCGAGATGGAACTTGAAGTTGACTTTGAAAAAATTCAGCTGGCTGATCATTCCCTTTTTCTGTGTTATCCGGGACAGATTCACCGGATTATTTCAGCAGATTTGGAACAGGGCTGGTTTCTGGCATTTGATCCCGCTATACTGGACGAAAAGCTTAAAAATATTCTGGATCAATGCCTTTCGGAAGTAATTCGAGTGCCGTTATCGCCTGAACAATCGATGAACCTGTCTTCCTTCATTAATCATTTACATACAATTTATGATGACCGGACGCACATGTTTCGCCAAACCATTACGCAGTCTCTGGTAACCGCACTAGTTTATCAGATTGCCTCGGATTATTTGTCAATGGAGCGAATTAATTTAATCAAACACGCAACCCGAAGTATTGAAATAACGAAAACTTTTAAGCAGATTCTTCGTCACAATTTCAAATCGATGAAAAAGCCATCGGAATTTGCTTCTAAAATGAATATTTCGGTAAGCCACTTGAACGATACAGTCAGATCTGTCACCGGTTTTCCGGTTACTTATTATATTCAGCAGGAATTGATGCGGGAAGCCCAGCGGTTATTATATCATTCCGATCTTGCTGTGAAGGAAATAGCAGATTCTCTTGGTTTTGAAGATCCGCAATATTTCAACCGGTTGTTCAGTAAGGTTATCGGAATTTCACCCGGAGCATTCAGAAAAAAAGCTGAGACATCTGTTCATTTATGAAAACAGGCCGATCCAGCGATTATTGAATCAGCCTGTTTTCACATTTCATAATCAGGAATATAACTCCTGTTCATCGGTATAATAAGTACTTTTTCCACCAATTTTTTCCTGAATAATTTCAGCTCCCGTCGGACTCGTTTTTCGTTTACTATGGTGAACAGACATAAAATCACGAATTTCCCCGCTAATGATATCAGGATGAGATTTCAGGATTTGCTTTTCTGCATCCGTTAAAACGTGCTTTATTGCTTTGGCCAGTTTTCCTACTTCCGCTTTTGGAATTTTGGAAGAAATAGATTTAGGGGATATTTTGGCTTCCCATAAAATCTCATCGGCATAAGCATTTCCAATCCCGCCAATCATCTTCTGGTCAATAATGAAAGATTTTATTACCGACCTGCTTTTTGCCAGTTTCCCTTCAAGCCAATCAGCAGTAAGTGAATCCGAAAGCGCGTCAACAGTATCATTGCTTTCAGGATTCAAAGAAATTTTTGCCATTTTCTGAAAATCCGTCATAGCAAGCTGGGTGCCGTCTTTGAAAATAAAAGCAACGATCGTATACTTTGGCAATTCTTCATTTTCCTGCAAAATAAGCTTTCCATTAAGCATGAGATGCATACTGACCAAAGCATCTTTTCCAAAATCAAAATATAGTTCTTTCCCCAGGCGGTAAACGTCTTTCAAATGTTTTCCGGACAAGCCATCGTTCAGTGCTTTTTCACCTGCATCAATCTTTTTTCCTTCAACAACTTCAACTTTTTCTAATTCTTTCCCTTTCAGGTTTTTAAGCAAATTCTTGCTAAACACCTGCAAATCTGGCAATTCCGGCATATTTGTATTTTTTAGTTGATGATAAGTTTTTCGTGCCGCAATTTATAACGACTCATCAAATTATCAATTCAACATTACTTTTTCATCCTATTTTCAAACAAATAAACCCCATGTTTGTTGGCAACAACTATATCCGGTTTACTATCGCCATTCATATCTTTTACCGTAATATTCAGTCCCGAACCTGAATCACTGTCAATAATATGTTCTGTGTAATAAGGCTGTTTGGCTGAATTAAACTCAAACCACAATAAAATCGGAGGATCGCTATCGCCCGGGTCGTGGCCGTGATGTGCAAGAAATCTTTTTCCGGTAATATAATCTTTTCGACCGTCGCCATTCAAATCGGCCATTAGAGAAGAATGTGTTTGTGCTGTCGTTTTGCTCATTAAATGCGAAACAAAGTAAAGACGGCCTTTGACATCTGTAATCTGTTCATGCCACCAAACGCCCATCGAATGCGCAGATGCACTTACCACGTCATTTTTCCCATCGCCGTTTATATCCATGATTTGCATATGGGAACAGGGTTCGCCAAGATTTGCATTATGAAACACCCAGTTTCCTTCTTTCGGATCCTTTTTTCCTTCAAACCAGCCTTCCATCACGGTGACATCATTTATGCCATCTTTATTTACATCTCCAAATCCAATTCCATGTGAAAAAGGCTCCGTTCCGGGTGCATTTTCTTTGCTGATTGCAAAACGTTTCCATTCCGTTTCACCGGGTTTCAAAGGCGCTTGCAGCCAGATCATCTGCTTTTTCACTTTGTCACCACACAAAATATCCAGCCTGCCGTCGCCATCGATATCAACAAAATTTGGTGATTCATTTGTTATTCCCACACTGTCGGCAATGATATGTTTTTTCCAGGCTCCTGGTTTATTTTGTGGGTTTTCAAACCAAAAACCAGGTTTCCCAGGGAAATCGACGATGATAACATCCTCCCAGCCGTCCTGATTCACATCCATTCCAAGATTCAAAAAAGAATTGCTGTATTCAGTCAAAGGATCAAAAATACGCGAAGGCGCCATTTCATGCCGCGTCCAGGTAGGAGCTTCAAACCAGTAATATCCGGCAATAATATCCATTTTTCCATCTTTGTTCAAATCGGCCACCGCAGCACCTTCCGAGATAAAATCTCCAGTAATTTTCGTTTTTTTAAAGTCTTTTGAGGTGTCTGTTGTTTTGGTCTGAGCATAAGAAATGTTTACGCAGAGACTAAAAACGAGTATTATTATAAATCTATTCCGGTAACTTCCAGTGTATCCTATTCTCATATTTCCCAACTTATTTATATCTTAAATTCAGTTTATTTCTCCAAAGCTTTGCTGATAAGCATCTGGCTTTCATGATTTTCATGTGAGTGGGTTTGACCCAGTTTCTCATTCAAATCCTTCAAAACCTTTTTGGAATCATCAGTTCCAATGGCCGCGACACGCTGAATTGTGTAAGGCAAAATATTTGGAAGTTTTGCTTTTTGAGCAATTTGTAAAGCTCGTTTCATATCAATTGCAGCCAAAGGTTCTGCTGCATACCAAACCATCAGAGGCAGATTGTGATCGTCTTTATCTTCAACTTTTTGGGAAAGCGCCTCGACAACATCCCAGCGCTGCGCAGGTTCCAGTCTGAGCATGGCAGAAGTCAGGTATAATCTTACCAGTGACGAATTATCATTTTGCGCCAAAGCAGCAAACCGTTTCAACGTTTCAGGAGAAACATTTTTGCTTTCCGTTAAAAGTTGGATGGCCCAGCTTCTTAAATATTCGTTGTCGTTAGCCAGCAAATCCGTAAGATCTTTTTCGGTAAGTCCTTTTGTAACATGAAGCGTCCATAAGGCACGAAGTTTTCTTGTTGGATCAGGATTTTTCGCGAGCATTTCTTTCAGTGCTTTGTGTACTTTTTTATTCGGGCCACGTTCCTGCAAAATCACGCGCGCCTGCCTTACATACCATTCGTTTTTATTAAGCTGATAATTAACAAGTTCCATATCAGACGCTTTTGACAAATCCACTTTTACCCACTTATCACTTTCATGGGTAATTTTGAAAATCCTGCCCATTGTTTTGTTATGGACGTCCGGATTTGGGCTATGACATTGATTTTTATCATACCAGTCGATCGCAAATACAGAACCGCTTGGATCGTATTTAAAATTCAGCCACTGCGACCACGAATCGTTCATGGAAAGAAAATCGTTTCTGTGCGTTGCCAGATATCCGGATCCTTTGCGTTCAAGGTGGTCGATATTTAGTTTTGCACCATTGATATTGTTCATGAAAATCTCGTTACGATATTCCTGCGGCCAGGTATCACCTCCCAGATAAATCATCGCTCCCGCATGTGCATGACCACCACCGGCAGATCCGGACCGGAAATTTCCTGCATGCGGACCGCGCTCTCCTACCCAGTGCACGTGATCGGCAATGGTTTTGATGTCGTCATAAGTATAAGGATTGAAATGTTTCCCCGCCTGGCGCTGGTACCTTGCGCCCTGTATGACGTGATACATGTGCGGAATCACACAAACGGTGATAAAAGGATGTCCGTAATCATTGAAATCAATTCCCCAAGGATTGCTCGAACCTTCCGCAAAAACTTCAAATTCGTGTGATGTTGGATGAAATCTCCATACACCAGCATTTATTTTGGTACGTTCTGCATCCGAAGCACCCGGTTTCCCCACATTGGAGCGTGTGAAAACACCGTGTGTTCCATAAAGCCAGCCGTCTGGGCCCCATCTAAGGTTATTGAGTACTTCATGGGTATCATCCACACCCCAGCCATCAAGCAATTTTTGCGGCGGACCGGCTGGTTTGTCATTCTTTGCATCGATCGGAATAAATAATAAATAAGGTGCGGCGCCAAGCCAAACTCCTCCCATTCCCACTTCAATACCACTTACCAGATTTAATCCTTCCGTGAAAACTTTTCTTTTATCAAGAGTACCATCGCCATCTGTATCCTCAAATATCAAAATCCGGTCTTTTCCCTGTCCTTCCGGAGCGGGAACAGGATAGGTATGTCCTTCAACAACCCAAAGCCTCCCGCGGGAATCGATCGTAAAACTGATCGGGCGAACGATATCCGGTTCAGCGGCAGCAAGTGTAATTTTAAAACCCTTTGGCGGCGTCATCACTTTGGCCGCTTCTATTCCCGAAAGTCCTGCGTGAAGTACCGGATCAAGCGGTGGTAAGATGATAATATCCTTTTGTTTCAACTCGTTAGGAAAATCGGGCCGACTTGGGTAAAAAAGAAATTCGTCAAAATTGATATGTCCCCATTTATCATCAGGAATGTACGGAATCTGGGAAATACCGGTTTCGTTGTCGATGATACGGATGAAAATTTCTTTATTCTGATAAGCCTGAAGGTCAACTACTGCCGGCTGTAACGTAGCTCTTCCCTGGCCTGTGATGTGAAAAATAACGCTATCTGTCCCGGCAAGCACAAGTTCCACACGCGTATCCTGTAAAGCTCCGCCGGAAACCCTGAACGCTGCAAACGGCTGTGTAACCTTGAAAGGAACCGAAGTTAAAGTACCTGTAAGTTTGTAGTTTGTTGTCCCGCCGCTGCTTAGGAAATATTTCCCCTCGAAGCCGATATGCATATCTTTTTCATGAACCGGAGACGGGTCGTCTGAAAAAAGAGGATTGGCGAAAGCATTACCCGTTGCTGTCCAGTCTTTTAAAGTACCGGTTTCAAAATTCAGGTTTAGCGGCCTTCCATCTTTTGTTGGCAGTTTACCCGCTATTGTTTTATCCGAAATCACTCCTTCCACCACTTCAAAACTCCCAACCATTCCTGCCGCACGGTGACCCGGAACAGAACAGAAGTAGGTATCACTTTCAACAGCTTTGAAAATAAGGCTCGTACTCGTTCCTTTTTCAATAATCACCTTACTTTTCAGACCCATTTTCTCCAAAGAAATGTCATGTGTCATCAGCTCACCGTTGGTAATTTTGATTCTTACACGATCTCCTTTATTTGCTTTTAAAGTCGGGTTGCGAGAGCCATCCGGAGCGAAAAAACCGAGCATGGTTGCTTCCAAAGCATAATCCCTGTCGAAATTGGTGGTATCTGTAACGGCAGAAGTTTTGGTTTTCTGAGCGCTGCTGAATGGTTTTGGAACAATAAAAAAGATTGAAAGCAGCAGAATAAGTAAACGAAATGCGGACATAATAACGGGCTGTAAAGGTGTTAGGAATATTCACTTTCTGATTATTTAAAAAAGTGAATATATAACAGAAGTTACCCGTCTGATTTCATATAATATGTTAATAATCAAATTAATGGCCCACTTTCTCCGAGTCCAAAAATATAAGATATTAACATTTAAAGATAAATTATAAGTAAATTTTCATACATTTTAAAAAACATAACCGGCTGTCAATCAGAGATTAAAATCTAACATTAACAGCCGGTTATATGCAAGCAGGAAATTAATTACTCAATCCTCTGCCTGTTTTATGTTGCAGTTCATCAATTCTTTTAGACGCTTCTGCCTTGCTCAACTTTTCATCAAACTCCTCTCCGGCTTCGTCAGAAAGAGTTTTGAGGTAAGAATGTTGTGCGCCTGTCATGGGCTCATTTCCTGTGGTCCATTCATCCGGATCTTTAACGGTATTATCGCCTTTGATTACCTGATTTTCGTTTGATGGATTTTGAGTCTCATCTCCCGATTCTTTATTTATAGTTGCCATTTTAGTTTTGTTGATTTGACAGGATATATAAAAAAACTGAGCCAGAAAGATTTACATCAATACCGCTATTCAGAGTCGTACTATACGTTTGATGGTAGAATTTTAACCGCAAATTCAACTTCTAAATTTCAAATTTTAAACGAATCTTATACCCAAGACAACCATATTCGGAAAAATCGTGTCCTTATTGTATCCTCTTTTAACTTATACCAAAATGAACCGGATCCAAACTGTCTTATGCCTCATTTTCATGTCGCTATCATTTTCAGGTTGCAAAAATCCCGATGATCCTGCTAATAAAATCTTGATTGAGCCGGTTGGTAGTTCTTATTATTATGTAAAAAATCAGACTGACACAGATTTACATGCTGAATTTCAAGTACCTATTTATGACAGAAGCATTGACAGTGTTGTTCAGATAGATAGCATCATTCCAATTCCCCGCCTGTCCACAACAAAAATCCGGGAAGATTTGGGGCATTTTGGACATAATCCCGTACCCGGTGATACATTCAAGAATATAAGATTTTTCAAAATTACCGGCGGGACAAAAACTCTTGTTTTAGAAATAAATCCGGTAAAAAACGAAAGATGGATTTCCACAATTTTATCCCGGGACGAATATGGATATGGTTTGACAGAATATCAGTTTGTGATCAGAAAAGATGATTTGTAGAGAAATGATTTGTCCTACTGAAAAATTTCCTAGCTTGTAAACATTCAAAAGCCTGAAACTAAATCATTTCTATTAGCAATGAAACTTAAAACATCCTTGATTTGGGTAGTACTTCCACTTTTTTGTTTTGATAATTTACTGGAAGATAACAAGAAGTAATTTGGTTGCTATAAAGCTGGGGGATTGTAAAAATGGCAGCGTTGAGACTATTGCGGAATTAAATAAACAAGTAAAAAGAAATTTCTTAAATCAAGAATCTTACGAAGTAAGTGCATTCACGGATTTCGGGCCGTGTTATCTGGCGAATTACAATAAAAAACATGAGCTTTTACGTGTTGCCATTGATCCGCCAAGTGGCTGGTCAGGCCTTTATAAAGCCTCAGCTCAGCAATTGCAGGAAATAGTAGATAAAAAATTAGATGATGATGAAATTCGTAATTATTTGGAAGTATTTCCGAATGAAGATTATCCGGAAGATATAGATTAAGTTGATTTCTTTTCTTGTAATTTTCTTCTAACTGTCTGATATCAAACAATTAAGTTTCGATCATTATGGAAAAGAAAATAAAAGTTAAACTCGTAAAATTAGGTAGCCTGTTTCCAGTTTATAACTGATTTTTATAGATTTTTCCTGCATACAAAACGACACCTAATGATACAACCGTGCAATTTAAGGTTCATTATTAACAAAAAAGGGAACAATCATTTGACCGATTATTCCCTTTTCTATCAAAAATTCTATCAATTACTTCACTGAATTTCTCGGATCAGTAACATAATTCAGCTGATATTCTTTCGGAGGTTCGGCACCTAACAGATGGCGAACAAAATAATCCCAGCGACGTCTCATCATATAAGGAACATAGTTACCATATCCGTGACGGCTGTTTGGGAAAATGATCAGGTCATAATCTTTATTCGCTTTTTCCAGCGCTTCAAGAACCAGCATTGTGTTGTATGGCGGCACATTATCGTCCATCATACCGTGTGCCAGCATCAGTTTTCCTTTTAAATTTTTCGCGTGAACCTGATTTGCCTGCGCTTCATAATTTGACACGCCTTTTGAATCTTTTGTCAACAAACCAATGTAACGCTCGCCCCAGTCGTCCTCATAATTTCTGTTATCCTGGTTACCCGATTCCGAAATTCCAACTTTGAAAAAATCCGGATATGTGAACATCGCACAAGCCGTAGCGAAACCGCCTCCGGAATGTCCATGCATACCTATACGGCTGGTGTCGATCCAGTTGTATTTCGCTGCCAATTGTTTAATTCCTGAAACCTGATCAGGCAAAGTATTTTCAGCCATTTGCCCATAATTCATATCATGGAAACTTTTCGACCGCAACGGATTACTTGTACCTTCCAGCTCTATCACGATAAATCCAAGTTCAGCCAAAGCCTGATTGTCTCTTCTCGAAGCGGAAAATGCCCAGGAACCCACGCTCCCACCTTGCGGGCCAGGATAGATATAATCGACAAGCGGATATTTTTTTGTGGAGTCCAGTTTTGATGGCGTGTACATTAATCCGTATACATCCGTTTTCCCGTCATGCGCTTTCACGGAAAAAGGAATCGGCGCTTTCCAGCCAATTGTTTTCAAACGGCTTACATCTGTTTTTTCAAGCTCGGTGATTAATTTTCCACTCATATTTCGCAAAACCATAACCGGAGTAACATCAGGTTGTGAATAGGTATCGATGAAATAATTTTCGGAAGTCGAGAGTGAAACGGTGTGAAATCCAGCCTCTGGTGTTAATAAGGTAAGACCTGAGCCATCAAAATTTATTTTGTAAAAATGACTGAAATATGGATTTCCGGATTCTTTTCCATTAGCCATAAAATAGATTACACGGCTTTTTTCATCCACTTTTATCAATTGCGTAACCAGCCACTCACCCTTGGTGATCTGATTTTTCAGCTTACCGGATGTCGCATCATACAAATACAAATGTCCCCAGTTATCCTTTTCTGAATACCAGATAATTTCCTTGCTAGCAGCCAAAAACCGCCAGCTGATACCTCTTTGCCCTGATTCGAATTGTGTTGGCGAAACTTCTTCAAAAATTTCCTTTACTGAACCCGTAGCCGCATCAGCAAGTCTTACCTTTTCCTGTTTGTGATCACGGGAGGTGGAAACAAACATAAGCTGCGAACCATCCGGGCTCCAGGCAGCATCATTAAGTACACCGCCACGACTGATATCATCACCGGAAGTTGATCTGTGAACGTCAGCAGGAATTTGCAAACGCACTATTTTGGGGGTTTCCACATTGATAATCACACGATGCAGCATTGCCACAACGCTGTCACCCGGCAAAGGATATTTCCATGCTTCCAGTTTTGGATGACCAACATTGGTCGTTACCAAAAACATATCCCCTACTTTTCTTTCATCCTGCTGATAAGTAAAAATCTTTTTGGAATCAGGCGACCAAAGCAATACCGGTTTGTCACTATGACGCCACCCGGCGTTGTCCGTAGCATATCCAAAATCCTTAATTCCGTCAGTTGTCAGCTGTGTAAGCTGATTGGATGCGACATCACGAAGCCATAAATTATAATCTTTTATCAAAACAGCCTTTTTCCCATCAGGAGACAATGTTTCGCTTTTCGGATCTTCGTCTGTTTTTATTTTTACCGAAGTATCTTCTGTAATTTGGTATGTTTTCAAATCGGCTTTCCACTGCTTACCACTGGCGGTAAACAAAATAGATTTTTCATCCGCTGAAAAAGCAAAATTCTGAAAAGGAAGCATAAAAGCGGTATAATTTTTTCCGCTTGCGGAAGAAAGAGATTGCGCCAGTTTTTGGTGGTTGAAAGCAGGCAATCTCGTTCCTTTCAGTGCATTTACCAAAATAAATTCGCTGCCTTGTGCCGTGAGGGTACGATACCAAAACCGCTCTCCGGAGATCCAGGTCGATTTTCCGGCAACATTGTCGATGTACTTTTGCGTGTTAGGAGCTAGAAAACTTTCTGCTTTTTGATAGTCGTTTGCTGTCAGCGCCGCTTGCTGCGAAAACGCTGAACCGGTTAGGAAAACGGGCAAAAAGACTGTAAATAATTTCTTCATATTAGGTTGTTGCCTTGTAATAGGATGTGAGGAAATATTCCCGTGCTGCAAAATAAGTATTTTTCAGCATGTAAGTTTACGCACCAGATAAAAATCGTTTGTAAGACAATAATTTCGATTCTCATTCACAAGCCAGAATAAAAAAAGCAGAGACTATTCAGGAAAATAGTCTCTGCCCGAGCTTACATTAATCGTAAAATCTCCTGCAAAATATTATTCAGGTAAAACGATTTCGGATTATTACTTTTCTGATTCAGGTTTACGGTTTTAATTATTTTGGCCAAAAATCCAGCAAACTTTTGGTAAGTGTCTGATCTTTGAGATATCCGCTGACTACCAGATTAGCAAATAAATAAACACAATAAAGAATGACGATCAATCCGATTGTCTCGGATAAGCTTTTCCTCAAAGATTTACATTTTTCACTTCCTCTTTCACTAGTTGTGTTCATAGGTTTTTCAAATTTAATGTACTGGGTTTCCGATTTTTTTTTCGCTGCTTAGTACCGTTTTTTAATCACATGCAACAACATGAAATTTAATTTTCGGGCATAATCCTGCCTTAATTAAACACATCTTTTGATAGTAGGGAGGGTACATTAATTTCTTAGCAAAACAAGACACTAAACTGTCCAATACCAAAAAACAGACATAGACAAAGTGTGTACAAATGGAATAAAAGCCTCATTTTTTTAACAAAAATCAAGGTTTTAATAAAATTATACAATCCGGGCTATTTTAGTTTAGTTATTGTCATCCTGCAAATCACTTTCCTCAACGAGGGCCATTTTTTTGTAAAGTCTGGTTTTTGCGCGGCGCACACTGGCCGGGTCAATATTGAGTAAAGCGGCAATTTCCTTGGTAGAAAGATTGATATGAAAATAAGCATAAAGGCGAATTTCATTTTTGGTAAGCGAAGGATATTTCGCCAGCAGATTTTCAAAAAAATGAGGATGGACCTGTTCAAAATGCAATTTGAATTTTCGCCAGTCGCCATCCAGATACAGGTTACTTTGGAGGATTGACTCAATACTTTTCAGGCCCTGGTGTTTGCTGTCAGGATATAACTTGTCCAGCTCCTGGATTTGTGTTTTCAAACTTGCGAGCAGCTCGTTTTTCTGGACCATATACAATGTTGTAGATGCCAGTTCCCGCTGGTTTACTTCCAGCCTTTGTTCCAGTAATTCATTTCGTGTTTTTTCATGCCGGATGTCAGCATTGATTTTCTGGTTTTCCAGTTCGATCAGTCTTTGACGTAAGTTTATTTCTTTCAAATCAAATTCCAGCTGCCGCGCCTCTATTTCTTTTGCTTTCAGGTCTTTATGAATGGATTTTGTACGTGCCACCAAAGCCACCGAAAACGCAAGTGCCTGGGAAATAATTGAAAAATCAGGCATTAATGAACCGTCAGTAAAATTGAAACTGATAAAAACATGATATAATGCTGTGGCAAACATGAAAATTAACGGAAGAATATTGGCTACTAAAAAAGGTGTAGAGGCCGGAAGTTTTCGCAAATAACCAACCACGCAGGTGCACATGATGATTGTAATCAACAGCAAAGCAAGAATATTGTGATACAATAAGGTATAGTCTTCCAGATAAGTTATAAAAATATTTATCGCAACAAGAATCACCGTAACCAACACATACACAAGTAATCCGATGCGGAGGGCGGAATCCATAACCGGCAGTATTTTCTTTGTACTTAAAAACGACCGGGTTAATTGTACAAGTCCATACATGATCAGTAATATGCTCCCATGCATCAGCACGCTGGTCATATCAAAAGAATGCAGCTGCCCTTCTGTTGATACCGTGGAAGTGAAAATTGGGCTGCTAAAAAAAATACTGTAAAATCTTTTATAAGCCGTAATATAAAGCATTCCACCCAACTGCGCGATCAGATAAAACAAAACAGTTTTATCTCTGAGACCAAAATAAATATACAGGTTGTTTATAAAGAACAGAATCAACACAGAAAATGAAGCGATCCAGGAAAGCCACATCATTTGTTCTTTACTATCTACATAAGCTGCCTTTTTAATCTTTATTATCGGTTTGACACTATAATTATGTCCCCTAAGCATACTTGCGTCCACTCTGATGTACAAGACATTTTCAGCCTGGCCCTGTAAAATACAAGCCATCTCGTTAACGTTACGCTTACCTATATACGGCGACGCCATTCCATTTTGATAAGCTACCCATTTTTGGGTATTTTCATTGAAATAGTATAATATGTTGTCGAGGTTAAGATTTAATGAAATATAAAATTCCCCGGCGTAATGAAACGGATTTTTAATCCTGATTTTAAGCCAATAGTGAGTCGCGTGTCCTTTCCCCAGCGAATCGCCTTCAACAAAAGCAAGCGTGGTATCTGAAACTATTTTTTCAAAAGTATAATCACGATCAGGCAGGACTGCATACCTTTTTATGGTTGCAGAGGAACTATCGCTCAAAAGATAAACTGGTTGGGCAAAAGCGGCAACCGGCAAAAGTAAAATGATCAGGAAAACAAAAATCTTATTCAACGCCCGGATTTACATTTTTTTGAAAAGATACAAAATAAACTTGGAAGGGTACATATTTCATAGTTTGCGGTCCATCTGAACTTCTGGCAATCTACAAGCAACCATTTTCAATTTATTTGCGTAAGTGCTAAAAAAGCGTACCAATATCCTTGAATATCAAACCAATCGTTTTGTCATTTCTTTTGTCCAAAACTCAAAATAAAACATTATGAACAAATCAACGGTTACCATGATCCTTTATTTGATAGTAACGGCAGTAATACTGGGTTTCTGAAATAGTATTTCAGCCTGTCAAAAGAATTGCGTCTTTTTATTTAATGCTTTGTAAGTCAAAAGTTATTGGATATTATTAATTTTGCAGGCGTTTTGCATACGCTGATCCATTAATGAATTTTACAATTTCCTTTTGACACAATCCATCTCCCCAACGGATACGATTTTCAGCATTTTTGAAGAATCACTCGCTGCGTATTCCTTTCCTGATAAATTTACATTTCCGTTTGATTACGAGCCACATCCGCTTTCTCTGCTGGCTGTTGAAAAACTGCAATCACACCTTGAAAACCAGGATGAATGGGATCATAATTTCGGGTTAAAACCTGATCAGGAAGGAGCCGTTATTGGCAAAATGTTTGGTGTTTTGGTCGTGAGGACCGAGGAAGATGAAATTGGATATTTATCAGCATTTTCAGGGAAACTGGCCGGCGGAAATCATCACAGTAAATTTGTCCCGCCCATTTTTGACGGCATGGCTGATGGTGGTTTTCTGAACACCGGAATGGAAAAACTTTCACAGATAAGCCAGCAAATAAAAGAGCTCGAAGATCAGGAATCAGGGACACAGGAAGAAGTTGAAACACTAAAAACAATACGCAAAGCGCATTCTGTTTCCTTACAACAGGAAATTTTTGAGCAGTATAATTTCCTAAACCAGGATGGGGAGGAAAAAAGTTTGTGTGAGATTTTCGAAAATGCATCCTATAAAAATCCACCCGCCGGAGCCGGAGAATGTGCTGCTCCAAAGTTACTTCAATATGCTTTTCTGCAAAATATGCAGCCTATTGCCATGGCAGAATTCTGGTGGGGATTATCTCCTAAATCTGATTTCTGGAAACATGGGCACTTTTACCCTGCCTGTCGTGAAAAATGTGAGCCTATTCTGGGACATATGCTGGCAGGAATTGAAATGGATGAAAAGCCGGTTTAATCTGGTTCTTTTTTTTCCCTTAAACAAATCCGTTTTTCTGATCAATTTGCAAATTTAAATTTACCAGACTACAAGAATTGAATGGGTAAAATTAACAGGCTCCGCGCCTTTGATATAACCGGCGTATAAATCATCTCAATTTATGTGGGCAGAAACACTTTATCCACTTTCCCATAAGCAAAAATGGAAGCTGGGATTCGGATTTGCGATTATTTACGTACCCATTCGTATTTACATAAATGTTACCAATTACACTGTCCCTCTCCTACTTCACAAATTCCCACTCTGGATTATTGAACTGATCATCAGCGGATTATTTTATACCTTGTGGTTAAATGTTATCGAGTGGCTGCAATATTATATTGCCAGGTTTCCCAGCAGCAAAAATTCAATCCACTATAAATTCATAAATCAATTGTTGACATTGCTCATTGCGATCGGCCTTGCAGCAATGTTTAATATTGCGTTCAGAGCGCTGTGGCATTGGATGGAATCAATCTGGGATCCTCATCTTTTTCATGTAAGCTCCTCGGGCGAACTTCTTATGATACAGCAAAAACGGCGAGCAAACAATGGATTGACGGTAATGGCGCTTATGGCAGCTTATTACCTTGCATCAAATGTTCGTGTTTATCAACGATTGCAGCATGTGCATATCAATGCGGAACGTCTTGAAAAAGAAAATATCAAAGCACATTTTAATGCACTGAAAAACCAGGTAAGTCCTCATTTTCTATTTAACAATTTCAGCGTTCTGAGCACACTTGTTGAAACCGACAAGGAATTGTCCATAGAATTTATCAGTCGTCTTTCGCAAGCTTACCGCTACATACTTGAACAATCTGACTTTGACCAGATCAAACTGCGCACTGAAATCGAGTTTCTGGAAACGTACATGTATTTGCTAAAAACAAGATTTGAGGACAAAATAAATCTGGAAATTAGGCTTTCGGAGGAGCAACTTGATTCTTATTCTATTGTACCGCTCACTTTACAGCTTCTTGTTGAAAATGCAGTAAAACATAACCAGATGTCGGCCACCAGTCCGTTGGTAATAACCATCAGCATTGAAGACGATTTTCTGATTGTCCGGAATCCGGTTCAGCTTCGGGAACCAACGGAGGCTTCGACCGGAATTGGTTTACATAATATTATTAACCGGTATAAATTGCTTGTCAACAAACCCGTGCTGGTAGAAAAACAGCACAATCAGTTTGTTGTTAAAATCCCTCTTATTTCATGAACGTTCTCATTATTGAAGACGAAACCCTTAGCGCAAACAGACTGGAAAACCTTGTTTTAAGGTATGATCCTACTGTTTATATACTCGCAAAAATACCTTCCGTAAAAGAAAGTATTCTCTGGCTCGAAAACAGCAATAATGCCCAGCCGGATCTTGTTTTTCTGGATATCATGCTGGAAGACGGACTTGGATTTAAAATCATTGAGCAGCTGAACCTGACAATTCCAATTATTTTCACGACGGCTTACAACGAATATGCGCTGAAAGCATTCAAAGCAAATAGCGTAGATTATCTTTTAAAACCGGTTAATCCGGCAGAGCTAGAAAGTGCGCTCAATAAATTTAAAGACGTACATTTTAAAAATAAAACCTTCCCGGATTTGTCACAATTAAAATCGTGGCTGCAAGTGCCTAACCAGCATGAAAATTACAAGGACAGATTTATGGCTTCTGCCGGAACAAGGCTTTTCAGCGTAAAAACAGCAGATATCGCCTATTTTACAATTGAACAAAAGGCGACCTATTTGAAAACATTTGACGGAAAACACCTTACTATGGATTATAGTCTGGATAAACTGATTCAGCTGCTGGACCCAAGCCAGTTTTTTCGTATCAACAGATCGCTGATTATTTCGCTTGGAAGTATCAGTTCCATCAATTCTTTGTCCGCAGGACGGCTTAAACTTGAACTCGCTCCGGCGGCACAGCAGGAAATTTACGTCAGTACAGATCGTATTTCGGATTTTAAACAGTGGCTGGGAAAATAATCCCTGGTTTTCATTCTTCCACTAAAAACGCCCGTTCAGCTTCAAAAACCGGTCATTGAGACATTTTTATTTTTCATATAGCTTCAATTTAAACAGTTTTAAATGATCGTTGTCCGGGAAACCGGAGATCATTCCTAAACCCGTTTTATTTTAGCGACTGAATTGTGGAAGAACTTAACATACACAACAAATGCATTCTGGCCAGCCTGGAATCCAGTGAGCTGGAATCACTTTGCACTTACAGAGACCGCCTGAGAGTTATCGTAATTCTTGAAGGAAGTGGAAAAGCAACAATAAACTACGCCCCATACAGTTACCAGAAGGACAGTATTTTTATTCTGCGTCCGCATCAAAATATCAGTTTGCAGACTTTCGGAAAAACAAAAATATTCTCCATCATTTCCGGTTTATCGCAGAAATCAGCCACCAGGGAGAAACCTTATGTAACTACATTTGCTACCATGTTTGGTCAGATTGAATCCCTGGTTTCAAATAAATTATTTGTCCAGGGCAAAATCATGGAGCGTAGTATAGACAGAGAATCTGCTAACCAGATCATCAAGCTCATCACGCATGAGATGCAACACCGGCCGGATTCTTATAAAGAAATAATCAGAAACAGTGTCTTCACACTGATACACATGCTTGACAGAAATATTCAATATGTCAGGAAATACATTCCCGTCCGGCAATTTCATCCGGAAACAGACCGCATTCTGGAATATATTAAAAGACAGCTTCAACTCAATCATAAATTTGACATTCAGGAAGTTGCGTCCAGTTTCAATATATCCGAAGAATGTGTCAATGAAAGCCTTGTGGCGCGCACAGGTTTTACTTTTAAAAAATTCATCATAAAATATCGTACTGATCTTTTTAAAAGCAGACTTTTGAAAATGGATGTTGAAGTTTGGGGAAGTCTTATCTCCTGATCGATCAAATTCAAACCTGAACTGAAAAACTAATTATCAATTAAAAGATTGCCTGAATTCCACCGGCGATACTTTTGTCTTGTTTTTAAACAACTTGTTAAACGACTGAGGGTGTTCAAAACCCAATTGGTAAGCAATTTCTCCAACCGTGAGATCAGTCGTACTTAAAATTTCCTTTGCCTTATCAATCAACCTGTTATGTATGTGCTGCTGGGTATTTTGTCCGGTAAGCTGGCGAAGCATATCACTCAGATATCTTTGCGAAACATTTAGTTTTTCAGAGATATCCTGCACAGAAGGTAATCCTTTTACCAGGCCCTCTTTGGTATCGAAATGATCAGAAAGTATCTGTTCCAGCTCAGTCAGCAAATCACTATGAGCCGCCTTTCTTGTAATAAACTGTCTGTTATAGAACCGGTTACTGTAATTCAGCAGCTGTTCAATTTGTGATAAAATAATATCCTGACTGAAATTATCGATCGACAGGGAAAGCTCGTGCTCTATATTTTTAAAAATACCAATAACAATTTCTTTTTCCTTTTCAGAAAGATAAAGTGCCTCCGAAGCAGCGTAGGAGAAAAATCCATAATTCCGGATATTTTTTCCGAGCGGATAATTCCTGATAAAATCCGGGTGAAAAAGCAGTGTAAATCCACCATAATCCGCTTCATTCTCGTTTGCGGAAATGATCTGGTTTGGAGAAATAAATGACAAACCGCCCTCATCAAAATCGTAATAATGCTGTCCGTATTTAATCTTGCCGTGAAAATTCCTTTTGTACGAAACCTTATAAAAGTTCAGGATCATTCCCTTGCTGATTTCATCGGTATTGTTTTTGATATTACCATAATCAACCAGACTTACCAGTGGATGAAGCGGTTTTGGCAAACCTAATGCGCGATGCAAGTCAGAAATTGAGTTAAAAATAAACGGCTGTTTGGATTCTGATTTCATGGTTTTTCTAATTGAAGGCATGGAATTCCGGTCAGGATTTCCATGCCAAGTTACCTATTTTACAAAGCAGCAATACTATAAGGACTTTCCAGATTAAGATATTTGGTTACATTTTTCCTAAATGTTTCAGGTCCTTGTTCCAGTCTTTTTTCATAAATCCTCACCGCATCATTTCCGGCCGGATAGGTCAGCTGATCTTTTTCATCCGTTGCTGCCTGATATACAACATCAGCAATTACCTCGGATTCCGTGAATTCCATTAATGTCCCGTCCGTAAATCCTTCGGTCATTCTTTGCATCAAGGTATCATAATCCTTGTCTTCCGCCACAGTCATCACGTTCATATAATTACTCTTGATTCCGCCTGGTGCTACATTTTTGATACCGATATTAAAGCGGGCAAGATCAAACGACATACTTTCGCTCCATCCCTGCAAAGCCCATTTGGAAGCGTTGTAAATCGATGAAAGCGGATAAGTTGTCAAACCGCAAAGCGAAGTTGTGGTAATAAAAAGACCGCTTCTTTTCTGTTTAAAATAAGGAATAAAGGCTTGGGTAACCCATATTACGCCAAAGAAATTGGTCTCAAACTGACTTCTGATTTCTTCCTCTGAATAAGATTCCAAAGGTCCGATCAATCCGTAACCTGCATTATTAAAAACAACATCGATATCGCCCAGTGCGATGGCAGCTTTTACCGTTGTTTCAATTTGTTCAATATTTGTAACATCAAGCGGAAGTAAAATCACATTTTCCAGCAGGTTTAATTCCGTTTCTTTTTCCGGTGTACGCATCGTAGCGATCACTCTCCAGCCTTTTGATTGAAATAATTTTGCAGTTGCTTTTCCTAATCCGGCAGATGCGCCGGTGATGAAGATCGTTTTCATATTGTTTTTTGATTTAATTGATTAAAAATATTTACGTGATCAGGCATTAATCCAGAGCGGATTTTCTTTTAAAATTTTGTGGTAAACAGGACAGGATGAAGTATGTGCACCAGGAAGTATTCCGATGCTCATCAGGAATTCATTCACAATTTCACCACCCGTAAACCGGAATGTTTTTTTGAAAATTTTCACCCATTCCTGTTTTGACTTTGGGTGATGAGATTCCAGCCATTTTTCAAATGAGCCATATTCTTTTTGAAGTGAAATAATGGTTTTAGCATTTTCTATGGCTGCATTTATTTTCAGCCGGTTGCGGATAATACCCGGATCATTCAGTAATCTTTCCCGGTCCGTTTCGGTGTAGGATGCTACTTTTTCAATTATAAAATTGTCATAAGCATGTCTGAAACTTGCTTCCTTTTTCAGAATAATTTCCCAGCTCAAACAGGCCTGGTTTATTTCCAGAATTAGTCTCCCAAACAACTCATTATCATCATGTATCGGAAAACCGTATTGATTATCATGATAATTTTTGTGCAGATCCTTTTGCACGCCGGACATACTTTCGATATAGGTGCAGTAAGACATTTGATTTATATTTTGCTAATTTTTCCTTTGCATTATTGTATTACAAAGGTGCAGGTCCGGAGGAAGGAGATTGTATCCGGATTGGTAAATGTTGTAGCCAAAATGGAAAGTAGCGCTTACCACTAAAAGAAAGTGCTGCCAGTATCATGCGACTGGCAGCACTTAATAGAAGGATCCGAAAAAGGCATTACGTTCATAAGATGCCCAATTGCGAATCCGGATGATTATAGAAGAAATCTTTGATTTATTAATTGTTAATTATCCAGCGGACTAACCCTTATCAATTAAAAAAATCCCTTTTTGTGAAATGAAAGCTGAATACTTTTCAATCGCAAAAAGGGATTTTCACAAGTTTTTTATTTTAAAATAGCATCGTGACGGATTATAATCATGCACCTTATCCGCTACCGCGTTGCGATGTCAATTTCTGAACCGATTTCTGGTAAATAAAGTGTTATGCCCGATTTTTCAAATTCAGCGATCGCCTCGGATTTGTCGAGTTTTATAAATCCAAAAGTGTCATAATGAACACCCAGAACTTTGGTCGTTTTTACAAAATTTGCAGCTTCAATGGCATCTTCCACACCCATCGTCAGAACGTCGCCAACCGGGAAAACGGCAAAATCAAGATCTGCCCATTTCGGGATCAGCGTCATGTCAAGCGTAAGCCCGGTATCGCCGCTATAATAGAAATTTCCATCATCGGTTTTCAATACAAATCCGCTCGCTACGCCGGCGTAACTTCCGTCTGAAAAACTGGCAGAATGTTGTGCAGAAACCGCTTTTGCAACGCCGAAATCAAAAGTTGCTTTACCACCCGGATTCAACGGAAAAACGTTTTTCACGCCTTGCGCATTGAAATAATTGTACAACTCCCAAATCCCGACAATCGTCGCGCCAGCGCGGTTGGCAATGGCTACCGCG
Source organism: Dyadobacter subterraneus (assembly GCF_015221875.1). Lineage (NCBI taxonomy): Bacteria > Pseudomonadati > Bacteroidota > Cytophagia > Cytophagales > Spirosomataceae > Dyadobacter > Dyadobacter subterraneus. The sequence goes on from NZ_JACYGY010000001.1 coordinate 5,080,111, forward strand.
TCCAGCATGTGATCAAAATGACCATGGGAAATAAAAATATAATCTGCCTTAATTTCTTCAATGTTAATGTCTTTCGCCAATTCATTTCCGGAAATATAAGGATCAAATAAAATATGTTTGCCGCCGGCAAATACCGAAAAACAAGAGTGGCCGTAGTAGGTGATTTTCATCTTCTGTTTATTTTTATTTGATAGATTTAAAACAGTTCAGAGCCTGTCAATTTGACCAGACAGGCTGTGAAATACAAATATACCGGTTAAACCAGGTTTATTACAACATCAATATTACCTCTTGTTGCTTTGGAATACGGACATGTCTGATGCGCTTCATATACAAGACTTTGTGCCAATTCATGGTCAATACCTGGCAAACTCACATTGAGACGGGCCTGAAGAAAATAACCTCCTTCACCGGTTCCAAGATCAATTTCTGTATCAACGGCGGTATCGACCGGAAGTTTAATTTTCGATTTACCTGCGGCAATTCCAATTGCACCAATAAAACAGGCCGACCAGCCGGCTGCCAAAAGTTGTTCAGGATTTGTTCCTTTACCCGAAGTACCAGGTGAGGAAAGTTTAATATCAAGACGATTATCTGAACTTCGGGAAAAACCATCGCGGCCACCGGTTGTATGGGTTTTTCCTGTATAAAGTACTTTTTCGATTTGGTTGATTGCGTTCGTTTCCATTGTTTTATTTTTTATTTTTTTAAATTGATGTATCAAAATTAACCTCTCTCCTGCCCGTTTGAAATGAATAAATAGTCGGATTGGACGAAGTTGAAGTTGGGTTGGTCATCGCCGAACCTGAATTCGGCAGAGCCGTATTTTAATCTTTCCAGAGTAGTGATTTGCATGCTGTACTCAGTCCTATACAAAAGCCATTGAAGCCTAAAACATTCAGGTTTTCACTTGTCCAGTTCAGCCTTGAATTTGCCTGACTGAGCCTTTTTCCAATTCCCGTTTTTCATTGAAGGATATACTTTTGATGAAAAATAATATGATATGAGCACCTCACAACAAAACAGTTATAAAAGAAAGGCAGTTGTATTGCTTGCCATTTTGTTCGTTGCCTTCATAGGCTTTCAGGCAACAAGTCCGGACATATCAGAACGGCCGGTAACAGGAGAATTTAAGGGACCGGAAGATGTGGCGAATATTTTCAAGCGTTCCTGCTACGACTGTCATTCCAACGAAACAAACCTTAACTGGTATGACAAAATCGCGCCGTTTTCTCACATCGTTGCGGCTGATGTGAACAAAGCCAGAAAACGGTTTAATTTTTCAGAGTGGGACAGCATACCAAAAGCAGATCAGGAAGCTAAGTTGTGGTATATGGTCAATATGATTGATGCAAAAAAAATGCCGCTTCCCTCTTACACCGCCATTCATCCAGCAGCGAAAGTTTCTGACAAAGAGCTGGTTATTTTGAAAAATTATGTAACCGGACTTTCAGCGAAAATTCATGAAAAGGGCGATACGGCAACAATTAAAAAATCTGAACATAATGCACCGACAAATCACACCGCCCAATCAAATAATTTCCCGGAATCCGTTAATGGAATCCGGTATTTTGACGATTACAAAAACTGGAAAGTGATCAGCTCGACAAATCGTTTTGATAATGGAACCATGCGGCTGATCTATGGAAATGACATAGCGGTAAAAGCTATAAAAGAAGACAAAATAAAGCCCTGGCCAAACGGTGCCATTATTGTAAAAGTGGTCTGGAACAGCCAGCATGAAGACAAAAACGGAAATATCAGTACGGGAAATTTCAATAACGTGCAAATGATGATCAGGGATGACAAAAAATTCAAGGCTACCGAAGGCTGGGGATTTGCGCGGTTCAGCGGTTTGGATCTTGTGCCTTATGGAAAAACAATTTCGTTTGCCACTTCCTGCATCAATTGCCACAAACTTGTTCCTGAAAACGGCTTTGTATTTGATATCCCGACCAAAAAATAATCTTTTTAACCATTAAATTTAGAAACAATGAAAAAGCTCATAAATATCTCTTTTGCTACAAGTTTAGCCGTTGCAGCCATCATTTTAACTTCATTTGTTGAAGGCCAACATAACACAGAAGTACAAAAAGAAAAGATTGACAATACCGGAAATTCCGGTTTTGCCGTGGTGGAGCTTTTTACCTCACAAGGTTGTTCGAGCTGTCCGCCGGCGGAGGATCTTGTTGCGAAAGTACAGGAGGAAAATATAGGAAAACCGGTTTATATACTCGCATTTCATGTTGATTACTGGAATCACCAGGGCTGGAAAGATGTGTTCAGCGATCGTGAATTTACCAAAAGACAATACCAATATGCGAGCTGGTTGAAAACGGAAACAGTTTACACACCTCAGATTGTCGTAAATGGCAAAAGGGAATTTATTGGTTCCCAGGAAGCGACGTTGAATAATGCGCTTACTACCAGTTTGCATGCGACATTCCCTTCCAGTCTTTCTCTCAACGCCAATTTAAATTCTAACAAGATCAAAGTACAATATCAGTCAAAAGGTGCTGACCATAACACAAGTCTGCAATTGGCTTTGGTACAAAAAGTGGCTCAAACAACCGTAAAAAGAGGTGAAAATGCCGGACGTATTCTTTCTCACGTGCAGATTGTGCGCCAGATCCAAAGTGAATCTGTAAGTTCAACAGGTTCCGGGTATGCAGAAATTTTAATTCCTGCGGGATTTGATCCCAAAGGCTGGGAAGTGATCGGTTTTCTTCAAAATACTAATAACGGAGAGATTTTTGCGGCTGCGAAACAGGACTTTAAGGTTAACATTTAATTTAATATGCTGATGAAAATCCAGATCCTGACACTTTTTGTACTCTGCATACTCATGGCAGCATGCAGCAATTCGCCCAAACCGGTACTGGCGCCTGAGAAAATTTTTGAAGATCCGGATATGCATGTGATCACGTCAGTTTTTAATAAAAAATCCGGAATCACTTCCACGCTTTATGGAAACAAACCGGCATTGGAAGCGGCACGAAATGAGTCAGAAAACCACGTTGCCGGAGAAATTTTCAGGCTTGTAACCTGGGAGCTACAACCAAATCCATACTGGTTTGGCGGAAATATAAACGGCGAAGAAAAATGCGTGGAAACTGTAAAAGTATTGCCGGCTGAAAATGGAATACGGGTTGATTACGAAGTAGAAAATAACGGTGGTGATGTTTTGAAAAGATACGATCCGGACAAACAGGAGCGGATTAATTTTATCTTTGATCAAAAGGCAGCCGTTTTCCCCTAAGCAAAATAAATCTTTTTCATGAATACAAAAACTTTTAAGGTCTCGGCTGTGATCATCTGGCTTAGTTCACTTTCCCTTGGCATTTTGGTGATGGTTCCTAAAATTGCAGAACAGCATTTTAGCGTCTTTTCTACATTGGCCGATGGTCTGGTAACGTCTTTGTTCACGTTGTTTGTCTGGTATTTCAACATTTATTCGCTACCTAAATTTTCAAAATTCAATGCAGCAACCGGGTTTTCCTATCCGTTACTGATTCGAAGTGTAATAATTGGTTTTGTGGTTATGTTTTTGATGGTTTCAGCGTGGCAGTTTCTGGTGCCTTCGCCGGAATTTGGTCCTGTAATGCTGATGCTTGAAGTGAGGGGAATTCTGATCAACCTAACGTTTTATATGCTGCTGAATCTGCTTTATCAGACATATCAAAACCAACAGGTCGTTGTAGAACTTGAACGTACAAAAGCCGATAATCTTGGAGCACAATATGAATTACTCAAACAACAGGTAAACCCGCATTTTTTATTTAACAGCCTTAATACGCTGAAATCCATGGTGGAGCTTGAAGATAAAAACAGTGTGGATTTCATTTTGAAACTATCTGATTTTTACCGTTTTACTTTGGAAAATCGAAAAATGGATGTAATTCCTTTAACGGAAGAAATTGAAATACTGGATGCTTATATGTTTCTCCTCAAAGCAAGATTTGAAGAAGGGATCAGCATTGTATATAAAATTGAACCGGGTCATTACAATACCTGGATACCGCCTTTCACCTTGCAGCTGCTGGTTGAAAACTGTATCAAACACAATGTCGTATCGCTGGATTATCCGCTGAATATTATCCTTTATTCGGAGGAAGGAAAACTGGTGGTTGAAAATAAAATGCAGTTAAAGAAAAATCCGGGACGTTCCACGGAACTGGGACTGGACAATATCAACCAGCGTTACCTGCATCTTTTGGACAAAAAAATAGAAATAGAAACGACCAACGATTTTTTCAGGGTCAAACTTCCATTAATTTATGAATATATTAATCATTGAAGATGAGATAAAAACAGCCAAATCTTTGGCGCAGATCATTACTTCGATACGCCCCGAGGCTAAAATTGTTGCCACCATACAAAGCGTGGAAAGAGCAGTGTTATATCTGTCAGAAAACACGCAGCCAGATCTGATTTTCATGGACATCCAGCTTTCGGATGGCTTGTGTTTCCAGATTTTTGAGTCCGTAAAAGTGGTTCCTCCTGTGATATTTTGTACGGCTTATGACAATTATGCGATTGAAGCATTTAAAGCAAACGGCATTGATTATCTGCTTAAACCGTTTAAAAAAGAACATATTGAATCTGCGCTTGATAAGCTGAGCAATCTGAGATCTTACTTTTCAGCAGAAAAACCACTGGTGCCTGATCTGGAATTACTATTGAAAAAACTTGGTGAGCCTGACGGAAAGAAGAGTTTTCTGGTTTTCAACAAAAACAAATACATGACCGTGAAAACAGAAAGCATCGCGTTTTTCTACATTCACAACGAATCGACCTGCATTGTAACTTTTGACCAGCATGAATATTCAATTTCCCAGCCTTTGGAAGAAATACAGAATATCGTTCAATCCAGCCAGTTTTACAGATTGAACAGACAGTATCTGATAAATTTTGAAGCCGTGAAAGAAGTAGAACATTATTTTTCACGAAAGCTTTTTGTAAAATTAACCGTTCCTACGGCTGAGAAATTATTACTGGGAAAAGAGAAAGTCAGCAGCTTTTTAAATTGGCTGGAAAACCGCTAGCTACGTCAAAAGTCAATAACGTTTTTTCTGATTATCGAAACGGATATGCTCTTTTGAATGTTAAACGAAAAAATGAGAAGAAGTCATGCCAGAACTACAACTTACCGGTCTTCAAAAAAGAGCCGAAAAATATATCAACAAACAGATCACCTACGCAAAAATGCCTGGTGAATTTGTTCGGGGCAATTTTATTGGTTTTGACAAGGATTCCATTGATCGTGCAGTCATCCAACTTTCCAATGCTGCGGATCGGATGACAGTTCCATTGATGTATGTTGTAAATTATTTTGAAGAAAAGGACGACGCAAAAAAAATCGACGTGGGCAATGAAGGTTATGTACCAAGGCCTCCATATAAACCACACAAACAGCCGAAATAATCAACTTCTAAACGGCGAAGAAAGATAATGATGCCACAAAATCATCGTTGCCACGGTACGATACGGCTTCCAGCTTTCGGCCACTTCAAGTAAACTTTCTCGTGATGTGCTTTTATCCAGTTTTTTCGCTCTTTTTAAAGCATTCACCGCCGCCAGATCGCCAATTGGAAAAATATCCGCTCGTTGTAAAACAAACATCAAATAGATATCGGTTGTCCAGTTACCGATTCCTTTTAGTTGAGTGAGTTTGCTGCGCACTTCGTCATCAGACATACTTTCCAAAACAACCAGATCCAGTCGTTTTTCGACTAACTCCAAAGCGAGATTTCTTAAATAAATTGTTTTTTGCCGACTTACATAACAGGCTTTTAATTCTTCATCGCTGAGTTTCAGAATATTTTCAGGTGTTAATTCTGTCGTTTTATCCTGCAATTTTTTCAATGCAGCAAGAGCCGAAGCCAATGAAACCTGCTGTTCCAGAATGATATGAACCAGCGTTACATAAGTATTGGGTCTGGTCCACATTGGCGGATATTTGTATTCTTTTATGATCGCCGACAAATCTTCATCCCTGGCAGCCAGTTCATCACAAATATTATGAAAATTATCAGCTGAGAAAGTTACGTGCATTTTTCTATTAATTTCTTAGGATTAGAGCTTTCAAATAGCCCTGAAATTATTGGACCCGGAAAAGCTTAATCCCACAATGAAGTTTGTTTAAAAGGTCTTTCTATATCCAAAAGAATTGTTTTGTTAGCCATTCCTCCGCCAAATCCAACCAGTTTTCCGGTTGAACCGATCACGCGGTGACACGGTGCAATGATGGCTATTGGATTTTTATTTGCAGCACCGCCAACAGCACGGACAGCCTGTGGACTGCCAATTTGTTTGGCAACCTGCCCATAAGTTCTGGTCTCACCAAATGGAATTGCAAGTAACGCTTCCCAAACTTTCTTTTGAAATTCTGTTCCCTGAAAATCAAGTTTTAAAGAAAAGTCTTTTCGTTTTTTGGCAAAATATTCATTTAGCTGTTTTTCCGTTTCCAGAAGAACGGGATGACTACCATCTTTTATACCAAAACTGATTCCGGTACTGTCAGGATCGTCTTTCTCCCATAAAACCGACGACAAACCCTGCTCACTGGCCACCAGTATTAATTTCCCTACGGGAGACTCCATGGTTTTAAAGAAATATTCCATTAATATGCCTTCCTACAAAAGATCGTGTTAGTACTTTTTGTCAAATCTTCGAAAAGACCGACAGCAATTTTTCAACCATAAATATCAAAAATTTTCTTCACTTCGGGTCTTTTGTTTTATATTGAGCTGACTTTTAGATTAAACATGCGGCGTTCAGTTTTTGATAAGAAATGGTTACTTGGCTTCGCCCTTGCCATTATTTACATTCCGCTAAGAACATTCATCAATGTTCAGCATGACATATGGTATACAATTCTCAGCAAGCTTCCGCTCTTTCTTATTGAAATTCTGGTTAGTACTATCTTTTTCACCAGCTGGATTTATATGATTGACTGGGGACTTAAAAAGCTCGCCAAAATAACCGGCAGCGATAAATCTTCCGAATTCCAGCTTTCAAATCAGCTTATCACTCTCGTTCCCGCGGTTTTACTGGCCATTCTGTTTAACTGGATGCTCATTTTCACCTGGGGTTTCATGGAAACGTTCTGGGACCATATTCCGATGACATTTTCGTATAATCCAAAACATGCAGCTGCATTCAGCAACCGTTATAAAGGTAATCAGGCATTGACGATCCTGGCACTTATTTCTGCTTATTATTTGTGTGTGAGTAATCAGGTGCAAGAGAATTTTAAAAAAGTACTTGTAGATTCTCAAATACTTGAAAAGGAGAATATTAATGCCAGATTTATGGCTTTAAAAAACCAGATTAGTCCGCATTTTCTTTTTAATAACTTAAGCGTTCTTGCTTCTCTTGTCGAATCGCATCCTGAAAAATCGGGTGAATTTATCCATCAGCTTTCTTTGGCTTATCGTTATATTTTACAACAGTCAGAATTACGGCAGATTAGTTTGAAAGATGAAATGAACTTTCTGGAAACCTATACTTTTTTGCTCAGAACACGTTTCAAAGAGAAAGTTGTCATCGAAGCCAATTTATCTGCTCACGACCTTGAAACTTATTCACTCATCCCGCTAACCTTACAGCTTTTGATTGAAAATGCAATCAAACACAATACCATGTCACTGGCAAACCCACTTCATGTAAGGATTTTTATTGAAGAAGAAATGCTGGTAGTATGTAATCCTTTGCAGAAAAGAAACCTTACAGAACCAACAACGCAACTTGGCCTTAAAAATATCATCAACCGATATAATCTGCTTTTGAACAGGCAGGTTATTGTTGAAAAAACGGCAGAAGACTTTGTTGTAAAAATTCCTCTGATCGCATGAAAATACTTATTGTAGAAGATGAGGAATTAAGTGCAGAGCGATTGCACAAGCTAATTTTGACCATCGATTCGTCTATCCATTTACTTGGACTATTTCCCTCCGTTTTACAAACTATTGGATATCTTGCAGATGAATCGTCGGTGAAGCCAGATCTGATTTTTCTGGATATTCATCTTGAAGATGGCGAGGGTTTCAGAATTGTTGAGAGCCTGAATTTAATGATTCCCATTATTTTCACTACGGCTTATGATGAATACATGCTCAAAGCCTTTAAAACCAACAGCATAGATTATCTTTTAAAGCCCATTAATCCGCTGGAACTTCAAGCCTCGCTGACAAAATTTAAAAAACTGTCTGAAACTTTTGAAAAAAGAATAACCATCGAGCAAGTACCAGACACGGAAAAATACAAGGACAGGTTTTTATGCACGGCGGGTTCGCGTTTTTTTACCTTCAAAACAACCGAGATTGCCTATTTTACAATCGAGCAAAGAGCCACTTTTTTAAGAGTATTTGACGGCCGTCATTTTGCTGTTGAATACAGTCTGGATCGATTAACACAAATCATTGACCCGCGACAGTTTTTTCGGATAAACCGCACCATGCTGATATGCTTTAATGCTATTGAAAACATCCAGATCATTTCAGCAGGGAAATTGAGATTGGAACTGAATCCGGCCCTTTCCAAAGAAATTTACGTGAGCCCTGACCGTATTACCGAGTTTAAAATCTGGCTTGGAAAATAAGCTGACTTGCTATTCTGCAAGTCAAAACAGAGCTCTGAGCACAAAAAAATGACATTCAGACTTTTCTGTTTTTAAGCCTTGTATAAATTTACAAACTTGGCTAAAACAGAATTGTCAGCACTATGCCAGCCATTAAATTTAATGCCCATAAAAAGTTTCATTTACTTCAAAGCAAAACCCGCATCTGGGAATCATGTAATGAACAACTGGAACATTACCGGATCATATTCATTCTTTCGGGACAAGGCAAATTTATTCTGGATGGCGAGATTTGCTGTTATTTTCAAAAAGGAATTATTTTTCTTAGACCAGGACAACAGCCTATTTTTCAGGAAGACAAAGAAACCGAAATATTCGTGATCGCTTTCGACACTTATCTGGCGGAGGATTTTCAAAAGAAAAAACTGTTTAGTCCGGATTTTGCAGACACTTATAAACAAGCTGAAAATCTGTGTAACAATTTTGTTTTGATTCAGGGAAGGCCAATTCCAAATGAACGTGAGGGAAAAACAATTACCTATATGATTGTTCAAATCCTGTTTGAACTAGGCCAGCAACCTGCCTCTCATCTTAAAATGATCAAAGGTTGTATTGAAATGATCGTGACCGTTTTGGCAAGAAATAATTATCGAAGCCAGCCAGCCGAAAATCAGCACAAAGAAAGCGAACTTACAGAATCAATCATTGAATATATCAAAGGTGAACTTCTTCAAAAAAAGACGATCAGAATACCTAATTTACTCCTGATGTTCAATATTTCAGAAGAAGTTCTGAATCTCTACATTATGAACCGTACAGGAATGTCTCTACGAAATTTCATATTCAAATTTAAAGCTGATTTGTTTAAGGCGCAGATGCTGAAGGTTGATATTGGGGAGTTGGTCGGGTATTTGTAGGGCTGGATGACTTTATAAGACAAAAAGCTACCTCAAAAGGTAGCTTTTTGTCTTATAAACTTAAATGTGGAGAATATGGGATTCGAACCCATGACCTCTTGCATGCCATGCAAGCACTCTAGCCAACTGAGCTAATCCCCCGATTGGAGTGCAAAGATGTGTGAGAGAATTGGGATAACCAAGGATTTGATTCATTTTTACTTAATATAAAATCTTCTGAACAATAATAATCTGGCATCCAGAGCATTAAATAGAAAAGGAGGCTTATTCCTGAATAAACCTCCTTTTCTTCTATCTCAATGTTCTATTTATCATTTATTACCACCCAGCAATTTTGTAAACAACCAGATAACCAATCCTATAACAGCTATTACCAGAATGGCACCGGTCCACATACCACCTTTGAATATACCGCCAACAACTTCACAACTTGTTAGGCCAATTAATAGAAAAAATACGACGAGGATGTTGATGTAGGCTTTCATGCGTATAATAATTTAGGTTAATTTATATATACCCATTATTATAAAAATCATTCCACACTATTTTGTGCGCATATTTACACAAAATCACAACATATTCACCGGAATCAGCTTTTGCAGATCATTTTCAAGCAGCATTTCAAAAAGTTTGACAGTAGCTGCCGCATCGCCCTGGGCCCGGTGACGATTTTCAATAAGTATCTGTAAACTCTCACACAAATTACCCAGACTATACGACTTCAATCCGGGAAAAATTTTGCGGCTAAGCTGCACAGTACAAAGCAAATCTCTCTGAAAATATTCATCCAGTGCACCAAATTCTTTCTTCAAAAATCCATAATCAAATTTGGCATTATGTGCGACAAACCAGGCATCTTTTGTCAAGGCACGGACAGAATCCTGTACATCCGAAAAAGTAGGTGCGTCCTGAACCATCAGGTTATCAATTCCCGTCAGCCGGGTAATAAAAGGGGGAATAAAAATTTCTGGATTAATCAGGGAATGAAAAAAATCAATCACTTCCACTCCATTATGACGAAAAACAGCTATCTCAGTTATGCGGGAATTGCCACCTCCTCCGGTCGTCTCTATATCAACAATGGCGTACATTACTTACTGAATCTCTGCATAGGTAAATAAAAAATTTCAGGGGGTAAACTATAACAATCCGTTCCGGTTAACTTATAAATTTAAATACAAAAATAACAAAAAAATCCCCGCATCAAGCGGGGATTTAACTTAATATTCGATTAAACTTTTTGACTTATTCCATTTGAAAAACAACCGGAAGATTGAAGCGAACACGTACAGGAACTCCTGATTGACGTCCAGCTTTCCATTTCGGCATTAATTTGATAACACGTTCAGCCTCTTCATCACAGCCAAATCCGATTCCCTTCAACGTCTGTACGTTTTCTATTTTACCGTCTGCTCCTACTACAAAAGAAACAAATACACGGCCCTGAATACCGGCATCTGCTGCCTGACGTGGATATTTAAGATTCTTTCTCAAAAATTCACCCATGGCTGCATTTCCCCCCATAAACTCAGGCGCTTGTTCAACCGCAAATAATTCTGTTTCCTTAGGACTAGCTATGTCAACAGATACCCCCTTGCTTGGCGCAGTTTCTGCTGTTGGCGGCTCAATCGTTAAAATATCAGAATTCCCCTGAATAGTTTCCGGTCCTGCCACTGCATTTTGCAAATCTTCAACGGTTGGCGGTGTAATTTCTTCCGGAACCATATGATCAGGCAAAACCTCATAATTCTGGTATTTAACCGTATTGACCTTAGGCTGAGGTTTTAAAGGTTCTGCGGGAGGAGGAAGTTTTGCCTCGGGCCTGATGTTTATAATTTCCAACTCACCTTCAAACCCGATATCATCTTTTTTCGGTTCGGGAACAAGCCGGGCATACAGATTTGGCAGCAGCATTATTAGCAGAAAAAAAGTAACCCCTAGCAGTAATGACCGCTGCATTGTTTTTTTATACCCTTTTCTCAACTGATACGCACCGTAAAGCTTGTTACGGTTTTCAAACACGATGTCATTTAATGTTTTTTCCATGGCTAATAGATTATAATGTTCAACACTCAATAATTGGAGCGTTTCCGGATCAGCCGTTTCAACAATATTGCTGAAAGCCTGCTCAAACGAATCCCCGTCCCAAAGTCTTTCTTCTGCTTCACACGCCAAATGATCAAGTATCTCGGGAAACAATTCCGGATCCAGGCCATTTTTCTTTAAATAATTGCTAAGCAATTCTATTCGGTTATTTTGAAGGCGTTTCATCTGTAAGAAATTTAGGGTATTACAGGATCAGGAAAAACTATTAGCCAATGGATTTATTATTCTGTCGCCAAACTCTTAGGCGCTAATAATAACCGTATTGCATCTACAAAACGTTCAAGATCATCCGTTTTTGTACGCGCAGCCTCAGTGCCGGGTGTTGTCAGAGAATAATATTTTCTCAGTCTTCCATCCACCTCAACAGATTCAGTCACTAAAAATCCGTCCTGTTCCAACTTATGTAAAACAGGATACAGCGCACCAAAAGTAAGTGCAATTGCCCCTCCCGTCCGTTCTTTCACTTCCTGGGTAATTTCATAACCGTACATGCGTTTTTGCTCAGCCAGCAAATTCAAAACGATGGTTTTAAGCGTACCACGTACGTATTCGTTACTTGTTGTGTTCGTATCCATAATGTATTTTTTACCTAACAAATATATATAAGTTTTTTATATATACAATAGCAAACTTAAAATATTAATGAATTTATAAAATTCTTTCGATTAACGCCTATTCATCCGTCAGTGGTATAGAGCGGTTAATACGTTCTTCCAGTGAAATAAATGTTTCCGTCCTTTGGATTCCATTTACTTTCTGAATTTTATCGTGCAGAATTTCTCTTAAATGTCCGGTATCGCGACAAACAATTTTTACAAAAATACTGTAAATACCGGTTGTATAATGTATGTTCACTACCTCCGGAATGCGCTCCAACTCGGAAGCAACCTGCTCATACAAAGAACTTTTATCCAGATAAACCCCCAGGAAAGCACTGATATCCCATCCAAGCTTAGTCGGATCAATCAGTAATTGTGAACCTTTCACAATACCGAGTTGTTCCATTTTCTTCATACGCACGTGAACTGTACCACCGGACACAAATACACGCTTTCCGATCTCGGTATATGGCAGTGCAGCATTCTCAATCAGCAATGACAGAATTCTCAAATCAGTGCTGTCTATATCTGAATATTTTTGCATTTAGGGGATTTTTATTGAAGGATTTGCAAGTTATTTAAGCAATTTATAAAAATATCGTAAATTTTTCGATTTTTTTATGCAAATATTTTATATTTAAAACTTAACCGCTTACTTTTGCAGTGTGGTTTCCGGGAAGACAATTTATTTGAAAGTTTGGAATACACAAAATATCACATTGTAGGGTGATGAAATTGGCAGCCATGCCCTCCTGTCTCGGGGGTGGTGAATCAGGGATAAACACGGTATAATGCCGACGAGAGTCGACTGGGGTGGACCACCAACAGTATTTTGTATCGCGGCTAACCGCACCGTGGGTGGTTCGAATCCCCCTCCTACAGCAAAAAAAACTTGACAAGCGATTTTTTTCGTAGTAGTTTTATTTGGTTTTTAGTTTGTTGATGAAGTGTAATTTGACACGCGGGTTCATTTTGAAACCTGCGTGTTTTTCTTTTTTAGAATAAAAAAGCCCTTTCCGTGTCAATTTGGCACTTATTACAATGATTCTTCGAAAAACCGAAAATAATAACAAGTAACTGAGGTTCACCTAAAATTCTATTCTTCATAGATCATTTTCCTCGTCATCCCCCCATCGATGACAAAATTTGCTCCTGTAATGAAATTATTTTCAGGATTTGTCAAAAATAAACAAGCCCTCGAAATGTCTTCCGGCTTCCCAACGCGACCTGCCGGATGCTGCTCATGATCAGATTTTTTTAGTGCGGAATAATCGCCCGTTTCTATCCATCCCGGACTTATCGCATTCACCATAATCTTATCTTTTCCGAGTGAAATTGCCATCGCATGTGTAAGTGCCAGAATGCCGCCTTTTGAAGCTGCGTAAGCTTCCGTATCAGGCTCGGACATAAGTGCCCGCGTAGATGCAAGATTGATGATAGAACCTCCCCCATTACCACGCATCACCTTAGCCGCCTCACGACTGCATATAAAAGTGCCCCTGAGATTTGTGTTTAGCACATAATCCCAATCTTCAAGATCAAGTTCGTAAGGAGATTTGCCTCGGCCCAGGCCAGCATTATTGATAAGAATATTTATGCCTCCGTAAATTTCTTTGACTTTGACAATCGCATTGACGATATCACCCGGTAAAGTCAGATCAACGATTTGTGTAAAAACTTCTCCGCCTAACTCACGGATCAGTTTTTCTGTTTTTAACAAATTTTCTGCGTCCCGGTCAAAAAGAGCAAGTTTAGCGCCCTCTTTTGCGTAAGCTATTGAAATGCTTTTCCCGATACCCTTTCCGGCACCGGTGATTATAACAATTTTATTGTCGTATAAACCCATCTTCTGTTTTTCCTGTCATTTAACTGATATAGAAAAATAATTGTACCAGCATGTTTTATTCATCTGAATATTTTTCCGGTTTCATTTAAAAAAAAGTCGCTATATAATGAACAGATAACTGACCTGTTAATTATATAACGACCTTAATTTTTACGTACCGGAATCTACGTTATTTATTTTATGACGGTTATTCCTTTCATGTCTTCCAGTCTTGCTACGATACCCCAACCAAAAAAATCGTTGGCAACACCTACAAGTATTTCATTTTTACCGGCTTTGAAAGGAATTAAAAAAGAAGAATTCTCAATGGAGCATCTTCCAAACGGAGCTTTCATCATTGGTCGGCCATAAGAATTTTTATCTGTGTACAGAAAACGACCGTTTAACATCACCCAAACCTCATCACTAAATCCCAGATTTATTTTTTTCTTCTGATCGGATTTTGAATCAACATTCAGTTTCAGCCATACCATCCTGCGTTTTTCACTCCCGCCAAATTTACGTGTCAGATTAACCAGCCCCATTCTTTCAGCAGCAATCGTTTCCCACTTCTGATCAGGTTTTGGAATAAAATCATAACCAAAATCAATGTTTGAAGGTGTTTCGAAAGGCTGACTAACCTGCCAGTCGCGCAGATATCTGGGATCATGCGCAGTAAGATCGACGCCGGCAACCGCAGGTAAGTTTTCAGTTTCATCTATTTTTACTACAAGATTTGAAATGACGGATTCTCCATCAAAAGCGATCGTTCCTTCTGAAACATTCCCTTCCAATCGTGGAATTTCAAGAACCGGTTTTTGCATATTATTCAGATAAGCGCGCATTTGCATGCCGGAAACCACAATTTTCACATGATTCCACTCCGTCTTTTTCAAATATGCACCACCTTGAAAATGACCTAATAAATCCCAAAGATTGACACCTGCAACATGAGGGGCATATTGCACAACATCCATCGCTGTTGAATCCTCATGAGTATCCGTTCTGAAATAGAAACATTCATTTTCCTTGTTGTCCTGCCAATGAAAATAAAGCGATGCAAACATGGCATCAACGGGAATGAAATCGTATTCAATAGTACCACTTGAAAAGCTGGTATTTTTCAAAACCACTGCTCCTGCATTTGCTGAGATTTTCATAGAGGGTTTGGAATCGTGATTTTCAAACTGAACTTTCCCATTTTTAAATTCCCAGTTTTCGGCGGTAAGCGGAATGGCTGTATTATTCTGCTTCAATTCCGCGGCTTTTCTTTTTTCCTTCTTTTGAGCAAAAACGGTAATCGATAAAAAGCTGAAAATGATAAAAATTAAATTTTTCATGGCGATCTGTCAATTGAGTTTAATATGGAATTTGAAATGGTAAAAAATTCTGAGAAGCTTAATTTTTCGGATTGATAAAAATGCCTGCACCTAATTCCTTTCCGGCAGATCCCTTTGTAGGGTTTAAATAATCTTTTGGCAAACCGCTTGTTTTTACTTCGCTCAAAATCAATTTGCCGGATTTCCGGATCTGGTTTTCTGTATGTTCGTTTTTGTCGGCAGGAATGGCACCATCCTTGGCGTAATAGCCCATAAATCCTTCATTATTAATAATCAGGGAATTATTGAAAGTGTATTTTGGAAAGGTATTTTCCGCTCTTAACCAGAAATAAGTACAATTGGAAACGATGTTATTTTTAAAAACAAAATCAGAACTAAAAGGCCCAAACCATACTGCCGCTTCATAAGCTCCATAAATAATGGAATTGGTAAGCGAAAAATCACTGATGGATTTGAACAAAAGCAGCGCGTTTTTACAGCCGTAGAAAATGCAATGATCCACATGTGTTCCCGCACCATGCGCCCAGATACTTCCCTGGATTGGAGATGAATTTCTTTCACCGATGAAATAACATTGAGAAATATCCAGCCCCTTCAAACTTTCATTTTCCCTGTTGACCGGGTAATAATATTTCACGTCCGGATTTGCATTGCCGGTAAATTTCAGCCCTTTGAGTGCGACATTATTTGAAGCAATTAAAAATCCTATACTGTGCGGAAATTGTGTTACAGAATTATTTGAAGAAACCGATTGAATAACAGGCATTTTTGTGGGTTCCCAATCAGGATTATCGGGCATCACCGCTGCTTCGATGCTAAGCCAGGAGGACTCATTCCGTATTTTATCCAGGACAACCTTATCTTTCAGAAGATATAAACCGGGCAATAACTTGATATGAATATCTTCTTTTCCAGTAAAATCGGCGACCAAATCAACCGCTTTTTGAATACTTGATAACGGAGCTTGCAAAGTTCCTGCGCCGGAATCATTACCTTTTATGGCGTCAACATAGACAGTTTGCGCGCTCAGATTCTGAATAAATAAAAACAGCAGGATCGCTGTCAAAGAACTTACTTTGTTCATATTTAAAATATTTGTTACTTGATAAAAAGATATTCATCGGCTGCTGCAAGCTTGCAGGACAAACCTAAGCGGAAGATCTATTTTTTGGTTGTTCAAATGGAGATCAAGTTTTTTCAAGTTATACCAGACTGATTATCAATGCTATCCGATATAAGTGAATTGATGCGGTGTAAGAAAATAATTGAGCAAAAGCTCGATTGGGGAAGAAGCGAAAACTGGCAAAGCACCGATTTCGAAAATCTTAATCAGTTGATATTGGATAAAACCGGAATATCCCTCAGTGTAAGTACGCTCAGAAGAATCTGGGGACGGGTTGAATATAATCATTTGCCCAGTGTTACGACTTTGAATACACTGGCGAAATTTGCAGGTTATCAGGATTGGCGGACTTTTGTAAAACAGAGTAATATTCCAAATGAAAATCCGCACGTAGTATTACCTGAGAAAAACGAAAAAACCAAATTACCGACGAAAAACATTGCCTGGATATCCGGTGCAGTTATACTGGTTGGATTAATCAGTATACTGGCATTTCAAAAAACCCGGCAACCGAAAAACGAAACTTATATTTTTAATAGTCAGCCCATCACCCGGGAAATCCCAAATTCAGTTATTTTCACTTATGACGCTTCGGATTCTCCTACTGATTCTGTTTTTATTCAGCAATCGTGGGATGGTAAAAAACAGACACTGGTTGATAAAAATCTTCATAAACATACTTCCATTTACTATGAACCGGGGTTTTATATTGCAAAACTAATTGTTGGTGAAAAGGTTGTCAAAGAGCATAAATTGCTGGTCCCAACAAAAGGCTGGCTGGGAACCATTGATGGCAAAAAGATTCCTGTTTATCTCAAAGATTCTGAATTTATCAAGCCGGATGTTATGCGGTTACCGGTTTCTGTTATTACTGAAAAAAATATTTCCTTGCAGCCCGAACCTCCGTATGTTCATTATTTTAATGTCGGAAATTTCGATCCGGTTTCTCTCAAAAACTTTGGTTTTAGCACTCAAATAAAACACGAGTACCGGGAAGGAGCTGCGGCGTGTCAACTGGCAAGTATCACTTTACTGACTGACGATATCCCGATTGTGATTCCACTTTCTGTCAAAGGCTGTGTTTCTGAATTGAACATGTTGAGTATAGACAATTATATATCAGGTAAAAAAGCAGATTTATCCGCTTTCGGCGTAGATTTCTCGGTTTGGAGTGAAATTTCATGTAAAAATTCAAGCGATAAAATTCAGTATTTCGTCAATAAAAAACTCGCCGCTGAATATCCGCTTCCCAAGCGTGAAATAAAAATTGTTGGTTTATCTTATACATTTCAAGGAACGGGAGCAGTTAGAAACGTAAGTTTAACCAATGGCGACAAAACAATTTTCGAGGCTTTTAATAACAAAATAATTCTATCCGCTAAATGATTTTAAAAAAACTAAAAACACACGCTTTTGGGTATCTTTCTGCTTTGTTATTGGCAGGTATCCTGTTTTCTTCCTGTTCAAAAACCGAGAAAAAAGTACCGACAGTCGCAGTTCGGGATACTACGATCACGGTAAAAAATTCCTTTACCGAATTATTCGTTGACAGCACAGAACTGACCAAATTTCTGGGAACTTCCCAAAACGACAGTATTTCAGCACAAATTCAGAGTTTTTACAATCACAGAAATTACCAGTTTGCCTGGTTTTTTCATGACGGGATTGCAGATTTCGCTACCACTTTTCTGGGGATGCAAAATGACTATATCCACTATTCCGGCGACAGCTCACTATATAATCCCGGATTGACCGCAAGAGTAGATTCTTTGAAACAAATGAAATCTGTTAACCCAAAAGATACCTCCGTTGTCAATACGGAGTTGTTGTTAACCGCACAGTTTTTCAAATATTCGAGTCGTGCCTATGCAGGTGATCACAAGATTAATACCCAGGAACTCGACTGGTATATTCCCAGAAAGAAAATCAATACAGAAGGTTTCCTTGATTCTTTGCTGAAAAATAAAGGGAAGAATTTGACCGCTTATGAGCCGGTCAACAGACAATATAACTTAATGAAAGAGAAGCTATTAAGTTATTATCAGATTAATAAAGAAGATGAATGGACGCCCTTGACGCCGGCCGATAAAAAGTATAAAAAGGGTAACAGCTATGAGAATATTCCGGAGATCAAAAGACGTTTATTCGTATTCGGTGACCTGGCAACGGCAGATTCCTCGGCAGTTTTGGATACTGCTTTGGTGAGTGCTGTCAAACATTTCCAGATGCGTTTTGGATTGAAGCAGGACGGCCAGTTGGGTGCATCTTTTTTCAGGGAAATCAATGTGCCAATACAGGAACGTATTCAACAGATCCTGATCAATATGGAACGCATTCGCTGGGTACCTGCGCAGCCGGCGACGGATTATTTACTGGTTAATATTCCTGAATACAAATTGCATGTTTACGAAGAAGGAAAGTTACTTTTTGATATGAATGTGGTTGTTGGCTCGGAAGCGCATAGTACGGTGATTTTCTCCGGAACCTTGAATCAGATTGTTTTTAGTCCATACTGGAATGTTCCGCCAAGTATTTTGAAAAAGGAAATCCTTCCAGGTATCAAAAAGAATTCCAATTATCTGGCCAAACATAATATGGAGTGGAGCGGCGGTTCGGTCAGGCAAAAACCTGGGCCAAAGAATTCGCTTGGACTAGTAAAATTTCTATTCCCAAACAGTTATAATATTTACCTGCACGATACTCCTTCTAAAAACCTTTTTGGAGAATCAAGCAGAGCTTTCAGTCACGGCTGTATCCGACTTTCAGAACCCAAAAAACTGGCCGAATTTCTGCTAAGAAAAGACAGCACCTGGACGGAGGAGAAAATTACAGCGGCAATGAATCTTGGAAAAGAAAAGTATGTAAGGTTACGCGGAAAAGCAGAAATTCCAGTATTCATCGGTTATTTCACCACCTGGGTTGACCAATATGGAAACCTGAATTTCCGAAATGATATTTATGGTCATGATAAGAAAATGGCTGAGCGACTTTTCAGTAAAAACGATCTCCTGTAAAAAAAACAAAGCAGCCGGTATTAAATCGGCTGCTTTGTTAATATCTCAAAAGTGAATCAGATTATAATCCGAACTGCAAAACGTTAAATCTTTCAGCAATTCCATTAGTTAATACCTGTTCAACGGAAGAAGCATCACCTGAAAATGGTCCCGAAGAACCAATCTTTAAAGTAGCCATAGCGGCTCCATATTCTCCGGATTCTTCAATATCTCCTCCATTTATTTTTTTGCTCAAATAACCAGCCATATAAGTATCTCCGCAGCCTGTCGCATCGATTATGGCTGTTGGTTTGAAAGCTGGAATTTCATGGAATAAACCGTCTTTGAAAATTAAAGACCCCTTACTTCCAAGTGTAATAATTACTTCCTGAACGCCCATATCCGCCAGTGCGCGTGCACCTTCCTGAACATCTTTTCTTCCCGTAACCACTTCCATTTCATGCTCATTCGCTTTCAAAATGGAAACATATGGAAGCGCTTCTTTTTTATCCGCCCAATCGGTATAAAATACTTTTTTGTTTTCAACATATCTCAAAAAGCCTTGAATATCAAGCGATACCAATCCTTTCGAAGCAAGTGATTTAATCAGATCAACAGAAATATCATCAGAAAGCAAAGGCCCCAAATGATAGATTTTCGCGTCGATAGCAGGCATTACGGAAACATCAAAAGGCGCTGCTTTCTGCAAAACATTCTGCTCTCTGTAATCCTGGTTTTCACTGTATATATTTTCAAAATAAACGGAATGCTCACTTGGTAAAGAATGTATTTCAATACCATCAGTACGCAAGCCGGTCACAACATTCATTTCACTTTGCGCCAATGCGGTTATCAGCACATAATTGATATCAAATTGCTGGATAGCCTTCGAAAAATAGAAGGAAGTTCCGCCAGGCATGTGTTTAACAGACTTGGTCGTTACTACTTTATCAAGCGTGATGTGACCTATTGTACAGATGTCATACATGATGTTCTAAATAATCGGTGTTAACAAAATATTATTAATGATCACAGCCATACAAAACCAGTGCCAAATTTAGTAACTATACCAAATATTTTACCATGATCAGAAAAACCGGTATCCGGCTTTCATCTAAAACCAACAACATCGGTTTTGTTATAGTTCTTCAAAACGTACAATTGCACCGTTCATTTCAAAAATTTTGTACTTTTCTACTCAACCCACTACCGTATTTACCGAATAGTAGGACAAAATGGAGAAAAAAATAAGCAGATTCCCAAACCCAAAGATTCAGTCCTCTGCTTAAATATTCTTAAAATACTGCTTTTACTCCTTTAATAAAACGGCCAGATCTTTAATCAGTTTTGCTGTTCCGTCTTCTGTTGTTCCATCGTACATTCCACGGATATGCCTTTCCTTATCAACCAGAACAAACGCTCCGCTGTGAATATATCCACCTGCCTGTGAAGAATCTTCCAGTGCACTGACCATATAATGTTTCTGTCCAATGTCATAAATCTTCTCCTTATCGCCAGTTACAAACTGCCACATTTTGCCATTCACGCCAAGATCTGTTGCGTACTTTTTGAGAATTTCCGGTGTATCATGCTCCGGATCAATGGTATGCGACAAGATTTTCACATCCGGATTATCTTTATACTCCTTATAAACCGTCAGCATATTTTTCTTCATAACCGGGCAAATCGTCGGACAGGTCACGAAAAAGAAATCGGCAACATATACTTTGCCTTTGAAATCCTTTTCGGTCACTACTTCCTTATCTTCATTGATAAATGAAAAATCCGGAATTGTCGGATAAACTGTCTGTTCCGTTTCCTTTCCATCAACAACTTTTTTTACAACTTCCGGTTCTCCGTAATAAGGCAATTTTTTGGTTTCACAACCGGTAATCATTATTGTCTGGACAAAAATGCCCATTATATATAATTTCATTTCTTTTTTGATTTTTCAATAAACTGATTGGCGTCAGACAGACTTTTATTCATCAGCTCTCTGACACTTTCTATTTTCTTCTTTTGATCGGCCACGTATGAAGCCGCCTGAGTTTTGTCCAGTTTTTCCAACGTGTCAAACTTGAATTCATGCATCCAGTTCATCATCGCTTTGTCGGTACTGTCGAGTTGTGAAGTTAACTTCAACACTTCCTCTTTCCGGGTTTTCAGCGCTTCGGTAGATTTCAAAGCAAGAAGACTATCTGTGACTTTAACTTCGTCTTTAAGCTGTTTTTTCAAATCCATCAGCTTGTCCATATGCGGCATAATGCTGTCATGAATTGCCAGCATGGCCTCTGTCTGCTCATTCAAAGGAGTTTTTGTATCGTGATGATGTCCTTCTTTTGTTTCATTTGATTTATTGCAGCTATATAAAAAAGAAATTGTGAGTGCTATAATCAGGTATTTTTTCATTTTCAATTTATCAATATTTTAAAAAAATTAGACTTAAACTTATTTCAACGGATACAAGATTCCAGCTAATCATCTGTGAAATGATTTTCTTAAAACCAAAAAATCCTGTTGTCGTTAAGAAAGTTTTGGCGGCCTCAGTAGGCGAAATTCCGGTGAGGTATATATGGCTAATTGATATTGGAAGCATGCTTTTTCCATTTCAGACACAGCTTTACAAGTAAATGCAAACTGCATTTCTGTTTGGGTAAAAAGTTGAAAAAGCGGAAGATTCTGAAGCCTTTGAGCCGTTTCTTTATCTTGCTGTTCTTTCTGCTGTTTGAGAACTTTTGCCAGATAACATTTCCCATAACACATCGCCATCGGCTGATCCCGGTTCTCACATAGTGTTTTGGCAATGAATTCCTGGTTTAAACGGAAATACACGATCGTTCCCCACGGACTGATTGTGGGCAGCATAATTGAAAACAACAATAAAGAAGCAAAAAACGAACGCATGAAAAGAGAAATCAATTAAAAAGCATTACCAATGCCAGGGTCAGAAAGTTGGGCGTTATTGGTGAACTGGGTATCACTTAATGTATTCAGAAAGAGGATAATACTTTGTTTTTCTGCCTGCGTCAGTACAATTCCAACTTTTCCGTTCGGCAGTTTAAATGTATCATCCAGGGTTGCCATCGACTGCATATTATCCGTATAATGTGTAAGCACCTGATCCAGCGTTGTGAAGCGCCCGTCGTGCATGTAAGGACCCGTCAACCCAACATTCCGCAAACTCGGTACTTTGAATTTGTAACGGTCACTTTCAACTTTTGTAATACCATATCGCCCCTGGTCATCGATTTTGATAGGCGGCAAACCGTTATTCCGATAACTGTAATCCGTAAACAACTCTCCGCTGTGACAGGAGGAACATTTTTGTTTGAAAATGGCCAGACCTTTTTGTTCATCTGCCGACAAAGCCGCTGCATCACCAAGCACGTAATAATCATATTTCGAATTGGCAGAAACCATTGTCATCATAAACTGAGACAAAGCCTTTCTGACTCTTTCCGAAGTTATTTCCTTTGTTCCATAGGCCGCTTTGAACATTTTGGGGTAATCAACCTGAACCTTCTGTGTGGCAATCGGCGTCGCTCTTAGTTTGATCAGAATATTATCCATGGTTTCATCCATTTCCACTTTATTGGTAATTGGAAAAAGTGAAACGGAATCAAGCACGTGTACATTTCCATCCCAGAAAAACGAAGTATTCCAGGCAAGATTCTGGACCGCGGGAGCATTTCGGGTTCCCAACTGATCATCCACGCCGTGACTCAGGTCATGTCCGTGATGTGTAAACGCCGTTGCCTGCTGATGACAGGTACCGCAGCCGATAACATTGGTACGGGATAAAATGCCGTCGTAAAACAAGTACTTGCCCAGCAAAGCGCCTTCCACCGTCAATGGATTTTTGGATAGATCATAAACAGGATCAGGAAAATGCGTTGGTTTGACCCAGCGCAAAGCTGTCGGCGCCGTTGGTTCCGGATCCGGATCTGTCGGCGTATCTTTCGACTTGGGGGAACAGGAAATATTCAGCTGTATCACAATTATCAGCACACAAAAAAGTGCCCCATACTTTTGTACTACATTGAATAAGGAACGAATCATATTAGAATTATCAAATTTCAATTTTAAATACACGATTACTGTGCCGCACTGTATTGTGTAATCTCACCAAAACTAAACATGGATTTATAATTATTAGCCACATCAGAAGAAAGCGTAAAATCAAACATGATGCTTGGATTTTTTGCTATACTGATAGGAACTGGGCCATTGAAAACCTTTTGCACATCACCAATCAAACGAATTTGAGGAACTTTCCCGTCGGCTACTACCGCTTTATTTCCTGCAAAATCAAGTTTTACGGATTTGATATTATTTACCGTTTTGGAATCATATCCTCCAAAAAATCCAATGTGATAGTAGAATTTATTATTAGCAGATGTTGCTTTTGATGACAAACCTTCCAGTTTCAAAAATATATAACCCGAACTCCACGCCCAATACATCCCGCCATCTTCCGGATCGCCTGACGGATCAAGCGCGCCGACACGCTTATCAATTCCTGAAACACTGCGCAAACTGTCAACCCCGATAATGTATTCGATACCGGTATAGTTTCCGTCCGGTAATTGTTTCAAAGTCACGATCTGGGATTTTGGATCAGATTCACGGATCAGGAAATAACTGGAATCCTGTGGAATAGTGTAAGTTTTACCATCGTCCCGTGTCAGTTTAATATTTGAGATGAAATAATTTAAAGTTGAAACGGTAAAATCTTCTCCGGAACTGTTTGTGTAAGTTGTGCTGTCCAGTTTCAGATCCTGATTTCCGGAAACGTTGTCAAATTTCAAAGTCAGTTTCCCTGTTCCGGCCGACAAATCAGGATTATCAGTAACGTCTTTTGAATCGTCGTTACAGGCTACAATTGAAATAGCAGAAATCAATATTAGCAAGGAAAAATAAATCAGTTTTTTCATATTGGCTACAAATATTACGGTGCTCTGCACCTTGGATCTGTGATGAATAATATCCTTTTCTACAATTATTGCGGCGCTCTGCGCCTTAGATCGTTGATGTGTTTTTATCCTTTTCTACAATTATTACGGTGTGCTGCACCATGGATCGTTTAATGTCTTATTTATTCCCTTTCTGCAAAATATTTTGGTGCGCTGCATCTTTTAAAATGGTGCAGAGCACTCGAATATTTACAGAAACAAATCATCAAATCTTCATTAAGGTGCAGCGCACGGTAATTAGTTACAATGAATACTTCCACGATTTCAAAACGGCTAAACAATGGAATTAAATATAAAATCAGACCTCAACAAAGCATTAATTTTATGTTAAAACGCAGACACTTTCGGAGCAGCAAGCGTTGGATTTTGCAAAAACTTTTGATCGTCCAGACTTTTCAGAAATGCGATCACCTTTTTCTTTTCTTCCTTTGAAAGACTGATTCCGGTTTTGCCATTTTCCTGAATCAATATTGGATCCAGCGTCTCTGATTTGATCACATTTTCAGCATAATGTTCCAATACTTCTTCCAGCATTTTGAATCTTCCGTCGTGCATATAAGGTGCTGTAAAACCAATATTTCTCAAACTTGGAACCTTGAATTTATATTTGTCTTTTTCAAGTCTGGTTACATCAAACCTTCCGGTATCGTTGGCTTTCAAAGGAGCCAGGCCATTATTTTTGAAACTAAAATCGGTAAACAATTCACCTGAATGGCAGGACGCACATTTATTTTTGAAAATTATCAGCCCCTCTTTTTGTTCCGAACTTAAAGCATTGTATTTTCCTGTAACATACTGATCATAAGGCGAATCCGCTGAAACCATCGTAACCATAAATTGAGACAAGGCTTTCATCATTCTGATAGAATTTATCTCATTCGTTCCAAAAGCTGCTTTAAACATTTTGGGATAATTATTGGAATTATTGCCGGGAACATTTTTAATCTTGTCAATCACATTTTTCACACTTTCTCCCATTTCAAGCGGATTTTGAACCGGATTAAAAGGCACAAAATCAAGATCATGAACACCTCCATCCCAAAAAAACACAGGATTCCAGGCCATATTCTGTATCGAGGGGGAATTTCGTTTGCTAAACTGTCCATGAATTCCAAGACTAAAACTTTGTCCCTGATGCGAAAAAGCAGCTTGTTGAACATGACAACTTGCGCAACTTATATTGTTTGTTTTCGACAAAACCGGATCGTAAAAAAGTTTTCTTCCCAGGGCAACACCTTCTTCCGTCAATGGATTTTTTGAAAGATTATAAACCGGATCAGGAAAGTTTGCCGGCTTAACCCACTTCATTGGCGTAGGTTTCCAGTCTTCTGTTTTTTGATTTTCTTTTGTCTGACAACTATTCAGAAATAACAACAAAATGATTGTCAGCACTTTGTGAAAAGTTCTGGCATAAACAGAAAATCGTAAAACTTTCAGAATAGTTGATTCCACAGTTTAACACGTCGCGACTTTTGCTGTCACATTAGAAGTATGAAGAATTTTGGAAACACAGAAATATTTCAGACTGGTTCACCATTCTTATACAATTACTGCGTCAAAATAAATCAGTTAAACAGAGGTGGATGGAAAATATCAGATGCCGGATTATGGGCGGTAAGCGAAGGATTAAATTGGTATTGAACAAAAGAACGGAGCTTAAATTGATTTTCTAATACGTTAAAAACCACCGTCCTGTTATCCATAACCTGATACAAAAGATGTGACAAATAATCGTTTTCTGCTTGTCGTTCTTCTTTTTCTTTGGCGTCTTTCACGCGTTTGGTAAGATAACATTTACCGTTGCAAAGCAGAATTGGCTTATCACGATTCACGCATAAGTTGGCCACAATATAATCCCGGCGAATTTCAAAATCCAGATACAACAACGGAAGCACCCAAGCTTTTACAAGCATCAAGGTGAGCAGGCTCATGGCTATCCATTGTTTTTTTGAACTATTCAATTGTTGTGAAGGCCGGTTATTTTTTAATTCAAAGCCCGCAAATATAAACATGAAAGTTTTACAACGATTTACTGATACAGGATATTTCGAATTTAATGTTTGTAAAGAAAGGGTTAAGTGCGACACGCATTGTTCTCCATGACTTTAAAACTGGTCTATGCCGTCGAGTAGCTGATCTAATATGTTTTAAACCCCTTCGCTTTTAACCATTTTTTCTTAAAATATTATTATATTTCAGGGTATTTATTAACCTAACTATAATGATTGATCCATCCGCAGTTTATCCACGACTACTACAAATTTCAAAAACGTCTTTTAAAATTGCCACGCTGGCTTTTCTTGCCTCATTTACTACACAGGATAGTCAACCCAAACCTGACGAAAGCAGGTTTACACCTGTGGTCATTGCAGAAAATCTGGACGAACCGATGGTTTTCGAAGTCCTGAAAGACGGCTCTGCTTACATTATTGAAAGAAAAGGTGCATTGAAAAAATATAATGCAGCTACAAAATCGACCGACCTCATCGCAACTATTCCCGTCAACACAAAATACACCAGTGCAGAAGGCGTGGTGAGGGAAGCGGAAGAAGGTTTGATGGGTTTTACGATGGATCCGAATTATGAAAAAAATCACTGGATTTATTTGTATTACGCGCATCCCACTGAGAAAAAACACATCTTGACACGCTGGGAAATCAAGGATGAACAATTGGTTGAAAGTTCTAAAAAAGTAGTTCTGGAAGTTGAAACCCAGCGAGAAGTTTGCTGCCATACTGGTGGTGGAATGACCTGGGATAAAGCAGGAAATCTTTTTCTGACGGTTGGAAATAATACCGGAAACCAGAAAGCTGCGCAAACCGACGAACGTGAAGGAAGAAGCAGCTGGGATGATCAGGCACATGCGGGGAATACGAATGATCTGAGAGGAAAAATCCTGAGAATTCACCCGGAAGCGGACGGAACTTATACCATTCCGGAAGGCAATCTTTATCCAAAAGGAACTGCTAAAACAAGACCTGAAATTTATTCTATGGGTCACAGAAATCCTTGGAGAATCTCGGTTGACAGTAAAACGAATTATGTTTATTGGGGTGAAGTTGGTCCGGATGCAAACGAAGATTCAGAAATCGGGCCGAGAGGTTATGATGAAATGAACCAGGCCAGAAAACCCGGTAATTTCGGATGGCCATGGTTTGTAGCAGATAATCAGGCTTTTCCGGTTTACGATTATGCAGCAAATAAACCTTTGGAGAAAAAAGATCCGATGCATTTGGTAAACAATTCTCCCAACAATACCGGGTTAAAAGATCTTCCACCGACGGCGCCAAACTTTATTTATTATCCATACGGCGTTTCTGAAAAATTCCCGCTGGTAGGTTCAGGGTCAAGAAGTGCCACCGGCGGACCGGTTTATCACAAATCTGATTTTGTAAATCCAAAACGTCCATGGCCGGCTTATTACGAAAATAAATGGATCGCTGCTGATTTTTCCCGTGGCTGGATTATGGCGATCAGTATGAAAGAAAACGGTGATTATGATTCGATGGAGCGGGTACTTCCCTCCTATCATCCGGTGCAGCCAATAGATATAAAATTTGGCCCGGATGGCGATTTGTACATCCTTGAATACGGTAGCAACTGGTTTAGAAAAAGTGATAATTCGCGTTTAATCCGCATTGAATATAATGGTGGAAACAGAAAACCGATCGTTCAGGTTTCCACGGATAAAAAAGGCGGAACGGTACCTTTCAAAGCAAATTTATCTTCTGAGGGAACAAAAGATTTTGATGGAGATGCTTTAAAATACAGCTGGAAAATAACAGGCGTTGGCGTTGCTCCAAGAATTTTTGCCACTGCAAATCCAACGGTTTCATTTGACAAGTCAGGTGTTTACACAGCAAGTCTGACCGTGACAGATTCCAAAGGTGCAAGTAATTCGCAATCCATAAAAATAGTCGCAGGAAATGAGCCGCCGCAGGTTTCTGTAAATCTTGCCGGAAACAAAACATTTTTCTTCGCCGATAAACCGATTGCTTATGCAGTCAATGTAAACGATAAGGAAGATGGCAGTCTGGCTGACGG
The DNA here is from genome assembly GCF_015221875.1 of Dyadobacter subterraneus. Lineage (NCBI taxonomy): Bacteria > Pseudomonadati > Bacteroidota > Cytophagia > Cytophagales > Spirosomataceae > Dyadobacter > Dyadobacter subterraneus. The sequence continues at coordinate 5,108,612 of NZ_JACYGY010000001.1, forward strand.
AAAAATTAAACCTTCACAAGTTGCGGTCAGTATCGACTATACCTCGGAAGGATTTGATTATGCAGAAGTTACGCAAAGTCAGCGCAGTGTAGATGCCTCGACACAATTCGCCGTAGCACAGATTTTAATGAGCAAAAGTGACTGTAAAGTTTGTCATCAGCCTAATACTAAATCCGTTGGACCATCCTTTGCTGATGTTTCCAATAAGTATAAGGGTCAGAACGGCGCGCTGGAAAAACTGGTCAAAAAAGTACGTGAAGGTGGTTCCGGAGTTTGGGGAGAAGTGGCTATGGCTGCCCACCCTGCTCTGCCTGTTGCGGATGCAGAAGTAATTGTCAAATACATTTTAAACAGTACCGATAAAACGCTTAGCACACTTCCTGTAAAAGGAGAATATAAACCTGAGATTCCAAAAGGAGATGACGGAAAGGGCTCAGTGATAATCAGAGCCGCTTTCACGGATCATGCGGTTACAGGAGCAAAAACAATTCCGGCTCAAACTTCCGAAGAAATGATCGTGTTGCGCAGTCCGGAAATCAATGCAGCGGAAGCGCCTATTGTAAAAGGCGCAGAACTTAAAGCGCTGGGTGTGGCAGGATTAGGTTTCAGTGTGGTTCCTTTTAATGGCAGTTATCTTGGATTCAAACAAATCGATCTGGCAGGTATCAATAAACTTGAATTGAATGCTTCGGCACAAAAAAGGGAAGGAAGCGTTGGCGGAACAATTGAAATACGACTTGATTCCCCTACTGGTCCGGTTATCGGAACTGAAAAGGTAGAAGTTGCCCCGGAAATTGACGTTGCCAAAGTTATGGCAGAAATGGAAAGTGAGAAAAAGAATGCCAAACCGGGTGAAGTTGTAAAACAGCGTAATCCTTTCGCCAGACCGCCGGTTAAAATCAAAATCAAGGATACCGAAGGCAAGCATGATATATATTTTGTCTTTAAAAACGATGAAGCAAAAGCAATACAACCGCTCTTGTCATTTTCAAAAATCAATTTTCAACAATAATCTAAGAGACTGGATATTAACCTTCTAATTTATCTTTTATGAATAACAGAAGAGATTTTCTAAAAAAAGCAGGAGCACTAACCGCAGGAAGCCTTGCTATACCATATTTATCAAATGCCTCAGGTTTAACTGATTTATTCGCAGCTGAAAGACCGGTTGGAATTCAGTTATTTACCGTTTTTGAAAAAATGAACAATGATCCGAAAGCAACGCTTGAAAAAATTGCTTCAATCGGATACAAGGAAATTGAATCAGCGTTCAGCACACGCGGTGGTTATTACGGATACAAACCAAAAGAATTTAAAAAACTGGTTGAAGATCTGGGGATGAAATGGCGCGCGCATCATGCATTAGGTGCACCTTTTAAAATGCCAAAAGGTGGAAAAATGCCAGTGGGTGCAGATGGAAAGCCGATTACAATCCCGACGATGATGAATCTTCGCGATAATTATCAGCAACTGGTTGATGACGCAGCGGAAGGAGAGTTGAAATTTCTCGTGTGTGCCAGTACGCCGGTAGGCACAATGGAGGAAGTGAAAAACTCAATTGAAGTGTTTCAAAAAACCGGAGAGGCCAGTAAAAAAGCAGGAATTGGTTTTGCCTATCACAACCACGCAACGGAATTCGATCCGGTTGAAGGAGGAAAAACGGCCTACGAACTTGTACTTTCTCAAACCGATAAAGACCTTGTAAAAATGGAGCTTGATCTGGCTTGGGCAACAAAAGCGGGCAAAGATCCTGTGGCGCTTTTCAAAGAACATCCAGGCCGCTTTCCCTTATGGCATGTAAAGGATATCAAAAAAGATTTGCAGACCATTACCGAAGTTGGAACTGGTGTCGTGGAATTCAAGAGAATTTTTGAAGCAGCCAAAATTGCGGGTCTGCAATATTTCTTTGTTGAGTATGACCTCGCTCCTACTTTTGATACCGTTGATTTGTGTTACAAAAACCTGAGAAAAGTAATTGGATAATAAATTCTGAATTCCTTATTGACTATAAATTAAAAAACCGTCTCAAATGATTTGGAGACGGTTTTTTAGTATTAAGCATGCAAAATTTTTATTACTTAATCTGAGAAGATGAAGAACCCGAATAACTAAAACCTGTACCGTCATGTATTTTTCTGAACATCAGATACGTGACAGAAACCATAACAAAAGCGATTACAGCATCTGTGGTTGCAGCGACACCAAGCACACTTACCTTTGAGCCAAAGGCAAAAATGATGTCAAAAAATATTCCGGCGAATACCCATTCTTTTAACCTTAAAAGTCTGTCAGGTATTAAAAGGACGATAACGCCCAGCACTTTGGCGACGCCCAGGATGTAAATAAAATGTGGAGGATAACCTAATTGAACTGTTATACCCCATACCAAAGGATTTTTTGTCAATTCGAAAAATCCACTTGCGCCGAACCATAGTGAAGTTAAAGCAGCGCCTGTCCAATAAATTCTTTTTGCAGTCTGTGTTTTCATGATTTCTTGTTTTTTTTCTTCAAAATTTGCCTTCAAATCATGATTTGGAAAGTTGTTTCAAGCCAGACTGGACGAAATACAAGCTGGAAACGGCATTTCTAACACCGACAAAGATTAAGTAACTGAATGACATCTGTTTTAGATAAATGTCATTTGACAATCTTAAATTTTGTTCTCATTGTAGAATTCCGTGCTTACCTTTACCACCCTATTCTACCAGTATAATTAAGATTTTCGTTTGAAAGGTTCTCACAGACAATGGATTGGCTTATGCCTGCTTACTTTAATGCTTGTGAAAGCATGGGTGATTCCTTTGATCTGTCTGGATTTCGAGATTAGAAGAGAATATATTGTCAAAAACCTGTGTATCAACCGAAACAGGCCACAGCTGCATTGTGACGGTAAATGTTACCTTGCCAAAAAACTGGCCGAAAGTGAGAAGCAACAACAGCGTCAGGCAGAACAGGATTATCTGGCCAGTCTGATTTATCAGGTCATGGATACAAATTCTCCAGGCATTTTTAATGCTCAACCTTCCGGTTTTGAATTACCGCTTGCCGTTGTATTTCAATACAATTCTGCGCTTTCACCGCTTAATTCCCCGGACGAAATTTTTCACCCGCCTTTGGCTGTCTGATCAGCTATTTGCAGGACAATTTGATTATTACGAACGGAAGTGTTTGCTGCTTTTCGGGCAGAATGCGCTACTATGTTTGTTAATTTCTCCAACAGAATAGTACGCTAATGTTATCCCAGATTTCCGGGATCACTTAGTCCTATAATCTGGTGATCCAAATTGTTTCTGCATACCAAATCCCGCCGCTTCGGGATATTAAATACATCCGGAATATTATTGAATTGAGTATTATAATGAAATATAAATTTCTTTTTGCCGCATTTTTTATCATTTCCAACATCTCTTTTGCTCAGACAAAAGATAAGTCAACATTGGATTCGGACACTGCAAGCAGGGAACTGAACGAAGTTACAATCAGCTCCAAATATTATCAACGCTATAAAATCGACAACGTTTCTGGTTCTTTAAAATTAAATCAGGCACTACTTTCAGTTCCGCAAAATATCCAGGAAATCGACAAAAGTATTATTCGGGATCAGCAGGCGATCAATGTTAATGAAAGCGTAACCCGAAATGTCAGCGGTGCCATTCGTAACAATACCGCCGATTTTTATGGACCACTGATTTTCATGCGCGGAGCCGGAATCAGTACGCTGAGAAACGGGATGGATATTACCATGATCTATTACGGACCACTGCCGGAAGATGCTTCGATCATTGACCGCATGGAATTTATTAAAGGCCCTGCCGGCTTTATGAACTCAATTGGTGATCCTGCCGGCTCATTTAATATTGTTACAAAAAATCCCACCGGTATCCGCTCAAATAATATCAGCTTCACAGCCGGGAGTTTTAATCTTTACCGTTTGACCGGTGATTTTGATGGAAGTTTTGGCAAAAATAAAAAGTGGCAGTATCGACTAAATGTAGCCGGACAAAAAGCACAATCATTTCAGAAGTTTGCTTTTAATGACAAGGTTGTGGTGCAGCCCGTAATTCGTTACAATATCAACAGTAAATCATCACTGACTGCGGAATATATTTATGGCAAACAAAGTTTTCAGCAATATCTGGTCACTGTATTTTCTCCATATGGTTTTGGTTCGCTTCCACGCGATTTCAGCATTACCGATCCTAATAAAAAACCGGCTCAGGCTAATGAGAACAACGGTTTTCTAACTTATCGAAGTCAATTGAGTGAAAAATGGCAGTTCACCGCGAAGGCCACCTATGCCAGAAGTCACCTGGATGGAAATTACTTTTTTGTCTCAGCTTATAACAAAGCAACACCAAATTTGATCCAGAGAAGACTGACTTATGAGCGCTTTAATTCAAGTGTTTACGCTTTACAGACTTTCGTCAACGGACAGTTCTCAACAGGTGCGATCACACATAATGTATTGGCCAGTTTTGACTACAACCGTAAAAATTTCCTGGGTTATGCAGGTTATAATGATCCAAAAGCAAATCCGGCACTATATCCTTTGGATGCTTTAAATCCGGTTTACGGTATCACTTTTGATTCGAATGAAAAGACTGGAAAGCTTTCGGATATTGCTACAAATAAACAGTACATCCAGTATTATGCAGGGTATGTTCAGGATGAATTAAATCTTCTGAATGATAAGTTGAGAATTACGTTGGCCGCAAGACTGACTTCTTCAAAAAACAGCGTTTCACTTCCTAAACCAACGAGTGTTTCTGATGTTGTTGTTACGCCAAGGATAGGTTTGAGTTATTCAGTAGTGAAGGATTTGTCGGTTTATGGACTTTTGGATCATACCTATACGCCGCAAAGCGGAATAAGTGCTGCCGGCGGTGTTTTTGAACCATTAAAAGGAAAAAATCTTGAAGCAGGTCTTAAAAAAGATTGGGCGGATGGAAAATGGAATACGTCGGTTTCGGTTTACCAGATTACCCGCGACAATATTATCGTGACCGATCCGAATAACAATAATTTCCAGTCGCAGATCGGACAAACCAAATCAAAAGGTGTTGAATTTGACCTGAAAGGAGAAATTTTCAAAGGCCTGAATACTGTGATCAATTATGCTTACACGGATTCTTACATATCAAAAGATGCAAACGAAAGCAATGTTGGGCTTCCATCACCTTACTTGGTAAAACACATTCAAAATACCTGGCTGAATTATAAGTTGCCTGTTAAAAAATTAAACGGACTTTCGGTTTCAGCTGGTTACCAGTTTCAGGCCGGAAGAAAGGGAAGATATTCACAAGACGGAAATTTGCCGATTTCCAATTTATTCAGAGTTGATGGCGGTTTGGGCTGGTCCAATAACCGGATTTCTGTGAATGGAATTGTAAATAATATCTTCAATCGCTTCAATTACGGAAGCGCCTGGACGCGGCCGGTTGGGCTTTTTGCCTACGTTCCTTATGCGCCTAGAGAATACAGAATTACGGTAGGATATAATTTTTAATGCCAAATTTTTAGTTTAATGCTGAAAAGAACCGTTACAAAATGGGCATTTAAAGCGCACGGCTGGCTGGGACTGGCAGCAGGAATATTTTTCCTGCTGTTCGGCCTGACTGGCTCAATCCTTATGTTCAGAACTGAGCTCGATCGGAAAATTCATCCGGAACTTCATGAGCTGGCAGTTGGCAGAAAAACAGCTCCGGTTGATCAGATCTATCGACATTTAGCTGTCCGTTACCCGAACCTGAAAAAGATCGTTTTACACGATTTCCCGGTGAACAGTCGCGATAGCTATGAATTTATGATTTACAAAAACCAGCAGGGAGAAACCGAAGGATATCTCTATTTCGTTTTTGTAGATCCTTACACCGGCAAAATTCTGCACGAAGGAAATTACAGTGCTTTTTCGCCTTCTTTCTTTCGCTGGCTTTATCAGTTTCATTACAGTTTGCAGCTTGGTATGCCCGGGAAATTGTTTTCAGGGATTGTCGGATTGGTGATGGTACTATCCTTAATAACTGGCCTGATTATCTATCGCAAGCACTTTTGGGATGCTTTAAGATTTAAAAATGTATTGAATTTCAAAAACCAGCGGACAGCAGTTTCTTCACTTCACAGAGTTATAGGTGTTTGGGCGATGGTGTTTAATTTGATCTTATTTTTCACCGGTTTCTGGATGAATATGGATTTTTTTATGCCTTCCGGCTGGAAAATAAATCCGCCAATTGTGAATCAAACCGTCGCTGCGAATATGGATTTAGTCATCGATCAGTCAAAAAAAATCAAAGGTTTTTCGCCTATTGCCGTAACAATGCCGACAGTATCCTGACAACCCGTTTTGGTAAGAGGAAAATTTCAAGATACCAGCTGGTTTTTATTTCAGGGAAAAGCAAGCGGGGTCTCATTTGACCCGCAAACAGGAAAATTAATCGGGGTATCAGATATTGCAAAAAAGAGCTTTACGGACCGGCTGGAATGGCAGATATACCAGCTTCACATCGGAAATTTCGGAGGAATTTTTGTGAAAATACTTTATGTGCTTATTGGATTAACACCCGGATTTCTCAGTGTTACAGGAGCCATGCTTTGGTTGAAAAGGAAAAACAAAATCAGACATAAATAAGCCGTTTTAGCAGGAATCTAAATCTGATTATTGCTTTGCCTTTTTTCATCTCTTCCTGCGAGGTAAGCAAATACGTATAATAAGAGTTCCCCGAGAGGAAAAATAAGTGAAAGCACAATAGCCAGTACGGAACCAGCCACAATGGCCAGGCCTTTTGATATTGGATATTGCGGTTCCACCTGTGTTTGAATTCCGGTTTTTTCCTCCATAAAATTTAGTTTGAAAATCAGTACAGATTATATCCGTTATAACTAAACAGGTAATAATACAAAAATTATATGTAATAAAGTCACAATTTAATTAGAATTTGTATATCGAATCAATTATTACAAATAACCAAATTTAAGACAACTCAATAGTCTATAAATTCTATATACATTATATTTACCATTCGTTGTTTTTCCTTATAACGCCGATTGCAAATGCGCAAAAATATTTTATTCAAAATCCTGGCTTGATTCCATTTCAACCTATAAAATAATGAAGAAGACATTTCAAATCACAGGCTTTTTCCTAACCTGTTTTGCCTCGGTTTACTGTATTCAACCTGCTAAACCGAAAACTCCGAAACCTAATGTCATATTTATTCTGGCCGATCAGTGGCGCGCAGAAGCGACTGGTTATGCAGGAAACACGGATGTGAAAACGCCCAATATTGATAAATTAGCCGGGCAAAGTGTCGTTTTTAAAACCGCAGTAGCCACCATGTCTGTCTGTACACCTTATCGTGGATCCTTATTAACCGGACAATATCCATTAAAACATGGTCTATTTTATAACGACAAACCGCTATCCAATAACGCCCTGACCATGGCGGAGATTTTTAAAGAGAATGGATACAAAACAGGATTTATCGGCAAATGGCATGTAAACGGGCATAAAAATGGTGAAGATCCGTTTAGTGCGCGCGACAAACCGGTTACCCGCGACCGTCGTCAGGGGTTTGATTACTGGAAAGTGCGGGAAGTTTCACATGATTACAACAGCTCATTTTATTTTGATGAGAATGATCAGAAACATACCTGGCAAGGATACGATGCATTTTCGCAAACTGACAGTGCCATAGGTTTTATTAAAAAATCCAAAGATTCTCCTTTCCTGCTCGTACTTTCCTGGGGACCGCCACATAATCCGTACAATACCGCGCCCGAAAAATATAAAAAAATGTACGACCCGGCTAAGCTGAAAGTTCGCCCGAACGTTCCTGCCGAATTGCAGGATAGTGCCAGAAATACGCTGGCGAATTATTATGCCCATTGCACCGCTCTGGATGATGCCATGGGAAAATTAATGAAAACGCTGGATGATCAGGGTATTGCAGAAAACACGATTGTTGTATTCACTTCGGATCATGGAGATATGCTGCTTACCCGCGGCGTTTTCAGAAAACAAAGACCTTGGGATGAATCTATTTTGGTGCCTATGCTGATACGTTATCCTGAAAAGCTGGGCAAAAAAAGTATTGTTGTCAACAAGCCGATTGGCACGCCGGATATTTTACCTACGTTGCTGGGATTGTCTCAAATCAAAATCCCGGCGTCCATTGATGGAAAAGATGTATCACAAGGTTTACTTCAACCAAAAAAATACCCCATTGAAGCAGCCCTGATTATGCTTCCGGTACCTTTTCATGAATGGAATTTTACAAATGGAGGCAGAGAATACAGAGGAATACGTACCGACCGATATACTTACGCCCGGAAACTCAACGGGCCATGGCTTTTATATGACAATAAAACGGATCCTTATCAGCAGAATAATCTCGTTAACAAACCGGAATTCAAAACGTTACAGGAAGGTCTGGAAGTTACGCTTTCCAAAAAGCTGAAAGAAAATAACGACACATTTCTTCCTGCTGATTCTTATATGAAATTGTGGAATTACACGTACGATCATAAGGATAGTCTTCGGCCAGCCTCATATTATGCAGAGCTAAAAAAATAAGGATCAAGCCATGATAGCTGTATTCAATATTTAATTTTTCATGTAAAGAAGGTAAGTTTTGCAGAGTTCGCAAAGGTTTGTAATTCTACAAAATTTGCGGACTTTGTTTTGTCTTTGCCGCCTTTGCGTGAAATATTTAAAATGCAGTCAGAAACCAGTGAAGTGTCATGACACCCGCCAATCCGGTTACAGATACCAACGTTTCCATAATGGACCAGGTTTTTAATGTATCAGTCATCGAAACCTGAAAATATTCCCGAAAGAGCCAGAAGCCGGTATCATTCACGTGTGAAAACATCATACTCCCCGCACCAATACTCAGCACCATCAGATTTGGATCCACACCTGTTGAAATAAGCAATGGAGCCATAAATCCGGCAGTTGTGATACCTGACACTGTTGATGACCCGACACAAACGCGGATAAGTGCAGCCATACCCCAGCCCAGAACATAGGGATGCAGCGTCGAATGTTGCATCATATCTGCAATGGATTGATTTACTCCACCATCCGTTAAAACCTGCTTAAACGCACCGGCGCCCCCGAAAATCAGGAAAAGCATGGCTACATCTTTAATGGCATCTGTTAATAAATTTGTTACCTCCTGCATCGATTTCCCTTGTCGTAAACCGAGTGTAAAAGATGCCAGAATTACGGCAAGAAACATGCTTATGACCGGCTCTCCAATAAAAAGCAAAGTCATTTTCAACCAAGATGCTGCTGGTAAAAAAGGGCAGACAATTGCACTGCTGCCAATTAATATGAGTGGAAACAAAAGCGAAAAAAAACTGGTGAAGGTTGACGGCGCTTTGTCAAATTTCATATCCGGGGCAATGAATGCAGGATTTGGCAGATTTGTATACTTTTTTAATGTCAGCCCGAAAAGCGCTCCTGATACTAATATGGCAGGTATTGAAATAATGATCCCGTAAAAAAGTGTTGTGCCCATGGATGCATCGAATTGTTTCAGGATTGCCAACGGAGCCGGGTGAGGTGGCAAAAATCCTTGTGTAACGGACAAAGATGCCAGCATAGGCAAACCAATATAGAGCGCAGGCAACTTGTATCGATATGCAACTGTGATCACGACCGGCGTCAATAACATAAATCCAACAGAATAGAATAAGGGCAAGCCTACAATAAAACCGGTTAGCATAAATGCCCACCGCGCATTTGAAGTTCCGACCAGTTCAATCAATTTAAAAGCAATACGCTCAGCGGCACCACTTTGCGCGACCAGTTTACCGAGCATAGCTCCCAATGCAATGATAGCCGTAATTGATCCCAATGTTCCACCAATTCCTTTTTGAATGGAATCCACAATTGTGGCGCCGGGAAGTCCTAACGCCAGGCCGACACCCACTGTTACAGCCAGAAAAGACAGAAAGGTATTTAACCGAACGACAGAAATAAGCGCGATCAGCGCTAAAATCCCAATTAGAGTAACCGTTAAAGCCATTCGTTTATTTTAAACCGTCCAGTGATCTGTTTTAGTAGATAACAAGCCGGGAAACCCAATTAATCTACTTGCCAAAAACATGGGAAAGGATATTCAAATATTGAAATAGTATCTAAAATCCTTTGTCAGCTGCAATTTCCCTGATAATCATCTTATGGCTTCACAAAACTCACTGGATCGTCAAATTTAAATAGCTCGAACTTTTTCGACTGCGTTACAACAAAAAAGTCATTGCAAATTAACTCCGCAATGGCTTTGAAGAATATATATTAAGTTTCTCAATAATGTTGTCTGCGATGCTCTCTATATTCATTCTTATGTCTTTCCTTACTGTAACGCCGATGATTGGTGCACAACTGAATAAAACGAGGTTTAATTACAATAACCCCGAATCAAACGCTCCAAATATTATACCAACTCAGTCTTTCCTAAGATCTATCACAAATAATTACTCTTCTATCCTAAATTATTACCCTGATCCGTTAAATAATCTGTGCAAATTTTGACCATACCGTTCTTTTTTTCAAACTTATGCAGATGAAAAACACTCCTGATCATTCGAGAAATTTATGAAAAGGTAGTGATTGAACACGCCGGCAATGGCTCACAACATAAAATATCATGGAATCCGACAAATTTAAAGTTACCATACACATGGTTTCAAGTCTGGATGGCATCATTGCCAAAAAAGACAATAGTACTGCGTGGTTTGAGACATCAAGCAATTACGAGAACGGTGTTTCAGGAGAAGATCCGGAAGAATTTCTGAAGACAATAGGTTGTTATATAATGGGCTCCCGTACTTACGAACACGCTCTGGAACTTTCCAAATCTTACGGGTGGGCCTATGGCGACAAACCTACCATAGTGATAACCAGCAGAAAGCTGCCTGTCGAAAGAGAGAATATTGAATTTTATGCTGGTGATTTGAACAAACTGGTGGATGAAATTCTAAAACCAAACTATAAGAATGTCTGGGTTGTGGGCGGCGCAATGCTTGCCAAAGAATTTATTCGCTTAAAATTAACAGATGAAATAAGAGTATCCGTTTTGCCGATTATTTTGGGTGATGAGTTATCATTTTTTGACAAAATAGGGCAAGAACAGCCTTTGCATCTAAAAGACGTTACAACTTATAAAAATGGTATGACAGAACTCTGGTACGAGATAAAAAAAGAGAGTTAAGGTGTAATGCACACTCTGCATTTCTTACACCTTAACTCTCTTATTATTAACAAATTCTGGCTTATTTTATCCGTTTTGCAACTGCGTCAAACATACCCAACAAACTGCCTTTAAGATTATCATCGTCCACTTTTTTAAGGTTGATCGTCACGTCGTAGCCTTGTGCGTTAAACGCGAGATCCAGTAAATCTGCACTTTCATCAACAGTAACAGGAACCTTTTCAGCGGATGGTTCGGCCGGATTTGACATTTGTCCGGTCAGTTTGCCATCTGTTCGCACCAAATCCACAATCATTTTTGAATCACCATTTGGTGTCCCAATTACTGTTACTTCCCATTTTCCGGCAAAGAAATCAGCCGGGGCCGTAGTTTGGGAATTGCTGTTAAACACAACACACAGCATTAATAAAAGGCAGATTAAGTTTAATTTTCTCATCATTCTACATGTTAAAAGTGATATTGAACAGTTAATTAAATTGCTGATTTGAATTCTCTTTAACCTCTTCTACAACCTTGCAAAGCCTTTAATACTTTACCAGCCAGTAATTCAGGAATATCATTTTAGATAATGATGATCAAAAGTATCAATTATTTTATTATTGTCTAATATTTAGACAATAAATATTTTTATGTTTTAAATTTGTATTATGCAAAATGGTTAATATTTATTCCTTTTTGAATATTTCTACCTGGGGACTGCGATTATGATTCAGATAATTTTCAATCTCTGCTTAACAGAAAGCAGTAATTTCGTTACTTCTACAAAATCAATAAAGTATGCATAATCCAAGTCAACAGAATTTCATTCAACAACTCTCTATTGATTGTGTCATATTTGGATATCATGCAAAGCAGCTTCAGGTATTAGTCAACAAACTCAACTTTAAAGGAAATTTTCAGGCACTTCCCGGGGGCTTTGTATATCAGAATGAAGATATTGATAAAGCCGCCAATAGGATTCTTCAGGAGCGCACAGGGTTGAGTAATATCTATCTTGATCAGTTTTATGTTTTCGGAAGTGCATCTAGGAATAATCTTGATTTCATCGACGAGTTAATTGCATCTAACCCGCAAATGTCTGTTGGGAGTAAGCAAGACAAAGAAGAGTACGACTGGTTCACCAAAAGATTTATTTCAATAGGATATTACGCGCTGGTTGATATTAATAAGGTAGTTCCCCAAAAAACAGATCTTGATGAGTCAATTCAATGGTACAACATAAAAGATCTGCCGGCTATGATCATCGACCACAATATTATTGTAGCCAAAGCGCTCGATAGTCTCAGGCTAAATCTGGATGAAAAACTCCTGGCATTTAACCTGCTTTCAGAAACTTTTACAATGAAGGAAGCACAAGAACTCTACGAATCCATTTTTGATAAACCTTTCGCCAGAAATAACTTCCAGAAAAAAATTCTGGATCTAAACGTTTTAGAGCGACTTGAAAAAAAATTCACTGGCGCAGCTAATAAAGCTCCCTTTTTATATCGGATAAAAAAGTAATGAGAAACTCTGCGTTATTATCAATGGTATCATTTTTGAGCTATTAAAATAATTAGTCTTAAAGCTTGCAAAACAGAAATCTGAATTAACGTGTATATGAATAGTGAAATTAAAAAGGTACTCGTGTCAGGAGCAAGCATTGCTGGCCCAACATTAGCATTTTGGCTGGCGAAATATGGTTTTGATGTGACAATCGTGGAACGTTCAAAATCAATAAGATTAGGCGGACAGAACCTTGATGTAAGAGGTGCAGGCCGCGCCATTGCAAGGATGATGGGTATAGAAAATGAAATCCTGGCAGCAAATACCGGAGAAATAGGATTACAATTTGTTAGCAGCGACAACAAAGTTCAAGCTGCATTTCCAAGCGACGGAGCCGACAGCTTTACCAGCGAAGCCGAAATCTTACGGGGCGATTTGGTCAATATACTCTACAACAGCACAAAAGATAATGTAAAGTATATTTTTGGTAAATATATCACAGCGGTCGACCAGTCTGATAACAAGATTAAAGCAACATACAGCGATGGCGAATCAGAAGTTTTTGATCTGCTCATTGCTGCCGATGGCGTCAGATCTACGACACGGCAGTTAATTTTTGGCGATGAGTCGCAGATTAAATTTGTAGGACTTTATAATGCGTGGTACACAATTCCTAAAAAAGAAACAGATACAAAATGGGCGCGCTGGTACACGGCTCCGGGATCAAGGGTCATGATGATCCGCCCGGATAATCATGGTACCGTACGCGCATCATTCAGTTTCCTTTCCTCTGAGCCAGGTTATCAAAAGCTATCCAATAGCGAGCAGAAGAAAATTTTGAAAGAGAAACTGTCAGGTGCCGGCTGGGAAGCGGTCCGTCTGGCGGAAGAGATTGAAAAAAATGACGATGTATATTTTGACGGCATCAGTCAGGTACATGCACCAAGATGGTTCAACGGGCGGGCAGGCATGATCGGTGATGCTGCCTATTGCCCTACTCCACTCACAGGCATGGGCACTACCTTAGCCATTGTAGGGGCTTATCTGCTTGCGGGAGAACTTTCCAGACACAACAAACATGAAGATGCATTTGCGGCCTATGAAAAACGCATGCGTCCTTTTGTAGAAGACATTCAACGCCTGCCACCAGGAGTTCCCTGGCTTGCACATCCTAAATCAAAATTTGGCGTGGCCGTGGTTAATACGGTAGCTGGTATTCTGGCAAGCAGCCCAGTGAAAAAAATCAGCAAATTATTTAGCAGCAAGGAAGAAGATGTTACAAAAGATAAAATAGAGTTGCCGGATTTCCGTCATCAGTAATGTATTGTACTTAACTAATAGTATAAAGGCATACCCCCATTACTAAAACGTAATTATGATCTCCAGAGATTTCAGATTGAAAACAAAAAAAGCTCAGATTTCTCTGAGCTTTTTGCGGTCTGGACGGGACTCGAACCCGCGACCCCATGCGTGACAGGCATGTATTCTAACCAACTGAACTACCAAACCAATAGCTTCAATCTTTCAATAAACTTGGCGGTCTGGACGGGACTCGAACCCGCGACCCCATGCGTGACAGGCATGTATTCTAACCAACTGAACTACCAAACCAAGTTATTTTCGCCCGTCGTTCCGGGTTATTGTGGTGCAAAACTAGTATTATTATTCTTGATTGCAATACGTTTGACAAATAAATGTTGTTTAATTTGCAAATAAAAATTCTAAAAAACAAATTCATTCTGGCTATCAAATAGTTGCAGCTTAAAAAAATGACACAAATAAAAGACGTTATTCATCAGCTAGAAAAACTTGCGCCTTCCTCTTACCAGGAAAGTTATGATAATGCCGGATTACTGGTCGGTTCACCTCTCACTTTGGTAACAGGGGTACTTTTTTCATTAGATACCACGGAAGAAGTCATCCAGGAAGCAATTGAAAAGAATTGTAATCTTATTGTGGCCCACCACCCGATTGTATTTAAAGGCTTAAAAAGATTAAATGGCAGCAACTATGTAGAAAGAACGGTTATCAAAGCCATCAAAAATGATATTGCCATTTATGCAATCCATACCAATCTTGATCATGTTGTTGATGGTGTTAACTGGAAAATTGCAGAAAAACTTGGTTTGGCCAATGTAAAAGTGCTGTCTCCCAAAAAACAATTACTGACAAAACTTACTTTTTTCACTCCTGTTGAAAATACGCAAACTATTTTAGACGCAATGTTTGCAGCCGGCGCAGGAGAAATCGGTCAATATAAAAATTGCAGTTTTCGCACCGAAGGGATTGGTACTTTTCAACCTGGTCAATCATCAAATCCTGCTATTGGCACAAAAGGAAAAGATGAACAAGTGACGGAAAACAGGATTGAAGTAATGTTCCCTTCTTATATGCAATCCACCATTTTGAAAATCATGAAGGAAAATCATCCTTATGAAGAAGTGGCCTATTACCTTCAAAATCTGGAAAATGAGAACCAGGAAGTAGGTGCTGGTGCGGTTGGAGATCTTCCGGAAGCGATGGAACCGGAAGAGTTTTTACAATTTCTGAAAAACCAAATGCAGACGCCGGTTGTTAAACATACGGTACCATTAAATAAAAAAATTCAAAGAATTGCTGTTTGCGGAGGCGCCGGGAGTTTTCTTTTATCTGATGCGATTAGAGCCAAAGCAGACGTTTTTGTTACCGCTGATTATAAATATCATGAATTTTTTGATGCCGATAATCGCATCATGATCTGCGATATCGGGCATTTTGAAAGCGAAGTATTTACGAAAGATTTATTATACAACTATTTATCAGGAATTTTTAGTAATTTCGCACTCTGTTTGTCAGACGTCAATACTAATCCGGTACGATATTTTGTTTAGAAATAAGTTTTTGAGCAAGTTAGTATCAAAATAGTGAGAAGAAGAGATTCAGCCTTATAGTCCCACTCATATAATACGCATTGAAACAAGTCCATTAAAGACATACATGGAAAACACAATCGCACAAAAATTAGACGCTCTCCTGAAACTTCAGGAAATTGATTCAAGCCTGGACGAAATCAGAAAGACCCGTGGCGATCTTCCCGAAGAAGTTAGAGATCTGGAAGACGAAATCATCGGTTTTGAAACAAGAATAGGAAAATTCAAAAGCGAAATCGCTGCACTTAATGCAGAAATCGATAGCTTTAAAAATGCCCAGAAGGATGGCGAAAAACTGATCAAAAAATACAAAGATCAGCAAATGAATGTTCGTAACAACCGCGAATATGATGCTATCACGAAGGAAATTGAATTGCAGGAACTTGATATGCAATTGGCCGACAAGAAAATCAACGAAGCCAAAGCACGTATCAGATTGATCGAAGATGACGCCAACCGTGCAGAATCTACGCTTAATGAAAGAAATGAAGATTTGAAAGCCAAAAAAGGTGAACTTTCTTTAATCACAAGCGAAAGCGAAGCTGAGGAAAAAGGACTTTTGGCGGAACGTGAAAAACATATTAAAAAAATCGAAGAGCGTTTGTTGAAATCGTATCAAAAAATACGTGACAATTCGATGAACGGTCTTGCAGTTGTACACGTATCACGTGGCGCCTGCGGAGGATGTTTCAGCATCGTTCCTCCTCAAAGACAAGCAGATATCCGTGAACGCAAAAAACTTATCGTTTGCGAACACTGCGGAAGAATTCTTGCCGATGTGGAAAGCGTTGAGCCTGTTCACCAACGCCGCTAGGTTTTAGAAAATTATAATATTAGAAGGTTGCCTTTTTCAGGCAACCTTTTTTTGTGCTTTTGATTTAATAGATTTCAGGTCAAATAGTACTGGATAACTTTCTCTTCTTAAATTTGCAGAACCAGCTCTAATTTTCTCCGACCATAATCCAGTGAAAGAATATATAATCGTTAGTAAGTTAAGATCGCAATTTTCAGTTAATCTTTTTCTAATTACTATACTGTTTCTGAGTAGCTTACAAATAAAAGCTGCGAACTATCACGATGTTCGTTTTACTCCGAAATTGCAAAAGGCCTATTTTGAAATTCAAAAATTAAAAATTGAACCGGCCCGTGCATTAATAGATGAAGAAAGAAAAGCAGATCCGGAAAATGCTTTTATCACCTATCTCGACAATTATGCCGATTTGCATTATCTCCTGATTTCAGAAGATAAGAATGCATTTAAAGAATGGAGTAAAAAAGAAGACAGCCGCTTGCTGGATCTGACCAAACTTTCAAATTCTTCACCCTACAAACGTTTTTTCCAGGCCGAAATCAGAATGCACTGGGCGTTTATTAAAATGAAATTCGGAAATGAAGTAAGTGCTTCCTGGGATATCATCAAGGCTTATCATTTATTACAGGATAACAGGAAAAAATTCCCGGCATTTAATCCTACCCTAAAATCGCTCGGACTTTTACATGTATTAATTGGTTCTGTTCCTGATAATTATACCTGGGTAACCAAAATACTTGGTTTGAAAGGAAATATAAAACTGGGTATTGAAGAAATACAGTTTGTAGAAAAAGAAGAGCCATTTTTCAAACAGGAAGCGCAGTTGATTGATCTTCTTCTGCACGCTTATACTTTGCAGCTGAGTGATTCCCAAAGAGCGCTAATCCAGCAATTACCGAAAAATCAGCCTGATAATCTGCTTCTTCACTTTTTCGCTACGACAATTTTAATGAAAGAAGGCAGAAGTGAGGACGCGCTTTATTACCTTAATTATGCGCCCAATGGTGAAGACTATTTACCATTTCCCTTTCTGGATTACTTACGGGGAGAAATTGCTTTACAAAAAGGAAAATATGATATCGCGTTTTTCTTTTATTCCAAATTTCAACAGAAATATAAAGGTGTCAATTTTATTAAAGACAGCAATTTAAAACTCTTCATGAGCCGCTGGCTCGCTGACCGTGATTCCGATGCTATTCAATATATAAAGCTGGCAGGAAGCAAAGGAAGTACTATTGTTGAAGGCGATAAATTTGCACAGCGTTTGTCCGAAGAATATGCAGACGGGAAAATATTGCCTGATCAGAAAATTCTTTACAAAGCCCGTTACTCAACCGACGGCGGGTATTTGACGGAAGCCTGGAATTTTATTGATAATTATACCGAAAAATCATTCACTACGCCAAGCGACAAAGCAGAACTAAATTACCGGAAAGGCAGGATTCTTCAAAAAATGAATCAGGTCGACCGCGCCATGCCCTATTACGATCGTGCGATATTTCTAAGTCAGGGAACATCACTGACATTTGGTCCTTCCGCCGCTTTGCAAATGGGTTACATTGCCCGCGACAAAAAGAATAATACTTTGGCTATCAGCTATTTCAAAAAAGCCATGTCTTATAAAAAACATGAATACAAAAATAGTATTGATAACAAGGCAAAAGCTGCGCTGACGGAATTGGGTGAATAAAGAAAATCACCGTTAACTTTCTGCATGACCAAAGACTAGTTTTCCCGTCATAGGAATTAAAAACTTTTCGTATGTCAGAAGATAATTCCTACAATCCAAGTAAAATTCTTAGCTGGGCAGAAGAAGACCGACCCCGCGAAAAATTGCTTTTGAAAGGAAAAGCTGCATTGTCCAATGCTGAATTAATTGCCATTCTGATAGGTTCCGGCACTGTGAAATTATCCGCGGTTGATGTTGCCAAGGGTATTTTGAATGCTGTGAATAATAACATCAGCGAGCTTGCCCGGCAAGGGATGAAAGACCTGATGAAAAATAAAGGAATTGGTGAAGCAAAAGCTATAACCATCCTTGCCGCACTTGAACTTGGCCGCAGAAGAACGGACCATATTCCGAATAAGCGCAGAATCATTGATGGATCTCAGGCGGTATACGATGAAATGAGGCAGCATCTTCAAGACAAATCGCATGAAGAATTCTGGATTATTATGCTGAACCGTGCTAACGAAGTAATGAAATCGGTTGCTGTAAGTGTTGGCGGAATTTCCGGAACAGTTTGTGATCCTAAAATGGTTTTCAAACATGCACTTGAAAACATGGCGAGTTCTATTGTATTGGTCCACAATCATCCCTCAGGCCAGTTGAAAGCCAGTGAAGCCGATGTAAATCTTACTCAACAACTGAAAGAATGCGGCATATTACTCGATCTCCCAGTCTTAGATCACGTCATTTTCACAGATAAAGGATTTCTCAGTTTTGTCGACGAGAATATTTTTTAGCCTAAAAAATCAATTCCTTTTTTACAATTCCTTCGAGCTCTTTATATGGAATTGTGAACGTGATTGCTCCGCGCGCGTAAGCTGCAATTTCGTACGGATTGTAATAAAAGTAGATTCCTTCTCGGGTAAAAGCGTAATTGGCAGGTAGAAAAAATTTATGATTTGTCAAAAAATACCCGGCGTTTTCAAGATTCGCAGTATCCGCCAGGTTTTCCAGTTTTCTAAATGACTTTTCTACTTTTTTAAGTAAAGCAACGGAATCAGCGAGGAATGATGAAGATTTTAATTCCTTTCCCGTTTGGGTATCAAAAACATAATAAGTCCGGAAACTGTTTGGATGTGCGCCGCCTGTAAACGCGTAATGATCCATTTGATACTGGATTATTTTTGAAGAATACATAATAGTATCTCCTTTCAAATCCACTTCCCAGCAACCCGGCGCATCAGGGAATTGTGTTTTAAATTTAGTGTAATTTGAAGCAAAAACATCGTAAGCATTTTTAATACTTTTATCAGAACCCGGATGAGCGGCGATGCTTGCAGAATCTGCATAATCGTTTACTCTGTCAATTAGTTTTTGATTTAGGAAAGCACGGATTGTGCCTGAAACTGTATCCTGAGCGGTTGGTTCCCATACATTAATTACCAGGCTAACTCCTCCGATTAGCGTAGTATCACAATTTCCCAGCTCCATTTTATTAAATTTCCCTGATTTAGTTCCTGTTTTGACTTCTTCTTTTTTGGTAGAAGGAGTGCAGGCGAAGAAGTAAATAAGGCTGCTTAATAGTAATAGTTTTGAAGAAATATGCATGTTAGTGTTTCTTTGTTGATGAGTGAGTCGACTAAATAATTGTTCCAGAGGTTGTATGACTGATTCTGTCTCAACAATAATTCCAAAGGCTTTGTCGCTGTAAATTGCCTGGATTATCATTCCAAAGTTTGTAAACCCGTCCGACGGTAAAAAAACCGTTGGACGGGCAGCCCGAAAAACATCTGAATGGGCGACCCGTCGGACGGCTTTTTCCGCCGTCCGACGGGTAAGAAAAATCTACAAACTCATCAATTCCTTAAACCGAATCGCCTGGCGACGGGATATTTCAATTTTATCTCCACCTTGTAAAGTCACTAAAAGACCACCGCTAAACCAGGGTTCAATTTTTTCTATCCAGTGCAGATTTATAATATGTTTACGGTTTGCTCTGAAATAAGTACCCGGATCAAGTCTTTCTTCCAGATTGTTAAGCGATTTAAGAACCAAAGGTTTCTGATCGTCAAAATGCAGACGAACATAATTACCCATAGATTCGAACAATCTCACTTTTCCCAACTTCACAAACCAGCATTTTTCACCATCTTTCACAAAAACCTGATCGTTCTCACCCAGAATTTTCTCTACTCTTTCGTGATTGGAAACAGGAATTTCAGTATGTGCCTGGTTTTCTTCAATTCTGTGAATTGTTTCTTTTAACCGTTCTGTATCGATTGGTTTCAGCAAATAATCCAGCGCATTGTATTCAAACGCTTTAATCGCATATTCGTCATAAGCCGTTGTAAAAATCACCTCCGGACTTTTTCCTTCAATAGAAGACAAAAGTTCAAAACCGTTTTTACCCGGCATTTGTATATCAAGAAATAAAAGTTCAGGTTGCAGGTCATCGATCATTACCAAAGCTTCCTCCGCGTTGGCGGCTTCTCCTACAATTTCAATTTTTGTGTACGGTTCAAGTAATCTTTTAAGTTCATTTCTTGCTAGACGTTCGTCATCAACAATAAGAGTTCTCATGGCGGTTTTCGGGAATTGTTTATTAAATAAAAATCTTGAATCGTTACTTAAAAATGAATTTCGGTGACTTACAAAGATAACATTTTAGTCCACCTGCAAAAGCTGCATTTGATCAGAAAGTGTTGGAATCCGTATCTCAGAGCAAACAACTCCCTCTTTTTCCTGAAAAATCCGGAATGATGCGCCTTTACCATATAATATAGAAAGCCGTTCGGCAGTATTTTTCAAACCAACACCACCAGAATCCGTATTTTCCAGATTTGTTGGCGCACTGATCAGATTTCCAGTGTTGCGGATAAGAATTATCAGCGTATCATCTTCAATATCCGATTTTACATCCAGAAATCCACCACCCATCTCTTTGGAAACTCCGTGTTTGATTCCGTTTTCCACCAACGTTTGCAGCATCATAGGCGGAACTTGCCAGTAAACGGCCTGAGGATTAGATTCAATTGTATATTGTAAACGCTCTTCATATCGTACTTTTTCCAATTCAAGATAATCCACAACCGTTTTCAATTCCTCCTGAAGATCAACAGTTTTCCTGCGATCAGCCAGAAGTGAATTTCGTAAAATATTGGATAATTGTGTAATACTGATTTGCGCTCTAGAAGGATCTTCATAAACCAGCGCACGGATGCTATTTAATGCATTAAAAGTAAAATGCGGATTAAGCTGTGAACGCAACACCTTTGCCTCCGCTTCACGCATGGAAGTTTTGAGCATTATCTTTTCGAAATCAGTAAGCCTGTTTTGTTCAACATAATGATAAACGGTATAGGAAAGTATCCATGCAAGCAGATTTTTGGACCAGCCTGCATAATAATTCCAGAACACAAAAGGCTGATTCATCAGGTTTTCCTCTAAAATTTTTCTATCCAGAGGAAGGTTAACCACCGTCATAATTAAACCCAAAAATAAAACGGAAACAACAACGCGTAATGCCAGCCTTGGCAAAGGCAGCGTAGACCAGTTCCATCGGCGAATTACAAGACGGTAAATATGGGTCAGCGTGATACCTAAAAGGATATTGGCAAGGCTGCTGTATAAATTGGTAAGATCAAAACCGTATTCAAGTGTGTACAGAACAAACTCATACATAATGAGCACTGTCCAGCCCACAATTTGTAAAGTCCAGTAAATTTTCCTTTTGGACATGAGTTAAAGGTTACAGCTGAATGACTAAGCCACAAAAATATGGAACCACAGCCAGTTTTCCGCCATAAATACATCAAAGGAACTGCCCCTACACAAACGGTCTCCTACAAGGTTTGAGGAATTTCCAGTGAAAGCAGGTGCGTTGTATCGTTTCTCACTTCCATTTCAAAAAGACCAGTGTCATAAGAATAATTGATGCGGTACAAACACAGATTACTGTGCTCGTAATCGTCCATATGGATCAGCGATTCCTTGAAAAGAATGGTTAATAACACGCGCATCGCACGGCCGTGCATGGCAATTAGAATATTTCTTTCGTGAGGACGGGATAGAATTGTTTCTATCACCGGAATCTGACGGTCACGAACCTGATTCGGACTTTCTCCGCCTTCGGCAGCACTGTCAAAATCACCTGCTTTCCACGCAAGTACAAGATCTCGATAGTAACTTGAATCCCCCGTGTTAGGTTCTTTACCTTCGCGAAGTCCCCAGGAAATTTCATTCAGTCCGGCATAACTTTCATGCGCAATACCCTGATTTATAAAACCGCGGACAGACTGCTGCGTTCGCTGTAAATTTGAAGTATATATTTTGTCAAAAGGTACATGCTGATAAGCATTAAAAAAAGCAGCGGCCTGAGCCTCTCCCCATTCGTTCAAACTAGAATCCACACCACTTCCCTGTACTACTCCTCTGCGATTAAGATCAGTTTCACCGTGGCGAATGAGATATATAGACTTTCTTTTCAAAATAATTGTATTATTTAAATATTATTTTTGCAAATACCTTGTTTTTGACTAATATAGCAGATACAAATTTATACAATTTTTATATGTTCGCAACATCCATTTCTCTTGACGCCATTCATTCTTTTAGCAAAAACACAATTGCCGATCATATTGGTATTGAATTTCTGGAAATAGGAACAGATTATATTGTGGCCAAAATGCCAGTTGATCATCGTACGCATCAGCCATTCGGGATTTTGCATGGCGGTGCGTCTGTTGTTTTGGCAGAAACACTGGGAAGTATTGCGTCTTTTTTATGCCTGAAAGACCGGGACAATCAGCATGCAGTAGGACTGGAAATAAATGCAAATCATCTTCGCCCGGCAAAGAACGGATTTGTTTACGGACGTGTTACACCTATACATGTTGGAAGGACGACGCATATCTGGGATATAAAAATCACGAATGAAGAAAATAAACTGGTTTGCATAAGTCGTTTAACAGTCGCAATTGTAGATGCGAATCGTTAATTTCAACCAATTCAAGAAAGAAATTCAGAACGGGTTTGATGCCTGTTAAAGATTATATAGATGATTTCGACTCAAATTAGAACGGCTCAGTCCATTTTAGAACGTTTTGAAGCAGAAGAACTTTGGAAAGCAGCAAAAGAACTGGGTTTTCCATGTGCCATGTGGAAACTTCCTTATACCAGCGAAATAAAATTATTAATATCAATCAGAGAAGGAATCCGCAGCTGCCAGCCGGATATGGAAAAACTTTCTTCGGGATTCATGATCAGCCCTTTTCATTGGAATGAAAACGATAATGTGCTTTTTATG
Organism: Dyadobacter subterraneus; assembly: GCF_015221875.1. Lineage (NCBI taxonomy): Bacteria > Pseudomonadati > Bacteroidota > Cytophagia > Cytophagales > Spirosomataceae > Dyadobacter > Dyadobacter subterraneus. The sequence goes on from NZ_JACYGY010000001.1 coordinate 5,132,004, forward strand.
GAAGGTGATATTATTGCTGTTTATTCTGAAAACGGTCAGCTTGAACAACTTGATAATAAGCTGGGTGAAGAACATCCGGAAATTAAAAAACTTGTTCATTCTGCTTCTCAGATCAAGGAAAAAGACAATCGCGGAAATTTAGAAAATCTCCCTCTTTTAACGGCCACGCTTCCGGATCACGATACAAAAGCACGTTTTGAGAGAACAGTGGAACTTGCTGTTTCGGCTATAAAACAAAAACAGTTTCACAAAGTAGTTTTATCAAGAACAAAAAAGCTTACCTACACCGAACATTTTCAACCGGCAAAAGCTTTTCAAAAACTGGCAAAAGCATACGCTCACGCTTTTGTTTCGCTGGTAAATTTACCGGAACAGAAAGAATTGTGGCTGGGTGCCAGTCCCGAAGCCTTGGTACAACAAACGGCAGATGGTACTTTCAAAACCATGTCGCTGGCCGGTACCCAAAAAGCCAAAGATAAGAACGGCATCCTGCTTCCAAAATATGACATTCGCTGGGGACAAAAAGAAATCGAAGAGCAGGCTTTGGTAAGTCGTTATATTATTGAATGCTTTAAAAAAATTCGATTGAGGGAATATCTTGAAACCGGCCCCAAAACCGTTTTAGCAGGTAACCTTTATCATCTTAGAAGCGATTTTGAAGTGGACACCAATGCGCTCAATTTTCCGGAGCTTTCGTCCGTTATGCTTCGCCTGCTCCACCCTACTTCTGCAATCTGCGGCGTACCCAAAATACCAAGTCTAAAATTCATTTCTGAAATTGAAGGTTATGACAGATCTTTTTACAGCGGCTTCCTAGGGCCTGTTCAGGTTGAAGGAGACTCGAATTTATTCGTAAACCTTCGAACCGTAAGGCTGAAAGATGGCATTGCAACGTTTTTCGCGGGTGCCGGCATTACGGAGGACTCAATTCCGGAAAGAGAATGGGAAGAAACTGAACTTAAATGTGATACACTTTTGAAAGTGATCGGGAAAGAATTTTAAAAAAATTACATCGGGGCATTAAACTTTTATAGTAGAAAACTATCCAAGGCGTATTACATTTACATAACAATCACAAAACTTCCACGTTTTCTGATTGTTAACTATTCCTAACAATTTAATTATTTAAAAATTCCTTGAAATAGTACTACCTCTATGAATCGCATTCTTCCAGGGCCTGATTATTTGTGTCGATCTAATTTTAAAAAATCTTTTCTTCCAATACTTTTTTCATCGTTTTTAAGCACCGTACTTTTTTCATGCGGAGAAAAAAAAGATACATTCAAAAAAAATGACAGCAAATCTACGCCTACTACTGTCGATGTAATCATCGCAGCAAGAGAAAATGTGAGCGATAAAGTTGAAGTTAATGGTACGGTAGTCGCCAATGAATTTGCTGAATTGCACCCGGAAGTAAGCGGATTATTAACTTTTCTTGACGTTCCCGAAGGTAAAACCATTCAGAAAGGAACGGTCATTGGCAGAATTAACAGCGCAGACCTTACAGCGCAGATGAATAAATCAAAAATTCTTCTGGATATGGCTTTGGTAACTGAGGACAGGTTGAAAAAACTAATAGCAGTCAATGGTGTTAACCAGGCTGATTATGATCTTGCTGTCAACAACTCAAATTCCCTAAAAGCTGATATGGCCTATACACAGGCTTTAATTGATAAAACAATAATTCGTGCACCATTTACAGGTGTGGTTGGTTTGCGAAAAGTAAGTGCAGGATCCTACGTTTCTCCACTGACAGTCATTGCTACTATGCAGCAATTGAATAACTTACGGATTGATTTTACTGTTCCGGAAGTTTATCAGGCATTTGTTCAGAAGGGAAGTACTGTTGATGTTATCATTGATCAAAAAGGAACAATTCAGAAAGCAAGAATTATTGCAACTGAGCCAAAAATTGATCAGTCGACCAGAAATATTACGGTGAGAGCTGTACTGGATTCAGGAGCACCGAGCCCTGGTTCATTCGCGAAAGTTCTTCTTAATGCAGGAGCGCAAAAAAGCAGTATCCTGATTCCTACCAATTGCATCATTCCTGAATCAAGGGATAAAAAAGTGGTAACGGTAAAAGGTGGAAAGGCAGTTTTCGTAAGTATTCAAACCGGCGTTCGTAAAGCTGATTTTGTAGAAGTTACAAGTGGTATTAACGTTGGAGATTCCGTAGTTGTTTCCGGGGTATTGTTCGCCCGTCCCGATGCACCTGTGAAAGTGAGAGCAGTAAAAACCCTGAATTCAACAAAAGCCGAATAACGGCATCCAATGCCCATTTCCTAGACAACCAACCTATGAATATTTCGGAATTATCGCTGAACCGGCCAGTACTTGCCGTCGTTATGAACCTGCTTATCATCCTTTTTGGAGTGGTAGGTTATAACTTTCTGTCTCTGAGAGATTACCCAGCCATTGACCCTCCTATTGTGAACGTCCGCACCAGCTACACAGGTGCCAATGCCGATATTATTGAAAGCCAGATTACTGAACCACTTGAAAAAAGTATCAATGGTATTCCTGGTATTAAAAGTATAAGCTCGTCGAGCCAGATTGGCGCGAGTAATATTACGGTTGAATTCAATCTGGAAATTGACCTTGAAGCTGCGGCTAATGACGTGCGTGACAAAGTAAGTCAGGCGCAGCGAAATCTTCCTCAGGATATTGATGCACCTCCCGTTGTAGCAAAAGCGGATGCAAATAGTGATTTCATTTTGCTTCTGGCCGTTCAAAGTCCATCAAAAGGTCTTTTGGAATTGAGTGAATATGCCGAAAATGTTTTACAGCAAAGTCTCCAAACGATTGATGGAGTAAGTGCGATTAATATTTTTGGTCAGAAAAGATATGCGATGCGTATCTGGCTGAATCCTGATCAGATGAGCGCTTATAACGTTTCGTTCAATGATATTAATACAACACTGACTGCTGAAAACGTAGAATTACCGGCGGGTAAAATTTACGGTAATGAAACCGAGCTCACCATCCGTACAATGGGCCGCCTGACTTCTGAAAAAGAATTTAGCGATCTGATTGTTAAAAATGACAGTACGGGAATTGTCCGGCTAAGTAATATTGCAAAAGTTGAACTGGGTCCTGAAACAGAAGAGCAGAGCTGGAAATATAATGGTGTTTACGCGGTAGGTCTGGCCGTAATTCCACAGCCCGGAGCCAACTACGTTAAGATATCAGAAGAATTCAATAAACGCCTTGAAGAGATTGCTAAATCGAATAAGTCGGACATTACTTTCAATGTTTTAATTGATAATACCCGTCTTGTTCGTCAGTCTGTGGAAGAGGTGGAAGAAACGCTGATCATTTCTTTCGCACTGGTTGTTATCGTAATCTTATTCTTCTTCCGGAATTTCCTGGTTGCGGTTCGTCCTCTGATCGATATTCCAATCTCATTGGTCGCAACATTTTTTGTCATGTACCTTTTTGGTTTTTCTATTAATATCCTTACGCTTCTGGGAATTGTTTTGGCAACCGGACTTGTGGTGGATGATGGTATTGTGGTAACAGAAAATATTTTCCGGAAGCTTGAAGAGGGTCTTCCGATCCGACAGGCGGCGCTTGAAGGTAGTAAGGAAATTTTCTTCGCCGTTATTTCGACTTCTTTGACACTGGCCGTTGTATTCCTTCCCGTTATTTTCCTTGAAGGTTTTGTGGGAAGTTTGTTCCGTGAATTTGGTATTGTGGTAGCATCTGCGGTATTGATTTCTGCTTTCGTTTCCCTGACAATCACACCGGTTCTTAACGTATTCCTGAATCGTAAAAATGCTGGTCACGGATGGTTTTATAACAAAACCGAACCATTTTTCACCGGGATGGAAGATGGATATAACCGAATCCTTACCAGTTTTATTAAGGTACGCTGGATGGCCTGGATTTTAGTACTTGCCTGCGTGGGTCTTATTTATTTCACCTACAAACATTTGCCGAGCGAACTGGCACCGATGGAGGACAGAAATAGCGTTCGTTTGAGCATGTCTGCACCGGAAGGAACCAGTTATGATAAAATGCAGGGTATTGCCGACGAAGTTGTAGATTATTTGAATGACTCAATTCCTGAACGTGATTTTGTATTTTCTTCCACGCCGGGTTTTGGTGGCGGCGGTGTTAATGCTGCCTCCGGTCGTATTGGATTAGTACCCGCTGGTGAAAGGAAAAGAAGCCAGAACGATATTGCAATGGCGATTAACAAAAAACTTCCGCAGTTCAACGACGCCCGGATTTTCGCAGTTCAGGAGCAAACAATTGCAGTGGGTATCGGTTCTCGTGGCGCACTTCCCGTTCAGTTTATTCTTCAAAATCTTGATTTCGCGAAATTGTCAGAAGTATTGCCAAAGTTCCTTGAAGAAGCCAGAAAAGATCCAGTTTTCCAGAATGTCGATGTTAATTTAAAATTCAACAAACCGGAAGTTCAACTGACTATTGACCGCTTAAAAGCACGTGATCTTGGTCTTTCCACTACTGACGTTGCTGCAACAATTCAGGCTGCATTTAGTGGTAGAAGATTGGCGTATTTTATCAGGAACGGACAACAGTATCAGGTAATCGGACAGGTTGAACGTGCGGATCGTGATAAACCTGCGGATATTGAAAAACTATATGTAAGAAATAATCGTGGTCAGAATATTCCGTTGACAGCCGTTGTGAACATGGTGGAACAAAGCGGTCCTCCTACACTTTATCACTACAACCGATATAAGAGCGCAACAATTTCTGCCTCTCTCGTAGAAGGAAAAACCGTTGGTGATGGCGTTTTGGCTATGCGTAACATTGCAAACAAATTGCTTGACGAAACTTTCCAGACTTCATTAAGCGGTCCTTCCCGTGATTATGAAGAAAGTTCTTCCAACACAAGCTTTGCATTCGGACTTGCTTTGCTGCTTGTTTATCTGGTACTGGCCGGACAATTTGAAAGTTTTACAGATCCGTTTATCATCATGATTACGGTACCGCTTGCTTTGGCAGGAGCACTTTTAAGTCTGTACATATTCAAACTGACTATCAATATTTTCTCTCAGATCGGTATGATCATGCTGATCGGGCTTGTGACGAAAAATGGTATTTTGATTGTGGAATTTGCTAATCAAAAGCGTGAACACGGTATGAAAAGATTACCAGCCGTAATTGAATCAGCAACGCAGCGTCTTCGCCCTATTTTGATGACAAGTCTTGCAACAGCATTCGGCGCATTGCCAATTGCGCTAAGCCTTGGAGCAGCAGCCACCAGTCGTGTGCCGCTTGGCGTTGTAATTGTAGGCGGATTGACGTTTTCTTTAATATTAACTTTGTTTGTAATTCCGGCGATCTATACGTTTATTTCTCCAAAACATAACAAACACAGAGAAGAACTCGCGGCCGCGGAAGAAGCTCCGGCCACTGTTTAAAAAACGAATTGTTTATTCATCATAAGTCAATATAGGTTTTGCATGAACCCGCTCAAAAATTTGAATAGTAGTTTTAAAATTGCAATTTTTCTTCTCCTGACCGGAAGCTCAGCCATGAGTCATCAGGCGCCAGCCGATTCTTTGATCACACTGGATGATGCTATTGCGATTGCGTTGAAAAACAGTCTGGAAATACAAATTGCCAAAAATGATGTGGAAGCCAACACACTCCTTAACAATTACGGTGTGGCCGGAGGGTTGCCAACAATAGCCGGTACCGCTTCCAATGTTGAACAAATTCAGAATATCACCCAGGAACTTCAAACCGGACCTGGTACCAAAAGAAGGGGTGCTGATGGTAATAACACCAATGCAGGGATCACAGCAAGTCTTCTGTTATACAATGGGAAAAGAGTAGTGGCAACAAAAATGCGCTTGGCGGAATTGCAAAACCAAAGCAGTGAAGTTTTAAATTCTCAAATTCAGAATGTGATTGCAGCGGTGATGACAAGTTATTATGATGTTGTCCGCCAGTTGAGTTACATGAATACGGTTCGGTTTTCTATCATTGCTTCTCAAAAACGTCTTGAAATTATCGAAGTAAGAAAAACGGCGGGAATGGCAAATAATGCGGATTTATTTCAGGCGCAGATCGATTTAAATACGCTTTCGCAGACTTTGACAAATCAACAACTGGCAGTAGATGTTTCTAAATCTGAATTATTAAGACTGCTGGCAATGGATCCAAAATCTCCGGTTGCTGTCAGAGATACAATTCTGGTAGATCAGACGATTAATATTGATAATGTTCTTGAAAAACTTGCCGTTAATGCAGATATAAAAGCAGCCGACAGCCAGATCAGAATTTCGGAATTAATTATTCGTGAAACTGCTGCGTTGCGTTATCCTACTGTTCGTTTAAACCTTGGATATAACTATACACGTGCCCAAAGTTCAGCAGGTTTTACGCTTTTGAACAAAGTTACTGCGCCAAGTGCAGGTGTTACCTTAAACGTTCCGATATATAACGGTGGCGCCTTTAAACGCCAGCAACAAGTTGCAGAAATCAATGCCAATTCAGCAAAATCTCAAAAACAGGTTCTGATTCGTGATTATTCTTCGCAAGCTGTGAAAATGTTCCAGACATACAAAAGTTCTTTAGAACAATTGGAATCTCAAAAAGCAAATTACAAATTAAGCCAGCAGCTTCTTGATCTGACATTACAGCGTTTCCAGTTAATTCAGGCAACTATTATTGATGTTAGAGAAGCTCAGCGTAGTTTTGAAGAAGCGGGTTATCGTTTGATCAACCTGAACTATGCAGCAAAATCTTCGGAAATTGAATTGAAAAGGTTGACAAATACATTGATGTTATAGTCTTTCCGATTTTCTTGTTATTAATATTTCCCAAACCACCTAAGCTATTTCAGGTGGTTTGATGCTTTAAGGAAAAGAGGAAAAAAGGTTAGTCGATTAATAAAATGCAAATCCGGGTTTATACCGTTACCTTTGCGTCAAACATAATAAGAAAGAATGCTTTTTATAGGAAAATATAACAACCTCACCATCCTTCGTGATACCAGCGTAGGTTTCTTTTTGGGTGATGTGGAAGGTGAAGAAGTACTGCTTCCCAATAAATACAAAACCGATGACATGCAGATTGATGACGTCATCAAGGTTTTTGTCTATAATGATTCAGAAGATCGTCCGGTTGCTACTACGGAAACACCAAAAATCGTACGTAACCAGTTTGCTAATCTTCGGGTAAAGGATGTTTCTGAACATGGGGCATTTTTGGACTGGGGTTTGGAAAAAGACCTTTTCGTGCCTTTCAGAGAACAAACCACGCCCATGGAAATTGATGAATGGCACGTTGTTTTTTTATATTTAGATCAGAAAACTTCACGCCTGATCGCAACCACCAAGCTCGACAGATATCTTGAAAACGAGCGTTTGCTGGTTAAGGAAGGCGATGAAGTAGATGTGCTTGTCTGGAAAAAAACAGATCTGGGCTACAATGTTGTAGTGAACCAGTTTCATAAGGGATTAATATATGCCAACGAAGTATTCAAGCCACTAAGCATTGGCGACAGCCTGAAAGGTTATATCAAAAAGATCAGAGACGAAAACAGACTGGATATCAGCTTGGAAAAACAGGGATATGCAAATGTTGTCGAACCTACCGGACAGCGTATTCTGGACGATCTGAAAAAGAATAACGGTTACCTGAATTTATCCGACAGCAGTGCTCCGGAAGATATTAACAAACAACTGGGAATCAGTAAAAAAGTCTTCAAAAAAGCAATCGGCGGCCTATACAAACAAGGGCTGATCCGAATCGCGGAAGACGGAATTTATTCGGTAGAAGGAGAATAATTTGTAGGTTACTCAGAGAACCACGGAGAAAAAGGAGAGGGCCACAGAGATTTATAAAAAATTCTCTGTGGCCCTCTCCTTTTTACTCTGTGTACCTCTATGTAACCTTCTACTTTTGACCGTATTTTTCTTTGTATTTGTCGTACAGTCGTTTTTGTTTGTCGTCCAGGTTTACCTTTCCTCCCTTGATAAATACCATGGAAACGGAATTTCCACGCATATCAAGCAAATCTCCACCTGTGACAATTAAAGAAGCCTGTTTACCTTTTTCAAGAGTCCCTACATATTGATCAATGCCCATAATTTCGGCGGCATTTTTTGTGATCAGCTGCAAAGCTTCGTCCGGTTTGATATCACTGAAGCCAGAAGAAGTGCCTGCCAAAAACGCAAGGTTACGTGTTCTCCACCATTCGTCAGAATAACTTATCGCTACTTTCACACCAGCTTTTGTCAAAATTCCAGGAAGTCCGTAAGGAAGATAAACGTCCTCGTCTATTGCATTTGGAAGACGGTGTGATTGGTTTAAAACAACAGGAATATTATTTTCTTTCAAAAACGCAGTGATTTTGTTTGACTGATCTCCGCCCACAATCACGATTTTTTTGATGCCAAATTCCTGAGCAAATTTCACCGATTCAATAATATCCTTTGCATAATCTGCGCGGATATAAAGGTTAGCTTTTCCTGCAAAAAGATCCTTCATCGCATCAAGACGAATGTTCATTGGAGAAGGTTTGCTAATTCCTGCATATCCCTTCGCCTCGGAAAAGGTAGTTCTGAACAAATCGATTGCTTCCTGACGTTTTTCATTCTTTTTCAACGAAATTGAAAAATCTTCATAATTGAAACTGGTGGACAAATACGGAGGCCAGTTAATCCAGATCCCGTCGTCTTTTTTCAAAACCGCATCTTCCCAGTTCCAGCCATCGGTATAGAAAACTGACGAAGATCCCGAAATAATTCCGCCCTGAGGAACCGCCTGAGACAATAAAATCCCCGTATTACGCAAAGTAGGTATAACTTCTGAATCCGTATTGTAAGCTACCAAGGCACGAACATGCGGGTTAATTTCACCAACTTCCGAGTAATCCAGTGTTGCACGTACAGAAGCGATTTCCTGGATACCTACGGTTGTATTCATGGAAATAATGCCGGGAAAAATATGCTTTCCTTTAACATCAATTACCTCAACATTGCTTGTTGTGGCGGAAGTCGCCGGCCCTACCTGCGTAATGATACCTTTATCAAAAGAAATCGCGCCGTTTTCTATCACTTGTCCATTTCCCAAATGGATGGTTGCGCCGGTTAAAACAATCGGTCTGGTTTGCGGTTTCGCCGGAGCCGGATTCTGCGCAAAACCTGAGGTGGCAAGGCAGAAAACAGCTGCAAAATTTAGCAGTACTGAATTCAGCTTTATATATTTTGTTGTTTTCATAAGACAATTTTGAATGAGTAAATGATGGAAGAATTAATCAGAAATCTTTTATTTTCCTTCCTCATGTTCCGCATGAATTCCGATAATATCTTCGCAGTGCCACATACGAGGCATAGTCATTGGCGCCTTTTGTGTTGGCTTGCCATCTGCCTTGTCACTCAGCATTTTCTGAATCAAGCGTTCACGTTCTGCGGCTACTTTTGCCTGTTTTGCGACGTCTTCCTTACGATCAAAATAAACAGCACCTTCAATCATTGTAAATTCAGGGCGTGCATAAATCGACAAAGGATGTGTGCTCCAAAGTACAAGATCAGCATCTTTTCCAGCTTTAATACTACCCAATCTATTATCTACATGCAGAAGTTTCGCTGGATTTAATGTTACCATTTTCCATGCTTCTTCTTCCGGCACGCCACCAAATACAACGGTTTTTGCAGCTTCCTGATTTAATCTTCTGGCCATTTCGGCATCATCGGAGTTAATCGCAACGGTAACACCTTCATGATACATCAAGGCCGCATTGTAAGGAATCGCTTCTTTTACTTCCATTTTGTATGCCCACCAGTCAGCAAAAGTTGATCCGCCAATATTTCGGGTCTTCATTTTGTCGGCCATTTTGTAACCTTCCAAAATGTGTGTGAAAGTATTGATCTTAAATTTCAGCGAATCAGCTACGTGCATCAGCATATTTATTTCCGACTGTACATAAGAGTGACAGGTTATGAAACGCTGGTTGTCAAGAATTTCAGCCAGAGCTTCCAGTTCAAGATCACGACGAGGAACTTCCAGACCTGTTTTTTTCGAAGCGCTGTTATAATCTTTCCATCCTTTCGCATATTCTTTTGCACGCGTGAAATGGTCATAATAAACCTGCTCAACACCCATTCTTGTTTGTGGGAAACGAACACGTGCAACATCTCCCCAGTTGGATTGTTTTACGTTTTCACCCAAAGCGAATTTGATTGTTTTAGCTTCCGGAATCAGCATTTCTGATTGTGTAGCGCCCCATTTCAATTTCACCAAAGCACTTTGTCCGCCTATTGCATTGGCAGAACCATGAAGCAAATGTGAGGTAGTAACACCACCAGCCAGCTGACGGTAAATATTTACATCATCAGGATTGATCACATCACTCATCCGAACTTCGGCAGAACTTGTTTGAGAACCTTCGTTGATGGCAAACAACGCAATGTGCGAATGCTCGTCGATAATCCCGTTTGTTAAATGTTTTCCTGTTCCGTCCACCGTACGCGCACCAGAAGGAGCTGACAATCCTTTTCCAACTTTCGCAATTTTTCCATTTTGGATAATCACGTCAGCATTTTGTAAAACACCGTCTTTTTCATTAGTCCAAACCGTTGCATTTTTCACAAATACGGTTTCAGATTTTGGAAGCTGTTCATTTCCAAATCCAACAAAAGGATATATTACCGGTCCGGTTTCTTTAATTTTTGCAACAGCCGTATCTTTCTTAGCTACTGATTTGTAAGGCTCTGTTAAAGTTGCGCTCCATGTAAGCGGCGAACCATCCGGCATCACACCTTCACCAGCCAAGCCTTTTCCGGCAATCCATCCTGTTAATCTTACAGTTCCCGGCGTTTTCTTTTCAGGTTGATAGGTCAGCGTCAGCAGATCATTGGCAAGCATTACTTTTGGCGTAACTTTTACCGTATCTTTTATCGTGATTTTGTAATCAGGTTTGTCGACAGAACCAGATATTTCAATCTTTCCGGTTGCCGCTTTATTGATCGAAAACGAATAGGTTCCGCGAAGATCAGGCGCATCAATTGGTGCAAGAATAAATTTCTTTCCCTGAATCCAGTTTTCATAAATCACATTATCCTTACTGAACAAATCTTCAGACGTGATCAGGAAATTAGCAAGCATACCCGCTTTCAAACTTCCCACCTGTCCTTCTGCTTTTATCAAACGAGCAGGCGTCGTTGTTAAAGCTTCAAGTGCTTTTTCTTTTGGCAAACCATATTCAATAGCTGAACGGATTTTAGACCAGAAATCAGATTTATTTTTCAAATCAGCAGCTGTAAAAGCAAAAGTAATTCCGCTTTTAGTAAGAACAGAAGCATTAGCAGGAGCCATTTCCCAATGTTTCAACTGCGCGACTGAGATTGCGTCTGCATCCCATGGATCTGTAACGTCATAAGCTGCCGGGAAATCCAATGGTAAAATCAATGTGGCTTTACTTGCTTTTACTTCTTCCAGACGCTGATATTCATCCCCGCCACCTTTGATAATATACTGCGTTCCAAATTCGTCTCCGATCTTGTCGGCACGAAGCAGGCTATACTTATCATTGGTTTCAAAAAATGAGGGCAAAGTTTTTATCTGATTGAAAGCTTCCAGCGAAAGGTTTGTTTCCTTCGCTTTTCCGCCTTTTGCATACCAGTCAGCATCATAATAATTCTGGCGAAGCAATGCTACCGCACCCATTCCGGATGAAGGATAATTTTGGCCAGACGTTCCTTTGCTAAATGAAAAATGAGCTGATGCTTTTCCATTCAAAAGTGCTTTGTTGGCAGATTCGTCGGTAAGCGTTACCACAGCACCACTTCCTCTTACAATCCCGTCGTGCGAATAAGTCAATACGGTTCCAAAACCGATTTTACGTAAATCACCACCTTTTTTGGCATCAGGACTAAAAACCTGGCTTGCATCATTTTCTGGTTGTACAGCCTGATTCCAGCCAAAAGCACCTTTTTTATTTGATTCCAGCTGTGGAGTCTGACGCCCGCGTCCTCTGGCTTCATTTTTCACTTCCGGCATTCCGTAATCAGAATCCAGATCAATTAAAGATGGGTAAATGTATTTTCCTTTAAGGTCGATCACCACAACACCGGATGGAATTTTCACCTGCTTGCTCACTTCCCGGATAATTCCGTTTTCGATGAGCAGGGTACCATTGGGAATTGTTGTTTTGGAATCGACTACAATGTTTGCATTCGTGAATGCGTACCGCCCTGTTCTTTCATCATAAGTACCATTGCGTGGAAAAGTTTCCTGGGCATGGCACAACGAAGTTAAGGTCAGTCCAAACACTAACGTTGATAATTTTTTCATCATAGAAATAGGAGTTTTGGAAAAGAATAACAGTTTATTGATAATAAGGGAATGTTCAGACAATATACAATGAAAACACTAAATATTGGTCTAACAACGATTTAATGTAGTATCTGTACAATCTGTACTTGGAATTTCAATATTGCTTTGTTTTTTTGCATCTCAATAACTTACATTCCTAGAAATGACCTACGATCAATTTAAATCCAGCCTGTCACAAACCGAACCGCCACAAGGTATTTCAGTGATTTTACAAGCACTCTGGTATGATGCAAATAAAGATTGGGAAGCTGCTCACGATATTGCGCAAAGTCAGGAAGGCACAAAAGCTTTTGATCGCCTTCATGCTTATTTACACAGAGTTGAAGGCGATACCTGGAATGCGGGATATTGGTACAGACGTGCAGGAGCTGAGGTTTTTAAAGGTTCTTTGAAAGAAGAATGGGAATTTTTGGTTGAATCTTTATTGTAAAATATAAGGCAAAACTCTTATATATTAAATTTATAAGTAAAAAACCTTATATACCTAGATTATAAGGCAAAAACCTTATATTTGAGTATTATAAGCTTTTTACCTTATATGAAAAAGAAATATCTAGCGGTCATAACTGCAGACATGGTTAATTCAACCCATTTTTCAACAGAACAAACTGGAAAATGGCTGGATGAATTAATTGTGATCATCAACAAAGCTTCATTTAAATGGTTGTTAGCACCTGAAATTTATCGGGGAGATAGCTTTCAGGGCGTATTAGAAAATCCTGCGGATGCTTTAAAAGTTGCAGTTTTATCCCGGACTATTATGAAATCATATTCTCCCAAAAGTGATTTACGGATTGCTATTGGTATAGGAACGATAGACTTAATAACCGACCGGCCCGGAACTTCCGATGGAGAAGCGTTCAGATTATCAGGCCATTTAGCTGATAACATCAGGAAACAAAAAGCAAGAATTGGTATTGCTCTTCCTGAAAATTCGGAACCGCTGAATGCTATTATGGATTTACTGGAAACCTTAATAGAAAACTGGACACCGGCACAAAGCGAAGTTGTTGCTGCACTTATTCAAAATAAGAATATTTCAGAAATTGTTGCCCAACTATCTATCAGTCAGCCGGCAGTAAGTCAACGCATTACTTCAACAAAGTGGTGGGCAATCGAGCATTTTCTTCGTACATTCCCGCAACATCTCGCACTATACACCAAAATGAAATAAGATGATTGAATTTTTGCTGCTATTGCTAGCACATGTGTTAGCCGATTTTTATTGGCAACCCACAGCATGGGTTGTGGATAAAAGGGAAAAATCCTTTCGTTCCAAATATTTGTATGCTCATGTAGGCGTAGTGATCATCACTTCTTATATTTTACTAGGGCATTTCGAAAACCCGGTCCCTGCAATTGCTATCGGTTTGGTTCATGGACTTATCGACATTGTCAAACTTAAATTTGACAAAAACGGAACAACAAACTGGTTTATAGGTGATCAAATTGCGCACCTCCTTACCATTGCTATTACGGCAATTATCCTGACAAGCACTATTCCGGTACAATTTATTCATTTAAAAGAATGGTTTTATAACCAGAAAGTCATCGCAATATTAACCGGAACATTTCTCGTACTTTCACCTGTTTCATTTTTGGTTGGCATGCTAACGAAACCATGGCGTGATGAACTTGACAAGCTTTTGCCTCATGCCGATGATAACCTCGCGAACGCTGGTCGCTGGATAGGAATGTCTGAAAGATTATTAATATTTGTTTTCGTTTTATTAAGTCAATATTCAGCGATTGGATTTTTAATTGCAGCTAAATCACTCTTGCGATATAATGATAAAGCCGTTGCCGGTGAAATTCCTCCAACCTACATCAGCAAGAAATCTGAATACATTCTTGTGGGCACATTAATGAGTTACACTGCCGCAGTGTGTACCGCGTTAGCAGCCAGATTATTTTATTAAATAATTCCTTTCCCGTTAAACCTTCTTCATTTATTCTTCTCTAAGACTGGTATCTAAAACTTTAAAACCAATGAAAAGAGGAATTATCGCCATTATAATGGCATTTGTAAGTTTTACGGCTTTCGCACAGCGCGATATGGCTAAAATGACACCGGAAGCACGTGCTGAAAATCAAACCAAAAATTTGACCGAAACACTTGGACTAAGTGCAGATCAGCAAAAACAAGTGTATGCTTTAAACCTGACCCGCGCTCAGAAAATGGATGAATTGAGAAATTCACAAGACACGGACCGTTCAAAAATGAGAGAATCGATGGAAGCATTCAACACAGAATTGCAAAAAGTGCTGACGCCGGAGCAACAGGAAAAATATAAAACTGCTATGGAAGAACGTCGGAAAAATGGTGGTGCTGGCAGAGGGCCGAGAAATTAAGTAAAGAAAGTTCACCCATAAAACGCCCCAGGATTTTGAATATCAAAATCCTGGGGCGTTTTAAATAAAAAACATAATAATAATTCTACCATTTTTATAAGAATTTTAGAAATTACAGTTAATTTTAGCCACAGTATATTTTTGCATGATACGTTACTATTGAAGCCCCTCTTCAATAACTATTAATATAGCCGGTTCGGCAAGCACTCTCCTACTCAACTTCTATTCAATTCTTGGACCCGTAATAAAAATTCCTTACAGGTATTTATCACACTTATTTTTAATAAAAATTAACCCAGCACCAATTTTTTCCAGATTTATGATAAACAACTACGCAAAAACTTCCCTGTTTTGCCTGCTGCTGTTATTATCGTTATCAGCTGCATCTCAAACTTTCACAGACAGCAATTTGCCCATCGTGCTAATTAATACAGATGGCGGTGCAAGTATTGTAGACGATCCGAAGATTGGTGCCTCAATGAAAATTATTTACAGAGGCGCGGGTCAGCGAAATTATGTTTCGGATCAGACAAATGCTGCCTATCTTAATTATAATGGACGAATTGCTATCGAAATCAGAGGATCCTTTTCTCAAACTGCGCCTAAAAAAGCTTATGGTTTTGAAACAAGAAAAGATGATAACGTTTCAAACCGAAATGTTTCCCTACTTGACATGCCAAGTGAAAACGACTGGATATTAAACGGTCTGGCATTTGACCCTACGCTTTTGCACGATTACATCGCAAATAACCTGTCGCGAAATATTGGCCAGTATGCCACGAGAACTGTTTTCTGCGAAGTTGTCCTCAACGGGGCTTATAACGGAATATATCTTTTGCAGGAAAAAATAAAACAGGACGACAACCGTGTGAATATCACTGAAATGCTGACAACTGATAACGCTTCGCCCAATGTTACCGGCGGATATATTATCAAAGCGGATAAAACAACAGGTGGCGACCCGGTTGCTTTTACAATGAGCAGCAATACACAAACTGTTGAATTCATACATGATACACCAGAACCCGCAGTAATTACAAGTCAGCAAAAAGCTTATATTGAATCGGTTTTCAGAAACCTAGAAACACAATCTTCGGCAAACAACGCTTCAAAAGTTAATGGGTTTCCATCTATTATCGATATTCCTTCTTTTATCGATTATATGCTCATAAACGAGATATCGAGTTGTGTGGATGCATATCAATACAGTACTTATTTCCATCAGGACAGAGGCGGAAAACTCCGCGCCGGCCCGGTTTGGGATTTTAACTTTGCATTCGGATTGGTAAAGGAGGTCGATGGCAGATCCGGAATATCAGAATGGCAGTTTAACAATGGTACCAATGAAGGCCCAAAATTTTTCAAGCAGATCTTCAACAATCCCGATTACCGTTGTTATATAGCCAAACGCTGGAATGAACTTATCCAGCCGGGACAACCACTTAATATCGATTTGCTAGATAGTTGGATTGATTCATTGGCAGCCTTGCTAACGGAAAGTGAAGTGAGAGAAAATCAAAAATGGAATACGATTAATAATTTCCCAAATCAGATTTCATTTTTGAAATCCTTTATACGGGCCAGAAGCACCTGGATTACGGCTAATATTAACTCGTCTTCTACCTGTACATTTCCTGCACCTCCCGGACTTGTCATCAACGAAATTATGTACAATCCGAAGGGTACCGCAGATAATGCAAGTAATGATCTGGAATTTATTGAAATAAAAAACAAGAGCAATTCGTCGGTTGACTTAACCGGAATTTATTTTTCGGGTTTGGGGCTTTCCTACCAATTTCCCGCAAATACCTCTTTGGCAGCCGGTGGTATATTGGTATTAGCCAGTAATTCAGCAAAATTCAATACGGTTTATGCCAAAAGTGCATTTGGCCAGTACACAAGAAATCTGTCTAACAAATCTCAAAAACTTGTTTTATCTGATGCTTTTGGTAATACGATTGACGTTGTTGAATATTTTGACAGTGCTCCCTGGCCCACTTCCGCTGACGGAGGTGGAAAATCCCTGGAACTCAAAGAGCCAAATCTGGATAATAGCCTCGCAAGTAACTGGCAGGCCAGCTCGGCAGATAACGGCTCTCCCGGAGTTAATAATTTCAATCCATTACCAGTTACAATTATTAGTTTTACCGGAACAGCGGAAGCAAAAAATGTAGTGCTTAATTGGGAAGTTACTGCCGAGATCAATGTAGATAAATACGTTGTGGAGCTAAGCAGAAACGGGAAAAACTTCACGGCTATTGGTACTGTAAAAGCTGGTAACATTACAAAATACAGCTTCATCCATACAGAGCCTGCCTCCGGAACTAACTACTATCGTCTTCGCCCGGTTGATATGGATAATAGTTTTGCTTTCAGCAGGATCATCTCTGTTATAGTTGAAAATGGCAATGATATAGTATTTTATCCAAATCCCGCAAGCACGGTATTGACACATCGATATGAAACAAATTTCTATCAATAAAGAGATTACGATGAATCTGATTGACATGAACGGCAGGATAATTTTAAAGAAAAAATTTACGAATGCCGGACAAAATGAATTGATAGATACCTCAAAAATAGGAACGGGTCGTTATGTACTTCAAATAGAATCAGACCAGGGCATTATTCCAAAATTTATTGAGATAATCAGATAGGGATATAAATTAGTTAGCAGTAAAAAAGGAGCAAAACCTATTCGGCTATGCTCCTTTTTACTATAATTGTTACCAAAAACTACAACGCCACTTCAGTCTTAAACTCAGACGTAAAATGGAAATGTATCTTCGGATTATTTTCGCGGTTCATACGAATCATCCAGTCTGACTCAGCAAAGAAAACCGGATTACGGTCTTTGTCAAAAGCGATCTGGTTACCTTTCAAACGGATAAATTCGTCCATCGCAGATTTTTCATCTGCGGTAAGCCAGCAAGCACGTGTGATATTCATCGGAACCCAACGGCATTTTGCACCATATTCATGTTCCAAACGATATTGAATTACATCAAATTGAAGTTCTCCAACCGTTCCTACTACTTTCCTGTTTCCAAGATCAAGATTAAATAACTGCGCTACACCTTCATCGGTAAGCTGCTGAATGCCTTTTTCCAATTGTTTTGATTTCATTGGATCCAGGTTGATCAACTCTTTGAAAATTTCCGGAGAGAAACTGGGAATACCAGCAAAATTAAAATTTTCTCCTTCTGTTAATGTATCCCCAATTTTGAAGTTTCCGGTATCATACAAACCAACCACATCACCCGGGAAACCTTCGTCCATCACACTTTTATCAGAAGCCATGAAAGTAAACGGACTGGCAAAACGCACATCTTTGTTTAATCTTACGTGGTGATAAAACGTTCTTCTCTCAAACTTACCCGAACAAATCCGCAAAAACGCAATACGGTCGCGGTGGCGAGGATCGAGGTTTGCGTGAATTTTAAATATAAAACCGCTGAATTTAGGTTCCGTCGGTTCCACTTCTCTAACGTCTGTCGGACGTGGTTGAGGAAGCGGAGAAATTTCACAGAATGTATCCAGCAATTCTTTTATACCAAAGTTATTGATCGCGCTACCAAAGAAAACCGGTGCAAGTTCTCCTTTTGCATATGCTTCGTTGGAAAACTGATCATAAACGCCTTCCACCAATTCCACATCTTCGGTTAGCTGAATGGCATCTTTTAAGCCAAGAAGTTCTTCCAGCCTATCATCGCCAAGACCAATTTCTACAACGTTACTTTCAATTTTTGTTTTGTTGATTTTAAAGAAATACAATTTCTCTTCAAACAGACTATAAACGCCTTTGAAATCAGCTCCCATATTAATCGGCCAGGTAAGTGGACGTACACGGATTCCTAATTTCGTTTCCAGTTCATCCAGCAATTCGAAAGGATTTTGTCCTTCCCTGTCCAGCTTATTTACGAAAACGATTACCGGTGTATTACGCATCCGGCAAACTTCCATCAGCCTTTCTGTTTGCTCTTCAACACCTTTAACACAGTCGATAACCAGAATTACACTATCCACAGCCGTAAGCGTGCGATAAGTATCTTCTGCAAAATCCTTGTGACCAGGAGTATCCAGAATATTAATCAGCAAATCGCGGTATTCAAAAGTCATTACCGAAGTTGCCACCGAAATACCACGCTGCTTCTCAATTTCCATGAAATCGGAAGTTGCCGTTTTCTTGATTTTATTCGATTTTACCGCACCAGCCGTTTGAATTGCTCCCCCAAAAAGAAGCAATTTCTCAGTTAATGTTGTTTTTCCAGCATCCGGGTGACTGATGATCGCGAATGTGCGTCTTTTCTTAATTTCCTCTATGTTACTCATTATATTATTTTATAACCCGCTGCATTCAGTTTTGGCTGTTTTTTCAACTTTGGAAATAAGCAAAAACGCCTGACAGCAAGCACGAAAGATTCTCTTTTTTGAAAATTTTGCACAAAGATACAAATAAACATAGCCGCCCGTATCCGGAGCGGCTATATTATTCACTGTCAGTCAGCTCAATGTTTATCCTGATTACCGACTTTCATGATTACCTGGGGTAATTCTGGTATTCAGTAGAAAGAATCTTTGTAATCTTCAACAGAAGTCATGATCACTTCAAACGCTTCTTCGCGGCCATAAACATTCGTAATTTCGATATGTGCTTTTTCGCCAGGAAGGTTTTTGTAAGTAAGGAAATAGTGTTTCAAACGCTCAACGATACCTGCTGGCAATTCGCTGATATCTGAATAGGCACCATAAACTTCGTCACCTTTCAATACTGCAATGATTTTATCATCTGCTTCGCCACCATCGATCAAACGAATTCCACCGATTGGTTTTGCCTGACAAGTGATATCACCGTGAGAAATAATTTTTTCACACAAAACGATAATATCCAATGCATCACCATCACCTTCGGTAACGTCTCTGCCTGATCTTTCTCTTGCAAGTTCAGCGATTTTGTCTGCGCAATAAGTTTTTGGAATAAAACCGTAAAGAGCAGGAACGATGTTTGAATATTTTTGTGGACGGTCAATTTTCAAATAGCCCGTTTGTTTGTCAATTTCGTATTTAACAGTATCCGTAGGAACAATTTCAATAAATGCAGTGACAAGTTCTGGTGCATTCTCTCCCATCGGAATTCCATGCCAGGGATGGGCTTTATGTACGTTTGCGTTCATTATAAGGTAATAGGTATATGATCTTATTTAATTATCTAATCTCTTTTTTATTCTCCCGCTTTTTCCGAAATCAGATAATCGCCTGACTTTGATATAGATTGTTTTACAAAAAGCTCTCCAAGAAATCCGGCCAGAAATAATTGTGATCCTACCATGATTGCTACCAGGGCTAGAAAAAACAATGGATTTTCTGTTACATTCCTGTATTGCTCGTGAGAAATGTAAATTTTATAGATTTTCGTCCCAAGAAGCCAGAAAGCAATAAGACTTCCAAGAAAAAACATAAGCGTTCCAAGACTGCCGAATAAATGCATTGGACGCCGTCCAAATTTATTGACGAAAGCAATCGAAAGCAAATCCAGAAAGCCAAAAACAAACCTTTCGAGGCCAAATTTTGTGTATCCGTATTTCCTCGCCTGATGCTGGACCACCTTTTCTCCGATTTTACCAAAACCGTTCCATTTGGCAATAACGGGAATATACCGGTGCATTTCCCCATAAATGGTAACATTTTTAACAACCTCTTTGCGATACGCTTTCAGTCCGCAATTAAAATCATGCAGTTCCACTCCGGAAATTCCGCGCGTAGCAGCATTGAAGATTTTAGTAGGAATTGTCTTCGTGATCGGATCATATCTTTTCTTTTTCCAACCTGAAACAAGATCGTAACGATCTTCCTTGATCATGCGGTAAAGCTCCGGAATTTCATCCGGACTATCCTGTAAATCCGCATCCATAGTGATAATCACATCACCATGAGCAGCCTGAAAACCAGTTTGTAACGCAGCCGTTTTTCCGTAGTTACGAACAAACCGGTGCCCTTTTATATTTGGATTTTTTAACGAAAGATCAACTATAACATCCCAGGAACGGTCCTTGCTCCCATCGTCGATGAACAGAACTTCGTAAGTAAAATTATTTTCATTCATCACGCGCGCAATCCACTCGCTAAGCTCTGGCAAAGACTCTTCTTCATTGAAAAGCGGGACGACAACGGATATCTGAATTGCTGAATTGGTCATGAATCAAGTACTAGGATGTTACCTCACATCCATATTTTGGTGCAAAGTTCGTGTTTTTCCTGATCAAAATTGTAAATAATAGTCTTTCAATAATTTTTCAAACTCCGGATGATAGGTTTTCCCATCCTCTTCGTAGATAAATAAATCAGAGCTAAACGGCATATTATCAGCCATTTCACTAAGTTGAAAACTCATCAGTTTTCTAAAAGGTTTCTTTCCTTTCTGATGATACAAAGTTAGCTCACGACATAAAATCCAATCCGATTTCTCTGCAAGATCGTGAAAAACAAGCCCTTCGTCAACCGGAAGAAGCACGTTCCAGACACCCTTTGGCAGCAATAACCTCTTCACAGCTATCAGTAAATCTTCAAAAGAAAGTGAATCAGCGTGATGAGCAAGATTTATTTTGGCATCCGGTGATTTTAAATCAGATTGAAAAAAAGGTGGATTGGTAATGATACAGTCGAATTTTTCATCAGGTAAAAAATCTTGAATTGCAGTTTTAACAACTGAAATCTGATTATAAAACGGACTTTCCCTAACATTTTCGGTTGCCTGAATAAATGCTTCTTGATCCAATTCAACCGCACTTATTTTCGCGATATTATTACGTTGGGCAACCATTAACGATAACAATCCGGTACCCGCGCCGATATCCAGAATGTTCTTAGCATTTTCAATATCCACCCAGGCACCAAAAACACAGGCATCTGTGCAAACTTTCATTGCACTCTTGTCCTGGTTAATCGTAAACTGTTTGAATTTAAAAAATGAATTTCTGGCCATGAAATGATTTATTTTCTTCCAAAATCTGCCGGATTTTCACCCCAGTATTCTGTTTCCCATTTCAGGATTTTATTCGGATACGTATTACTTGCCAACCAACGCTCTGCTCTTTGAAGCATTTCAAAAACCGGCTTGTTTCTTGGTGTTAATTGCAATTTTGTATTCGCATGTTTCTTTTTGATCCAGCTGATCGCCGTTCTTGAATCAGAATAAATAGGGATTTCGCTATTATTTTTTTGCAGATAAGCCAATCCATGCACAATTGCCAGAAACTCTCCGATATTATTCGTCGCATCTTTGAAAGGACCTTGCAGGAAAATCCGTTCACCTGTTTGCAGGTAAGTTCCCTGATATTCCATATCGCCCGAAGCAGTATTCCAGGCTGCATCAACGGCAATGGCATTTTTTATAGGCTGACCAATATTGGCCGGTGCGATTTTGGCAACAACTTTCGCAGCGTTTTCTTTTTTCTGAACATACTCCCAATAATTCCGCTGAATCGCTGTTTCAGCTTCCTGTATCGAGTCAAAAGATTTATAACGGGCATCTTCAAAACCCTTGATTTGCGCTTCACATTCTTTCCAATCGGTAAACACACCTGTTTGTCTACCTTGCCACACTACATAAAATTTCGTCTTTTTTGCCATTTATGCTAAACTAACTTCTTTCCTCCCAAACCTGGGCCAGGTTTACAATAACCTCCACCGCTTTTTCCATATCCTGAACAGAAACCCATTCCAGACGTGAGTGAAATGCATGTTCACCTGCAAATATATTCGGGCAAGGCAAGCCCATAAATGATAATCTTGATCCATCCGTTCCGCCACGAATACTTCTCGTGATCGGATTTAATCCAGACCGTTTCATTGCTTCCGTGGCATTATCGATTACCTGCGGATATTTCGCAAGGATTTCTTTCATATTGCGGTATTGCTCGGTTACCTTAAATTCGCTTTTTGAATTCGGATAATTCGTCATCACCTGATCCAGAATACTTTTCAGCAAAGCTTCCTTTTCGTGCAAACCGGCTTCGTCAAAATCACGGACAATAAAATCGATAACCACTTTTTCTTGAATTCCTTCAATATGCCCGGGGTGAATAAATCCTTCTTTTCCTTCTGTCGTTTCGGGAGAAAGTGAATCTTTTGGTAGAGCCGCCAGAATTTCACCAGCGATTTTCAATGCGTTTTCAAGTTTTCCGATCGCATATCCAGGATGCGTACTAACACCATGAATTGTGATTTTTACACCATCTGCGGAAAATGTTTCATCTTCCATCGTTCCAACGGCTTCTCCATCTACGGTATAGCCAAAATCCGCTGCAAGTTTCTTTAAATCAACTTTTTCAGTTCCTCTTCCAACTTCTTCATCCGGTGTAAAAAGAATTTTAATCACGCCATGTTTAATTCTGGAATCTGTAACTAAAATTTCAGCCGCAGCCATGATTTCAGCTACACCAGCTTTATTATCTGCACCTAAAAGTGTCGTTCCACTTGCTGTTACAATATCATTTCCGATCTGGTTTTTCAAATCAGGATGCTCGGATAATCGGATTACCTGTTCGTTATCATCCGGCAAAATAATATCAGATCCATTCCATTTCTGATGAACAATTGGCTCTACGTTCGCTCCTGTTACATCCGGAGATGTATCAACGTGCGAGCAAAAACAGATTACCGGGATATTTTCCTTATTTGAATTGGCAGGAATTGTTGCGTAAACGTATCCATGCTCATCCAGATGCGCATCTTCAATCCCTAACTCCTGCAATTCAACAACGAGCTGATTACTCAGATCCCGTTGTTTTTCCGTGCTTGGAAAACTTGTCGACTGCGGATCAGATTGTGTATCAACCTGAACATAGCTAAGAAACCGGTTTAGAACGGAAGACATATTTACTCAAAATTAGAATGAATACTGACTGTTTTTATTCCTTATGAACCAATAATTCCTGACAGATCTGCCGGTGAATAATTGATATTTTTTAGCGTTTTATCATCGGCAGTACGGTAAACAAGGTATTTACCATTGTCTTCTTTGTAATAACATTCTGTACCTTTTGCGTTATAATGCGCAACTGTCGCTTCCGCTTCTTCAACGCTTACGCAAGCTTTTGACATGTTTGAACGCTGTACTTCGTCGAACAATTCTCTGAACTTATTACCTAGTCCAAATTCAAGAACTGCACCCGAAAGTACATATTGAAGATCACAAAGCGCATCAGCAATTTCTACAAGATCTTTTTCAAGTATCGCAACTTCCAGCTCTTTCAACTCCTCAGCCAAAAGTGCAACTCGCAAACGGCTGCGATCTTCCGAAGGAATTGTTGGCGTTTCAAGAATTGGATGTTTGAAAGTTTTATGAAATTCAGCGACCTGGTTAAGACTATCTAATTGTTGCATTGTATTACTTGTATTTAATATAAAATAATTAAAAATCAGCCGGCTACTATAACTTCCTGATTCTATAATATAAGATTCGTTTTGAAAAGTTTGATCGCGATGGCCAGCAATATTATCCCGAAAACCTTGCGAAGAATATCCGTTCCACCCTGTCCCAGTTTGTTTTCAATCCAATAGGACGATTTTAAAACGAGATAAACGAAAAACAAATTGAGAAGCACGCCAACTAAAATATTATTGATCTCATAGGTTGTACGTAATGCCAGAAGCGTGGTCATAGTACCCGCTCCGGCAATGATTGGAAAAGCAATCGGAACGATGGAAGCTGCGCTGACACTGATATTATCATGCTTGAAAATATTTCTTCCCAATATCATTTCTAATCCTAAAAGGAATAAAATGATAGCACCTGCAACGGCAAACGAAGCTACGTCCACACCAAAAAGACTTAACAGCCTTTCACCCAGAAATAAAAAAGCGATCATGATTGCGCCTGCGGCCAGCGTCGCCTTTTCTGATTCGATCTTCCCTAATTTTCTCCGAAAATCAACGATAATGGGAATGGAACCCAGCACATCGATCACCGAAAAGAGAATCAGCGTTACGGAAAGTATTTCTTTGATATTGAACATTGCGACACCAATTCGAGGATTAAGCCGCAAAGTTGAACAAAACAGACTGCTTACACAAACCTTTTATCGGAAGCCCGGCGAAATAAATAAGGTTTATGCGATGCCATTAGGAAGAAAATTCAAAAAAGTATTGAATTGTTTTTTATATTTTTCCTCATTGATCTTATAATAGAAAGCGCCTTTTTTTGAAAACCCTTTTTGTTTTTCTTCCAGTTTTACAAGCAAATGTGTAGATAATAATTTCCTGCTAAAATTCCTTTTGTCCAATTCTGTTCCAAAAATCGCTTCGTATAATTTCTGCAATTGGGGAATTGTAAATTTCTCCGGAAGCAACTCAAAACCAATCGGGTGCTGGGAAGCCTTGTAACGTAAATGTTCTATCGCCATTTCAACCATTGCGCTGTGATCAAACAATAACTGAGGTAATTCCTGCATGGAAAACCACTGAGCCTCAAAATTTTTCGAGATCTTGTTATCGTAATCCTCTACATTGATCAGCGCGAAATAAGCCACAGAAACGGTGCGTTCCACAGGGTCACGTTTTGGATTTCCAAAGGTATGCAACTGTTCAAGATAAATGTCAGTCAGACTTGTCAATTCAAAAAGAATACGGTTTGATGCCTCTTCCAGACTTTCCTCCGGCTGCACCCATCCACCCATCAAAGACCAGGTGTGATGCTCATCTTCAATACCGCGCTTTACCAGTAATAATTTTAATTCCTGCCCGTCGAAACCGAAAATAATGGAATCGAGAGCCACCAGACACTTGGTTTGTGTCTGGTATTGATGCAACATATCTATTAACACGATGGTGTTTCTGAGAATTGAGTAAAAGACATTTTAATTAGTAAATACAATTTATCTGTATTACTACTCATCCGGCGGTTTCGGAATAATTTTTCAGGAAAACTTTGAGCTGATTGATTTCATCCAAAGTAATGGCCGGGAAATTCGCAATCCGGAAACTGGTTTCTTTCCAGGAGCCATATCCGTTTCCCAGCATAATACCATTTTCCTTTGCCGCTTTTTTTATTGCAGCGATTTGTTCTTTTTCTCCTGAAACGGCAATGACGGTATCCGACCGAACTTCTTCATTTTCAACAAGAATATTAAAACCGGATTCAGTTAAAAACTGATACCAGCTTTTCGCTCTGTCTTTAATTTGAACCGATATTTCTGAAAGTATTTCTACTTGCTCCAAAACACGGCCAGCCAGATAAATGCCCAGCGCATTCGGCGTGTAAGGTGTCTGATATTTCAAAAAGTTATCACGAACAAAAAGTAAACTGTTATAATGATCTCGTTCGCCAATTTTCTCTGCCTTCTGAACCGCTTTTGGTGAAACAACCATCACGCTCAATCCTGCCGGCAAACCAAAACATTTTTGCACAGAAGCATACCAGACATCAGCAGATTCCCAGGGAAAAATAACGCCAGCCATCGAAGAAGTAGCATCAACGGTAATCACTTTCTCCGTCTGTTTTCTTAATTCAACAAAAAATGAATCGGGTAAAGCGGTGCCGTTTGAAGTTTCGTTATGGGTTAAACAAATCACATCGCTATCTTTATCTACAATAATATCCGAGATTTCAGGCAATGCATTTATATCAAAAAATAAACCGCTTGATGCCGGTTTTATCTTCTGGGTATATTCCATCCATTTTTCTCCAAAAGCACCATTGAAAACATGTAGACTTTTGGTTTCAACCAGCGATTGCGCAATAGTTTCCCAGCATTCCGTTGCCGACGAACAAAAATAGATTTCGTAATCCGCCGGGATTTCAAGTTTCAGTTTCATCATTTCAATCGTCTCTTTGAGCATTTTCATAAAAGGCTCACTGCGATGATTGACGCTTAAAATTCCACTTTTATAGGCATCAGATAGATAATGCTCAATTTGTGGATAAACTTTTGACGGGCCGGGATAAAAGGTAATCATGAATTTAATATTTTTAAACAAACACTTTGTTTGATCATACTTCAATTTAAACAAAGGAGGTTCTTCATCGTAGTAAACAGAGATGATCAAAAATCAATTCTATTTATTTAGATAAAGAACCTTCTTATATCACCCTTTCAGGGTTTTGGAGTGTTGATAAATTTGGCTTTTCTACAATACTGCCACCCCCTTCGGGGTTACATCTCAATATTATGCAGTCATTGTATTCAAAAAATACACATTGATTTTTATTTGCAAACAATCCCGAAGGGATGACATTATTATAGAAAAAAATCAATTCAAGCCTGATGATAACCCTGAAAGGGTGACATAATTCTATCAAAAAATCTCCCTGGATTAACAATCCCGAATGGATGACAGTATTATAGAAAATCTCGATTAAGGCCAGAAAAGAGATTTACATAAACCCTTCCCTAACCATCGCTTTTTCCAATTTTTCACCCAATTGCGCAGATGCTTTCAACAACGGCAAACGTACTTCTGAACTACAAACACCTTTAATTTCGAGGCATTTTTTAATTCCAACCGGATTTGATTCAATATATAACAAGGTATCAAATTCCAGAAATGCCAGCTGCAAAGCCGCTGCATCTTTGAAATTTCCTTCCAAAGCATGCCATGTTAAATCGGTAAATTCACGAGGAAAAGCATTTGCAATCACAGAAATTACGCCGTGCCAGCCAACACTTACCATCGTTGTTACCAGATTATCATCACCCGAAAGCAAAAGAAAATCTTTTGGTGCGAAAGAAGCCAGTTCCATGCTTTGTTCGATACTGCCACCTGCATCTTTAATTCCAATAATGTTCGGATGTTCTGCAAGTTTCAGGATCGTTTCGGCTTTCATATTGATAACCGTGCGACCAGGAACATTGTACAATAAAACCGGCACCGGCGACGCGTCAGCAATGGCCGTGAAATGCGCTATAATCCCTTCCTGTGTTGGTTTATTGTAATATGGACAAACAGATAAAATTGCATCCACACCAGTAAGGTCTGTCTTTCGGATCGTTTCCAAAACTGCTCTGGTATCATTTCCGCCCAAGCCATACACAATCGGAAGTTCCTTTGTGTTATGCTTCTTTGAAAAAGCCAGAATTTCGTTTTTTTCCTCTGTCGAGATCGTTGGCGATTCGCCGGTTGTGCCCTGCACGACCAGATAATCCACGCCTCCCTCAGATACGAATTCGATTAACTTTCTTAACCCAGCGTAGTCAATTTCCTGATGCTCATCAAAGGGTGTAATCAGCGCTGCTCCGACTCCTTTGAAACGTTCGTCCAATGGCATTATTTCTTATATAATTATTGATTTTAAAACACAAAGTTAGTTACCTGACTCAATTTCCTTCATCATTTCTCAATCATTCCTAAAAATTCTTCTTCTGACAAAATCGTAACACCCAGTTTTCTTGCCTTTTCCAGCTTCGACGGACCCATATTATCACCCGCCAAAAGGAAGTTTAATTTCCCTGAAACACCGCTTAAAACTCTTCCGGCGTTGGACTCGATTTTATGTTTTAATTCGTCGCGGTCAAAATTTGCAAATACTCCGGAAATCACAAATGTTTTGCCTTCCAATAGGTTACTTTCCATTTCAACCGGTTTGTCGTCTGTTGTCATTTGCAAACCTGCCTTTTCCAAACGCTCCATCACCAATTGGTTTTCGGGAAGAGAAAAATACGCCACTACGCTTTGGGCAATTCTTCCGCCAATTTCAGGCACATTGATCAGGTCATCATATGTCGCCGAACGAAGCGCGGTAATGTTTTTGAAATAAGAAGCCAGTTTTTCAGCCACCGTAGCGCCAACAAAGCGAATTCCTAAACCAAATAAAACATTTTTAAAGGGAGCTGATTTTGACAATTCCAGTCCTTTCAAAATATTCTCCACCGTTTTTTCTCTGAAACTTATCTTCTTCGATTTTCCGGTTTCCTCGTTGACAATATTTTTTTCAAGACCAAGTAATTTTTCATAGGTCAAGTCATATAGATCCGCCGGCGTTCTGACCAGTTGGGTATCGAAAAGCAATTCAATTTTCCCTTCACCCAAGCTTTCAATATTCATTGCTTTTCTGTGAATGAAATGTTCGATACGGCCTTTTAGCTGCGGCGGACAAGCACTGTCATTCGGGCAATAGTATGCGACTTCACCTTCGTTTCTTGCCAAAAGCGAACCGCATTCCGGGCAATTGGTAGGAAAAGCGATAGGTTCAGTTATGAATAATCCGCGTTTACTTACATCAACGCCTGTGATCTTAGGTATAATTTCTCCGCTTTTTTCAACAAAAACGGTATCGCCCAGTTGAATATCCAGACGCTCCATTTCATTGGCATTGTGAAGTGTAGCACGTTTCACATAAGTACCGGATAAGTGCACACCTTTTACTTTATTATAAGGTATAGTTCGTTCACTTTCAGCGCAAAGATTGGCTACGGGTGTGACATTTCCTGTTCTGCCAACCTGAAAATTAACCGATCTTAAAATCGCAGGTTTATTCTCAGCTTTATATTTAAATGATATCGCCCAACGCGGACTTTTCGCCGTGAAACCAAGTTCACGCTGTTGTTCGAAAGAATTTACTTTGATCACAATTCCATCCGTTGCAAGCGGAAGTGTCGCACGTTTTTCTTCCCATTCATGAATGTAATCGATCACATCATCAATGTTATCCACTTTTTTCCAGCCTGGTGAAATATTAAAACCCCAGGATTTTAGCGCAAGCAAACTTTCTTCATGACTTGCAAAAATCGTTTCATCACTTAAAAATGAATAGATATAACAATCCAGCGCGCGTCTCGCAGTTTCTGCCGAATCCTGTAATTTAAAAGAACCGGAAGCCGCATTTCTTGGATTTGCGTAAAGATTTACGCCCAACGCTTCCATATCTTCATTCAGTTTTTGAAAAGATTGTAAGGGCATAAAACCTTCACCGCGGATTTCAAAAATGGGTGGAACTTTGTCGGCTTTTACACGTAAAGGAAGCGATTTAATCGTTTTAACATTATTGGTAATTTCATCACCACGCGTTCCGTCGCCACGTGTCACGCCTCGAACTAAAACACCATTTTCGTATGTAAAACTTAGTGAAATTCCATCAAATTTTAATTCACAAATGTATTCGTAAGCTTCTCCATCCAGTCCTTTCCGAACACGTTCATCAAAATCACGGAGTTCCTGCTCGTTATATGTATTGTCGAGCGACAACATGGGATACCGATGATAAACAGCGTTGAAATTTTTTGTGACCGTACCTCCTACCCGTTGCGTCGGAGAATCGCTTCTTTTGAATTCCGGAAATTCATTTTCAAGTTTGGCCAGTTCTTTTAATAAAATATCAAAATCATAATCCGAAATCTCGGAAATGCTTTCCTGGTAATATTGGAAATTATAATGGTCAATCTGTTCGATCAGTTCGTTAATGCGTTCTTCCGGATTCATGATATTTGGTGGCTAGCGGCTGGGTAATGGATTATTTTTGATGAAATGTTAATTCATGCTATTATCATTCTTGCACAAATTTACGGTTTATTCTATTTTTTGATGCATTCAAAATAGAAGTAAGATTTCTATGTCTTTATTTGATTTCCGCTCAATTTGCCCTCTATTTTCATCTTACAGCAGAAATTCTTTAAATTCGTCCGGATTTATAAATTACTGACTTGTCATTATGGCCCTGATTGCCCCTTCCATACTAGCTGCCGACTTTGCTAATCTGCAACGTGATGTTGAAATGTTGAATACGAGTGAAGCAGATTACATACACGTAGATATCATGGACGGCATGTTTGTTCCTAATATATCTTTCGGGTTTCCTGTTTGCGAAGCGATAAACCGCTATGCTACTAAACCTTTAGATGTCCATTTGATGATTGAGCAGCCGGATCGTTATCTTGAAAATTTCAAAAAAGCGGGGGCTTCCATCATCACAGTTCATTATGAGGCCTGTCCGCACTTACACCGTACCGTTCAGTTGATCAGGGAATTAGGTGTATTGCCAAGTGTAGCGCTTAATCCGCATACACCGGTTGAAATGTTGTCCGAAATATTGCCGGATCTTTCTCAGGTTTTGATCATGTCGGTAAACCCGGGATTTGGCGGACAGAAATTTATTGAAAATACTTACCGTAAAATTTACAAGCTGAATTGCATCCGCGAAGAGCTTGGGCTGGATTTTAAAATTGAAGTTGATGGAGGGGTAAACAATGATAATGCACGTTTTCTCGTTGAAAACGGAGCCGATGTTTTAGTGGCGGGAAGTTTTGTTTTTAATTCGACAAATCCGCTTGAAACTATTGCTGAATTACGAAAGAATTAATGTTTAACCCATAACCATAACCCGCTCTATATGAATTATTATTTCACAAAAACCAATTTTAGCAGGAGGTTCAATAGTATTCTGGACTTATGATTATCCGTATGTTTTTGGCTGTGAGTTTGCTTTTTAATGTTAAAATGGCAGCCAGCGCAGAAGACAAACCGGTTTTATCAACACAAACTTACCAGTATCCATTAAAAGTCAGTGCGGATGGAAAACATCTAACAGATCAGACTGACACGCCGTTTTTGGTAGTAGCTGATGTGGCCTGGCAATTGCTGCGAAAACTGGATTATCCCGAAGCCATCCAGTATCTGGATATTCGAAAGGGGCAGTCATTCAATACCGTCCTGATTCACGTTTTACCGTCACTGCCCACGCAGAAAAATTTCCAGAAGGTTACACCCTTCCAGGGTGAAAATGATATTACAAATCCCAACAAAACCTATTTCGATTATATTGAAAAAGTGGTTTTGGCTGCAAAAGAACGTAATCTGGCCGTAGGACTGGTGGTTTCCCGACAAAGCTGGAATGTCATTTTTGAATCACAGGGCGAAGAAGCCTGTCGTACTTTTGGGGAATATATTGGTAAACGGTTTTCCAAGTTGAACAATATTTTCTGGATCGTTAGTGAGGAAGAGAATCAGAAAGATTTCTTATCGCTAACCCTTACAGAAAGCCTAAAAAAAAGCTCTGAGAATAAACTCGTCGCTTCACTATCAACCTGCGCACCTCCCGATTCCCTTAAAAAAAATCATACGGATCTTAAAGTTTTCGTCCCTGATTCTACGGTGACGGATTCAGAATATGCAGCTTTGGCAACCTGGCAGAAGAACATTGGAAAATCAATGAAAAGTCCGTTTTTGATCGCCAATTCAGAATTTCCAATCAAAGATCAGTCAGCATTAATTCGTAAACAGGCTTATGAATCTTTGCTAAATTCTGCTGCCGGTTTTTGCCATATGAGTACGATCAAGAATTTCAATCCGACCTGGAAAACCAATATTACCAAGGACGGCGGAGAATATATGAAGTATCTTGTCAAAATACTGAAAGGACTTCCCTGGGATTATCTGGAACCTGCGGCTTCATTGAAAATGGTTCAGGACACGACGCAAACCACGGAGATTTCAGTTTCTGCATTGACGAACAAACGGATGGTAATGATGTACATTCCAACTTTCCGTTCTTTTGGCATTGACTTATCCCAACTTACCGGCGAAGAATTCAGCGCTGTCTGGTATAGTCCTCGTACAGGAAGACGGTGGTCAGGCAAGGCGCTAAAACGAACGGAACTGGCAACCATTGAGCCGCCAGACCCCCAGGCAGATTGGGATTGGATTTTACTCGTAGGTTCAAAAAACTAGCAATAACTTATCTTTTCCGGAATGCACCTTAGAGTATTTAACTTTTGTCATTCGCTTTTATTATTATAATATTGACTCCCAATTTGATATAAAAAAAGCCGTTGAGAAAATAATTGTGCACATCCGTCAGGTACAATTATTTTCTCAACAGAATAGAATGACACAACAAGCAAGTGCACCCCGAATGAGCCTTTTGAGAAGAAAATTAAATTTTTATGTTGCCCTGATTCTTTTGTTGAGCGGAAAATCATTCGCTCAGCATGTACTTTGGGCAGATAAAGTTCTTGGCTACTCTTCAGAATACAGAAATAATGACTCCGGCCAGGGTTTTCGTTCCAAACAAATACTGGGAGAGCCTAACAAACTTCCGGATTTTGGAAATAGTTTTTGTGCCTGGTCGCCTGCTACTCCTGATAATAGAAATGAGGAGTGGATTAAGGTAGGTTTTGAAAAATCAATCGCATTGAAACAGGTTGCCGTTGCCGAAAATTTCAACCCAGGATCAGTAACAAGGGTTTATGCCTACAATGATTCCGGTAAAGAATTTCTGATTTATGACGAAAAAGCAGCGCCGATTCCTGCCAAAGGGCGGATGCTCAGGATATTTCCCAAACAGGAAAACCTGATTGCCAATGCAATAAAAATAATTCTGGACCCAGCCAAAGTTGCAGGTTTCAATCAGATTGATGCCATTGGTATTTCTACCGCATCAGAGCCCATAGAAGCGCTGATTAATATTGCTCCCGGAATTTTAAAAGATGAAAAAAAGGAAAATCTGGGCAAGGCAATTAATACCAAAGGGCAGGAAATCAATCCAATCATCTCGGCCGACGGACGAACGTTGTATTTTACAAGAGCAGATTTCGAAGGAAATGTGGGTTCAGCTGCAAAACAGGACGCCTGGGTTTCGACATTGGACAAAGGCAATAAATGGACGCCAGCCGTTAATCTTGGCCCTCCTGTAAATACAGCAGGCGACAATGCGATTATAAGCATATCAGCAGACGGAAAGACACTGTACCTTATTAATGTTTATCTTCCGAGCGGCATGCTTGTCAACGGATTATCCAAATCATTTTACACAAAAAATGGTTGGAGTTTTCCGAAAGAGATGAAAATCCAAAACTTTTACAACCGTGATGATTTCTCCGGATATGCCGTTTCGCCGCATGGAAATGTAATAATCATGGCGATACAGCGTAATGACACGGAAGGGAAAAAAGATCTTTATGTTTCGTTCATTCAGGAAGATGAAAGCTGGTCGGAGCCGAAAAATATGGGAACGGTATTAAATAGCGCAAGTGAAGAATACGCCCCATTTTTAGCTCTTGACAACAAAACATTATACTTCGCTTCGTCAGGAAGAAGCGGTTATGGTGGAGGAGATATATTTTTATCCCGCCGGCTTGACGATACGTGGCTCAATTGGTCTAAACCTGAAAATCTTGGCCCAACGATTAATACAGCCAAACAGGACTCCTACTTTAACATTCCTGCTGCGGGAGATTATGGCTATTTTGTTTCGGATGGTAATGCATTGGGAGATGATATTTTCAGGATCAGACTTACACCGTCCATCAAACCAGATCCGGTTGCAACGGTGACGGGTTCTGTTTTTGAATTTGAAACAACAACTCCTGTCAAAGCGGAAATCACAGCGAAAATTCTTAAAACCGGAGAAACATTCAGCAAAACCACCTATGAGGGTGAAACAGGTGAATTCAAACTGATTTTACCTTTAAAAGAAGCGTACGTAATTACTGCAAGCCAGAAAGATTATTTTTCTACAACAGAAGATATCGATCTGATTGATGAAACCGGATTTAGAACAATTCGGAAAAATCTGTATCTGCAACCTGTAAAACCTGGACAACAGATTCGATTAGCTAACAATATGTTTACCCAAAGCAGTGCCGATATTACTACAACCTCCTTTCAGGAACTCGACCGCATAATCGGAATCATGAACCAATATCCGGAAATGGAAATTTTGCTGGAAGGGCATACAGATAACCAGGGTGATGTAAAGAAAAATGTAAAACTTTCGGAAGACCGGGTTTTACAGGTTAAAAAATATCTGGTTACCAAGGGAATAGGATCGTCAAGAATTCAAACCAAAGCCTGGGGACCGGCCAAACCGATTGCCAGTAACCTCACCGAAGCGACCCGTCAGAAAAACCGCCGCGTTGAGTTTACGATTCTAAAAATGTAAAAGTGCCTAATCATAGGAAATTTCCTTAATTTCGCGGCTTTAACTTCCGACAATCAAACATGGTGCACACATACAAGAAGGAAAGTTTACAAACCTGGATTACACTTGCCGTTATACTTGTCATCGGTATCGGGCTCAGACTTTATCATCTGGATTCTTACAGTATCTTTTTTGATGAAAAAAGTACGATGGTTGTCAGCCAGGGAATTGTATTGGAAGGTGCGAATCAGAAGGAAGTTTTTTCGACAAAAAAAGTTACTATTCCGGAATTCTGGAAAACTCCTCCTTTAAGTTTTAAGCCTCAGCCGGTTTTACGATCTTTTACTTATACTGAAACATTTTCACCCCGTTCTTTTACACCTGCTGAATTCTGGGCACCGAAATCACTCGCGGATTATTACGAGGCGATGACCCGGAGTGATATCGGAAACAGCTCATTTTACTATTTGCTGCTGCATATCTGGATGGAGATTTTCGGGATTTCCGATTTTTCAGCCAGGCTGTTTTCAGTAGCTTTTAGCGTGTTGATTATCGGATTTACTTATCTTTTTGCAAAACGTTTTTTCTCAATAAATACCGGATTAATTGCGGCTGGAATTGTTGCCATTGAACCATTTTTTATTGCGTATAGCCATCAGGCCAGAAATTATTCTCTTACCTTTTTCCTGACACTCCTTTCTACTTATTTCTTTTTACAAATCATTGAAGGAAGCAAAGGAAATAAAAATAGTATCTGGCTATATATCGGCTATATTTTCGCTGCCGGATTAGGGCTTCTCTCCCATTTCCTGACCATTTCTGTATTATTAGTGCATGGACTTTACGCGCTTTTCTATTTGAGATCGGTTAGTGGCTGGGTAAAAATGGCAATTTCTGCTGTTGCAGCTCTATCGGGTGTTACTTGGTGGTTGTTATACGGAGGAGGAAAATATACTTTTTATACACTGGGTTATCAGGCTGATCTGTACCGGAGAATGGCCGAAACGAAACCTGGAAACAATCCATTTGGTGTAGTTCCGGCAACATTTGTTAATGTTTATAACAAGGCATTACCAATGTTCTCTGATCTGGTTATTTTCACCAACGGAATGGCAGAATCGCTTGTTGGGAAACGTAATTTTATCGTTTCCCTTTTGGTTGGCATTTTATTGATTGTCTGGTACCGTTTGAAAGACAGGATAAAACTTCATGAATTTATCGTTCCGCGGATCCCCTACGTCATTGTGCTATTGAGTGCTTTGGTTTACACAAGCAACAAAATTCAGTTTTGTGTTCTTTCCGTTGTGATTTTCGCTTTGTCATTTCTGTATGATATTTATAAAGATGCCGATAAGCTGCAACGTCAGCGAATGGTAATGCTTTATATGATGGCGCTGATTCCCACTTTATTCCTGATTGTTATGGCATTTAAAGGTGGCCATACGAGCGGAATTCAGCAGCGTTATTCAGGTTTTTCTTTTCCTTATGTCATTATATTGATCAGTTTGCTGCTTCAATATATTTCTGAAATTCGTGATGAATTCAAATATCTGATTTTCGTTATTCTTGCTATTCAATTCTATTTTGTCGGACAACGGTTGAAGGAATTTTATGAAGACCGTTCTGTAAAATATGGAGGATTTGCCAAACCGCGTGTTGCCAATCCCTATGAAAAAGCCGCTCATAAGATCCAGGAAGTATATCAAAAAGGCGATACAATTTTGTATCCGGCTTTCAAACTTCAAATTTTATCGGAGATGGATCGTACTTTCCTGCCCTATTCAATCCAGGATGCACAGCTTACGAATTTATACCTTCCAAAAAGTTTAAATTATATTCAGTCGATGGATACAACGCAGGTCGACAGAATATTAATTAAAAGAAATATTCAAAAAGATACGCTGGAAATCATCAACTTAAAAGGTATTCGATACGGATCTGAATAACAGAAGTGACTTCTCCGGGCGAAACCGTCAAATAAGATTTTGTATATTGCGGACATAATAATACAATTTTGCTCGTTACTTTGTATTTGATTTCATCGCAAACATCGACATTCAAACTGCCATGACAGTAAATGAAATAATAAATGAACCAAGGCAAATCAGTGGTGAATTACGGCTGAAAATCCTTGGACTTTATCATCAGGCAAATGCCGGCCATATCGGCTGCTCATTAAGCTGCATCGACCTGATGATCGCCATTCTGTTTTTAAATAAATCTGAAGAAGATACTTTTATTTTATCGAAAGGACACGCAGCCGCAGCGCTTTACGCCTGTTTAAACGTCCTTGGAGAAATTTCTGACGAAGAACTTTCTACCTTTTATCAGGACGGAACAACGTTACCTGCCCATCCTGCTCCACGGCAATATAAAGGAATTCCTTTCGCGACAGGTTCGTTAGGACATGGCTTGCCGATTGCAACCGGAATTGCCCACGCAGCCAAAGTGAGCGATGAAGAAAGTTACGCTTTTGCATTGCTTTCCGATGGAGAAACAAATGAAGGCACTACCTGGGAAGCAGCGCATTATGCCATTGCCAATCAACTTGATAATCTTTTTATGTTTGTTGATAAAAACGGAATCCAGGGTTTCGGTTTTACCGATAAAGTTTTGGGCGAAACGGCTTCACCGGAAAAATGGCGTGCGATCGGATTTGAAACAGTTGAAGTTGACGGTCACGATATTTATGCAATTCATCAGATTATACAAGAATTAAAAACCCATAAAAACGGACTTCCAAAAGCTATTATCGCCAATACGGTAAAGGGAAAAGGAGTTTCTTACATGGAAAATAAAATGGAATGGCACTATTTGCCGATGAGTGAAGAACAATATCGACAGGCCAGTCTTGAAGTAACGGAACGCTATATTAATGAACTTACCAATGCTTGATTCTTTACCGCATTACCGCGATAAAATAGAACAACTTAAAGGACCGATTTTCGTATTTGGAGCCAGTGGTTTTATCGGTGCTAATCTTTTTAACGATATCTACAAAATCAGAAAAGATTGTTACGCACTTACCCACGACGCAACCAAAGCCTGGCGGTTAAAATTATTAAATGTTCCGTTTGAAAATATTATTCACTGCGATATCCTTTCGGACAATTCTGTTCGGGAAGTTTTTGAAAAATATAAACCGCAAACGCTTTTCAACCTGGCCGCTTATGGCGCTTACAGCAAACAAAGCAGCGTTAATCTTACCTATGAAACGAATGTAATTGGCACTGCAAATATTCTGCAAAATTGTTCCAAAGAAACGGTTTACATACATGCAGGAAGCAGTTCTGAGTACGGTTTTAATTGTACAGCACCAAAAGAAACAGACCGTGTTGAGCCGAATAGCCATTATGCAGTTTCCAAAGTTTCTGCGGCTTATTTGCTGGAATATTATGCAAAGGTTCTGGATTTAAAAACCCTGAATCTTCGACTTTATTCGATTTACGGATATTGGGAAGAGCCGGACAGACTTATTCCGAAATTGATTGAAAGTGTAAGAAAAGGCGAACTTCCTTCGCTGGTTTCACCGGATATCAGTCGAGATTTTGTTTTTATTGAAGATTGTGTTGAGGCATTTTTGGATGCAGCACTTAAAATAACCAGTGCCACTGCCGGAAGATCATATAACATTGCGACAGGCAGAAAAACGACCATTGGTGATTTGGTTGAAACTTCCCGTAAAACTTTTGGTATCGCACAAGAACCGAAATGGGGAAGCATGTCCAACCGGAAATGGGATTTGGCAGAATGGTATGGTGATCCGGATGCTTTCGAAACTGATTTTGGCTGGAAAGCAAAAACTTCATTGGAAGACGGATTGGCAAAAACCAAAAACTGGCAGGATGCTTTGAAATATGAAGACTCGATACTTCCGGCTTTCCTGAATCCAAAATTAAATCCGGTTATCACGGCAATTATTGCTTGTTATAAAGATGCACAGGCGATTCCATTCATGTATGAAAGAATTGTAAAAACCTGTAATGACCTAAAAGTACGCTACGAAATTATTTTTGTTAACGACAACTCGCCTGATAATCAGGAAGAAGTGATTAACAAAATTTGTGATAAAGATCCGAATGTAGTTGGTATCAGTCACTCGCGAAATTTCGGTTCTCAATCCGCTTTTTTAAGTGGAATGGAGATTGCTACGGGTGATTGTGTCGTTTTAATGGATGGGGATTTGCAGGATCCGCCGGAAATTATTCCTGCATTTTATGAAAAATGGATGGAAGGATATGATGTAGTTTACGGTGTACGTGTGCAGCGTGAAATGAAACCGCATATTCACTTTTTCTATAAAACATTTTACAAAATATTCCAGGGACTAAGTTATATCCCGATCCCCCGTGACGCCGGCGATTTCTCCATGATCGACAGAAAAGTGGTGAAAGAACTGGTTGACTTACCGGAAACAGAACAATTCCTTCGCGGATTGCGCGCCTGGGTTGGTTTCAAACAAACGGGAGTTCCTTATGTGAGACCGGAGCGTATGTTCGGAGTCTCAACAAATAACTGGACGAAAAATATCTGGTGGGCGAAAAAAGCGATTTTTTCTTTCAGTTTCGCACCATTAGAATTGATGAGTTACGCTGGTTTTACGTTGACAGGATTATCCATTTTAGGAATTATCTGGCAGATTCTGGCGAAACTATTTTTCTTCCCGGAAACGCCGCAAGGCATTAGTACGGTTATTGTACTGATCGTTTTCTTCGGCGGATTGACCATTCTGGGAATTTCGTTTTTGGGAGAATACATCACCAAGATTTTCGAAGAGACAAAAAAACGGCCAAAATATATTCGTACGCGTATCAGACGAGGTTCAAAATCGTATAAAACGGCGGACGAGATCAGGACATTGGTAAAACAGTTAAGAAAATGAGAAAAGAATTTGCAGCCACCATGTTACAACTGGCATCGGAAGACGATTCTATCGTTTTCATCACCGGTGATCTTGGATATGCCGCACTGGAAACTTTACAGGGCAAGCTGGGAAAAAGATTTATAAATGCAGGTGTTGCCGAACAAAATATGGTCGGTGTGGCAGCTGGTTTTGCACATAAAGGATATAAAGTTTTTTGTTACAGCATCGCTCCATTCATCGTTTACCGCTGTCTGGAACAATTCCGTAATGACGTTTGCTTCCATAATCTTCCGGTTTTTCTGGTTGGAAATGGTGGCGGATACGGTTATGGAATTATGGGCAGCAGCCATCATACGCTGGAAGATATTGCCTGTTTGAGTGGTTTACAAAATGCAAATGTCTGGGTACCGGCTTTTGCTGACGAAGTAGAACCTGTTATCAGACAAATCGTTTCTGATTCCCGTCCAGCTTATCTGCGTTTGGGTTTTGGGCAAAATGCACCTGAAAATTCTTATTCTTCCGGTTCCTTTAAAGTTATTCATCAGGGAGATTCTCCGGAAATTACAATCTTCGCGCTTGGCCCCATTGCCAATAACGTGATGACTTCATTGGGTCAATCAGGAGAACTTGCTTCGAAAGTAAATGTGATCAACGCATTACATTTTCCGTTGGAACTTACAAATGATATCGTCCAGTTGATTGAAAAAGCACCTGCCATTCTTGTAGCCGAAGAGCACGTCGGAACTGGTGGACTTGCGCAGCAGCTTTCAGTGCAGCTTTTGGAAAGAGGTGTTAAAATGAGTTCTTTCAAAAGTTTGAAGGCAGAAGGATATCCTAACCGGTTGTACGGAAGCCAGGCCTACCACCAGAAACTTTCGGAACTGGATCCGGCTTCTCTGACAGCCCATATTCATCAATTAATAATACCTGCATGAGTAAGGGGGCTTTAACGCTGCTGGTAAGCCTGATCATTTTTATTCCCATAGGAGTTTATTTTTATGTGTGGGATTACTATGCCATCAACATTCCGAAATGGGATGACCATGCGTTAAAAGCCTTTATCGTCGAATATGCCCATGCCGGAACCTGGCAGGGAAAATTCAAAGCCATTTTCAAACAGCACAACGAACACCGAATTGCATTAGACCGGTTTTTCGCCTGGCTGGATTTTTCAACTTTCGGCAAGTTGAATTACAGGCATCTGATGCTGATCGGAAATCTGTTGTTGCTTGGAATAATTCCGCTTTGGTATGTACTTTTAAAAAATAACAAAAAGCCTTTATTCGCGCTTGTACCGATTTCTTTCATCTGGCTTACACTTGCTTTTTGGGAAAATATGTACTGGGGAATGGCTGCAATTCAGAACTTTGGCGTCATCACTTTGCTGCTCTGGACACTCTATTTGTGTGTTCATTCCAAGCCATTTTTGTTCTTTTTATCTTTAATTCTGGCGCTTCTGACCATTTCAACGAGTGGAAATGGTTTACTGGTTTTCCCGGTTGGCGCAGTAATGCTTTTCCTTTCCGGTGATCGTAAACGTTTAGCTGCCTGGTGTTTTGTAAGTTTGGCAGGAATTCTGGCTTATTTCTGGACTTATACTAAACCGGAATCGAATCCTGCTTCAAAAGCTTCGCTTTTCCAGTTGGCAAAAGGATATATGGCATTTCTGGGTTCTTTTGCAGAATCGATTCCTGTAAAAGATCATTTCGGAGCCTGCGTTTTTATGGGAATATTTTTATTCCTCGTCGCGATTTCCATTGCTTCGACTACACTTTTCAGGATTTCAACAAAAAAATATGCTGTAAAATTTGAACGGATTACGGATCTGTTTTGCCTTGGAACGATACTGTTTATTTTAGGAACTGCGGTGATCGTGGTATATAGCCGCGCTGGTTTTGGCCTGGAAGGTTTAATTACGAGTCGGTATAAAATTTATTCTGTACTGCTTTTAATGGTTGCTTATCTGTATGTAGTTATTCCAATTCGTGGCAGTTTTTTATCACCATATATTACGGCAATCGTTTTTCTGGCAATCACTTTTAATGTTTTCAGCTATCATTATCATTTGGTCGATGCATTTAATTTGCGAAAAGATTTAACGACAAGCCAATTCAATTGGACTTATACAAATAAAGATTTAAAAGCGCCTGCCGACACTTCTTTCGCAGCCAACATTGTTGAAAAAACACCAATATTTTACGAAAAATGGCTGCCATTAATTGCCATTTCAGACAGACAAGGATATGCAGGAAATTCCCGTGCACTGACAGAATTGTACGCAGGAATATCCTTTGAAAAAACACCAAAATCTTTATTGGTACAAAATACCGGCTTCACAAGTCAGCGTCTTCAGGATAGCGGAATTTATGTTTTGTTAAGCTCTGACAAACGTTATTATGTTTTTCCAACGCACAGAAGCCGGAACAATAACCGGAAAGAACTATTTCTGAAACAATATTATTTCGCGCCTGGATTTTATGCGGATATTCCTTTTTCTTCTCTTGAAAAGGGTCAATACAAAGTCGCAATTATTCGTCAGCAAGGTGATGAAACAGGTATTTTGTTTAAAGACGACAAGATTTCTGTGGACAACGTAACTCAAAATAAAGTAAAAGTAAACTGGTAACATGCACGCAACTGCAAAGGGACATATCATTCAACTGGACGGAATCCGCTTTATAGCAGTTGCCCTCGTACTTATTGACCATTTTTTTTCAGCCGTTAATATTATCCCTTTCGGAAAACTGGGTGTAACGATATTTTTTGTTTTGAGTGGTTTTCTGATTTCAAGAATTCTGCTTAAAAGCAAAGAACATTATGTAACTGAACCTGATGGATTCAAGAAATACATCCGTAAGTTTTTGATCCGTAGAACCATACGGATTTTCCCGATTTACTACCTTTTGCTTGCGATTTTATTTATTCTCAATGTTCCGCCGGTTCGTGAGAAATTTGCCTGGCTGGCACTTTATGGTACCAATTTATACATCGGCATTTATCAAACCTGGCTTGGATCTTGTGATCATTTATGGTCGCTTGCGGTAGAAGAACAGGTTTATTTGTTCTTCCCGTTTCTGATATTTTTTGTTTCGAAAAAGAACCTGATTCCCTGGCTAGCAGTCATGGGTGTTGTTGGCGTTTTGCTTCGTTTCTATTTTTATTTTTCAGGAAAAGACTGGAGTGTCTCCTACGTTACAATGCCCGCCTGTCTGGATTCTTTTGCTCTTGGTGGACTAATGGCCTGGTTACAGCTTTACAAAAAAGATATTTTCCTGAAACTTTTTGATAAAACCTGGCCGGTTCTGTTAGGGCTTTTAGGTTGGATTTTAATGCAATACTGGAATAAAAGCTTCGGAGAAATTCATAATATTGTTGATGTCGTATTCGACCGTCTTGTTTCTTCTATTTTCAGCTTTTTCCTTATTGGACGGGCAGTGACAGGATACGGTGGGGCAATGAAATATTTTCTTGAAAACCCTATCAGCGTTTATTTGGGAAAGATCAGCTATGGTATTTATCTGTATCACAACTTTATTTACAATCATTACCACAGCGGTCCAAACCATCCGACAGTGCGATTAATCCATAAAATTTACCAGCATTTTCCTTCTCTGGAAGGTAATCTCACTTTCGAGGCATGCTTGTTTTCGTTACTGACAGTTATCGTAGCAACCATATCCTGGTATTGCTTCGAAAAACCAATTAATTCGTTAAAAGATCGTTACGCTTAGTCAATAAAAAATATCCAATTTTCGGATACAGGCTTTTTTCCTTAATTTTGCATCAACATACCAAATAATTTTCTGCATGACGTTCCTTCTTAGTATAGTAATGCCAGCATACAATGAACAAGATTGTATCGAAAAAGTAGTACACAACTGGACAAGTTTCCTGAAAAATAAATTCCCAAACGACAATACCACACTGATCGTCATCAATGATGGCTCTAAGGATAATACAAAAGTACTTTTGGATAAACTTGAAAAAGAAGTAACCAATCTTACCGTTGTGAATCAGAAAAATGGTGGTCACGGCAACGCAGTTGTAAACGGTTACCGTAAAGCGCTGGAATTAAATTCTCAATATGTTTTCCAGACAGATAGTGATGATCAGTTTGTTTCCGATGATTTTGACAAGCTTTGGGAAAAAAGACATCAGTCTGAATTTATTTTAGGCTACCGTGAAGTACGTCACGACGCCGGTGTTCGTTTATTCATTACCAAGTTCCTGAGAAGCACGATTTCCTTCGTTTACGGAACTTACATTCTTGACAGCAACATTCCTTTCCGTTTGATTAAAGGTACGTTTCTTCAAAAATTGATGAACCAGCTTCCTAATCCTGAACCATTCGCACCGAATATTTTTCTTTCGGTTATGGCAAAAAAATCAGGTCAGGAATTATTCGATATTCCAATTACACATAAAGACCGAGAAACCGGAGAGGTTTCAATCGTAAAATGGAACCTGTGGAAAGTTTGTATCCGCAGTTTCAAAGAATTGTTACGCTTCCGTCTGGAACTGAACCAGCACGTGAAAGCGATCCGTGCTTAACAAAAGAGAAACAGCTCATACTGAGTATTTTTATATTTAAAAATAACACAGTTTCCTGTAAGTTTTTTGCCTGAAACTGCTTACTCAATAAGCCCGTGTCGAAAAAACGAATCATTACTATCCTGCTGGCCATTATTCTGGTTCCGGCAGGATAT
This sequence comes from Dyadobacter subterraneus, assembly GCF_015221875.1. NCBI lineage: Bacteria > Pseudomonadati > Bacteroidota > Cytophagia > Cytophagales > Spirosomataceae > Dyadobacter > Dyadobacter subterraneus. The sequence goes on from NZ_JACYGY010000001.1 coordinate 5,176,099, forward strand.
TTTCTATATAAATCATTTCGCGGTTCGTCGGCTGCCTGGAAATATATTCCTTCCAATGCGGTTGTCGTTATAACCAGCGAGCACTTACAGGATTCGGTTTATGAAGGTACGGATGCAAATCTTGATCTGAAAAGATTGCCTTTGCTTGATATAGCCAGCGACAATTTATCGCTTCTAAACTTACTTTCGCCGGATCAGAAAAAATTAAATACTTTTCTCAAAGGAAAGAATATTTCCTATTCCTATCATCCCAGGACCAATACCGAATGGGGCGTGATTATGTACATCCCCGTTGAGGAAGAAAAGGATTCCAAATGGCTTGAAAATCCGCATCATGACAATATCCGTGTGATGCATCATACTTTTCAGGATAACAGAATTACGGATATCAATGACACACATTCAAGGCCATTATTTTCGTATGTTATCAAGGATAAGTTTCTGATTTTAAGTTACTATGGCGATTTGATTGAAGATGTAGTGCGGACTTCTTCACTGCATATTCCAAGTTCAAACCTTAAATCTACATTTTCAAAAAGTGATGATTCCAATTATGGAACCAGTTTGTATTTGAAAAATGAGGCATGGAGATCGATTATTCCAACCAATAATCAAAGCAAGAATTTTGCGGAATTTGCCAAAGCATTTCCTGATTACCAGGATTTTCATATAGAAAATACCGGAAGTGAGAATAAACTTCAGATGATTTCTGCCGGTACAGATTCACCGGATTATTATATTACTGACTGGTTAAAAAACAGTACGGGATCGCCTTTCAAAGGGCATAAACATATCTCACAGCAGACTTCTTATTTTTACAGATTTGGTGTAAAAGACAAACCTGATTTTCAGAAACGGTTTTTGAAGTGGCACAAAAAACTAAAATCAGAAGCTTGGGAAAAGCTTGTTTATCATATCGGAAATGAAAGTAATTTACTTTTAGATAATCTCGGTTCGGAGATTATTCTTTGCCAACTTGAAGAAAACAACAGCATCAGTGACGGAAAGATAATTCTGGCAGAATTTTCTAATTATGATAAATTAAGACCCGTTCTAAAAAAACTGGCCCGACTTTCTACTCCGGAATCCAATGTTTCGACCGATCAATTTCAGGGATATGATATTTATTCCGTAGCGATTCCGGAATTGCCTGCGGGTATTTATGGACCGATGTTTTCCGGATTTCCGCGCACTTATATAACATATGTCGCGCCTTATCTGGTGATGAGCAATAATTCTCAGGTATTGCAAAATTATATTGTTGATTATGAAAATCAGCTAACCTGGAAACAATCGGCAGAATATGACAGCGTTTTGACGAGCAGTAAATCGGATGCTCAGCTTTCACTGGTTGTAAATTTGAGAAAAGCACAATCCCGTGGAGAAGGTTCTGATACAAAATCATATACGGATCTGACTTCCAAAATTGAATCTGTTATTCTCCGATGCCGTTATGAGGGCGGTGATGCTTATCCCGAAATCACCCTGAATCCAAAGAAAAGACAAACTGCAAATAAAGTGCTTAACCGTACTTTTCTAAATATTGATGTGGAATGGCCTATTTTGTATGATTCGTCGTTAACCGCTTTACAAAATCCAATTGACGGAAGTTCGGAGGTTTTACTCACCGACAAAGACAACAATCTGCTTCGGGTTAATAATTTAAAAACAGGAAAAACAGAGACAATAACAAAATTGAATGGCCCGATTGTCACGTCAGCCTACAAAGTTGATTTTCTGAACATTGGCAGGCAGCAAAGAATTTTTGCCACTTCAAGCGCTGTTTATGCTGTTGACGAAGATGATTCGACACATGTGATTACCAGTTTCTCAAAAGCGCTACCGTCCGCAGCCAGAATTACGGCGCTGAATATGATTGATGGCGGAGAAGATGGCAGTAACCGGTTTATCGTAACAGATGCTTACGGTGAGCTTTACATTTGGGAAAGTGTGACCAAGGCGATCAGAAAATTGAATCGTTCAACGCATTTTGATAATATTCAGGGACCTGTTATTGCTTTGAATCAAATTGGAAACCGAAATTATATTGTCACTCAGAAAAACGGAAAAATCTACCTTTTAAAAACCACAGGAGCAGTAAAAGATGGTTTTCCCGCGGATATTCTTGCACGAACAGAAAGTCCGTTTACCTGGACGCAAAATCCAACAACTGGCCAGTCGGAACTGGTTGGGATTAGTGTTTATGGAGCTTTGACAAGAATTAACATGGATGGAAAAATAACTTCCCAAACCCAGTTATTGCGTCCGGAACCTTCCTGCGAGTTCAAAACTTTGTTTGACAGAAATTCTCTGGACTGGATTCTGATCAGGACTTCATCCAACAAAGCGGCGTTTCTGACCAAGGAAGGAAAAGAGCTTTTCGAAATTAAAAACCTGTTACCAAATTCCAATATTCAGTATCATTTCTTTGGTGTAGACAATCGTTTTATCACGATCAGGTCTGGAAATTATACGACGATTTTTGATATGACCGGAAAAAGACTCGGGGATAAACCGATTCCTTCCGAAATGAAAGTACAGTTAACTTATCTTCCATCTTATTATAAATTACTGATTTTCAGTCGGTCTGAAAAGAAAGTACAAGTCTGGTCGATTAAGCTGCGTTGATTATGAAATCTTTGAAATACATATTTTTAATACTTTTTTCTTTTGTCTGGCTTGTTGGATTGAGTCCTTCATTAAAGACAAAACTGGATGAATGGAAGCTGACCGAAGACGGTTACCGTTTTGGAGATTTGTATCGTTTGTCAAACCTTCCACAATTTAAAGATCCCGTTAAAAAGTGTCCAAAACAGATTTTTGTTGAGAAAAATAATGGCTCAAAAAAAATTCATTTGTACATCATCGGCGACAGCTTTACCGAAAAGGAAAGAATTGAAAAAGAGGATTTTGCGGTAGATCAGTATCAATATGTGCACTGGGATAATATTCTGCATTTGAAAACCGATACTTCTGCAATCAATATTTTGTTGCTTGAAAGTGTTGAAAGGCATTTTCGGGAAAAGATGATTTCACCGATTCATAATCTGGTTCCTGATTATGAAACTTATGTTTTGAAAGGACCTGAACCGTCATTTATGAATAAGCTCGACCTTGCATTTTCATCTGACGGAACAGAAGGAAGACTCGATGCTGTCTTTTTTCAAAATGACATTTTGTTGAAATTAAAAGAAATGAAAGCGGCATTTACTTATCACTTTTTTCACAGAGCTGATAAAAAAGTGACGCTGGTAAATAATGACAAAAATGTAGTTTATTACCTCGACACGGACACGCCACAAATCACATCTTCTTTTACTGATCTGGAAGATTCAGAAGTGGATTCGATCGTTACTAATTTGTCAAAAAGTAGAGAATTAGCTCAGAAACTGGGTTTTGATCATGTTCTTTTATCAGTCATTCCTAACAAGGTTTCTGTCCTGATGCCGGAATATGGTGCTTATAATAATCTGATCAGCCGCGTTTATTCCAATCCAAAACTTGACATTCCTCACATTGATGTGCTTTCTGATTTTAGAAAAATGAAGGAAAAAGCATATCTCAGAGGCGACTCGCACTGGACGTGCCAGGCTCAGGATATATGGCTGCACAAAACGAATGAACTTATAAAAAAAGTAACCCAGGAAAGTATTTAGTTCCTGATTTACTTTTAAATCATCTCATTTTCTACTTCATCGATTTTCCCTGTCAGCTTTCCTACCGTAAGTCCTTGTACAATAATTGAAAAGAGAACGACAAAATAAGTAATTGCCAAAAGCAAATTCTTGTTCAGGTCATCATCAATCGATAAAGCCAGTGCGATAGAAACGCCACCACGCAAGCCTCCCCAAACGAGAATTATGATCGATTGTTTCCCAAAACGTTTTTGAAAAGGGATAATTCTTACTGGAATATAAATCGAAATAAACCGGGCGAATAGAACGACAGCAATTGTGATTGCACCAATCACGCCATATTGTTTCAAATCCGGGATCAGCAATAATTCAAAACCTATAATCAGGAACAAAAGCGCGTTCAGGATTTCATCAATCAGCTCCCAGAATTTGTCAAGGTAATCCTGTTCTGTTGCTGTAATATTTCCCAGATTTTTCCCGTAATTACCAATCATCAAACCAGCGGCCACCATTGCAAGCGGACCTGACATGTGCATGGCTTCTGCTGCCAAATGTCCACCCATGACAATCGCGAGTGTGATCAATACGTGCACATTATAGCCATCCACTCTATTGTTGGCATGTGAGCCGATGAATCCCAGCACGACGCCCAATAAAATTCCTCCTAAGGCTTCTTTGGCCAGAAGCGTTGATATACCAACAAATGAAGTATTGACCTCCTCACCTCTTGCCAAAGCGAGCATGATGATGAAAACCACAACGGCCATCCCATCATTAAAAAGCGACTCTCCAGCAATTTTTGTTTCAAGTGATTTCGGAACGCCCGCCTGTTTCAAAATTCCTAAAACCGCAATAGGATCTGTTGGTGAAATGAGTGCTCCAAAAACCAGACATTGAACAAATGGAATTCCTAATCCAAGCCATGGAAGAATTTCATACATCATGAAACCAATTGCAAAAGTAGAAATCACCACACTGACCGTTGAGAAAACCATAACGGGTATTCGCTGCTCCTTTAAATCTTCCAAATGTATATGAATAGCACCTGCGAAAAGAAGGAAATTAAGCATCGCACCCATCAAAATTTCAGTCAGGTCGATGCTATTTAGCAGCGTTGTGATCCTGTCAAAGGTATGTGGGAATATATTATCAGTTGCCAATAAACCCAAAGAAACCATTAACGCAATGACCATAACACCGATAGAAGCAGGCAATTTCAGGAAACGCGCATTGAGATAGGCAAAGACAGCAGATATGACAATTAATACAGAAAATGAATAGTATAACTCCATGAAAATATTTTTTAGACTGGCTAAAATAAAAAATTAAGAGCAGCCATAAAAATTTTATCGGGCTTAAAACCAAACTCTAAGTGTATTCTAATAATTGGAAAAAGTCAAAACCAACATGGTTTTGGACTAATTATTGTACTAAAAAATTGCCGCTAAATAGATTCAGGTACACTTTCAGCAACATTAATTAATATATTTACCAGACATTCAACAACGGCTATGATCACACTTCGTCTCTTGTTTAAGAATCCCGCAAAAATTATCCGAAGTATTATTTTTGCTTATTTGATTATCCAAGCAATTTCTCCCGTATCTGCCCAGACAACAGTTTTAAAACCTGGTTTTGACAAGCAGGAATACATCGAGCTGATGAAAATGCATGCACGGCTGTATGATACTACAAAAAATAAAATCCCATATCCGGTTCATTTCAAATCAGTTTACAATTCTCCAACCGTTGGGATGGATAATCGTTGGGATTTATGGACGAGCAAAAAATCTCCGGTGGCTGTTATTAATTTGAGAGGCACAACAAAAAATCCTGTTAGCTGGCTGCAAAATTTTTACGCGGCAATGGTTCCGGCACAAGGTGAACTAAAACTTTCAAACAGTTTTACTTTCAAATATCATTTGGCTGAAAATCCACGGGCAGCAGTCCATGTCGGCTGGCTGATTGGTGTGGCTTATCTTGCCAAGGATATTCTCCCAAAAATCGATTCTTGTTACAAAAGCGGGATTAAAGAATTTATTGTGATGGGTCACAGTCAGGGCGGAGCACTCACTTATCTGATGACTTCCTATTTGTATAGTCTTCAAAAACAAAAAGTTTTGCCCAATGATATTCGTTTCAAAACGTATTGCAGTGCGGCGCCTAAGGCTGGAAATGTTTATTATGCTTACGAATATGAAAAACTGATTGACCATGGTTGGGGAATAAATGTGATCAATGGTGCAGATTGGGTACCGCAGACGCCGTTTTCTGTACAAAATCTTTCAGATTTTAATGAGACAAATCCGTTTAAAGATATTGATGGCGTATTAAAAAAGCAGAAATTTTTTACCAGAATTGCGTTGCGTCACGCGTACAAACAGTTGAAAAAACCAAGTGAAAAAGCGCAGCGTAACTATCAAAAATATCTTGGGAATTACGTTTCAAAAATGGTAAAGAAAACTTTACCGGAATTTCAGCCACCGGTTTATGTAAAATCATCAGATTATGTGCGAATTGGCCCGACCATAACTTTGCTAGGCGATGATGATTATTATAAACTATATCCCGACTCCAAAACCGATGTTTTTGTCCATCATCTTTTAGAGCCATATTTGTATCTAATCGATCGATATAAATAGTAGATTTGTGCTCAAATTAATTACAATGGCAAAATCTAAAACCACAAAAAACGTCGCTAAATCTGGTCTGTCCTCAATTGACAAAATTTTGGAAACCGCTGGCTGGTTTAGTCTTATTGCACTGGGTTTGTTGACAATCTTTACATATTTCCGGTCGCCTGATATTATTCCTCTCCATTTCAATGCGTTAGGACATGTGGACGGTCATGGCAAAAAAGCCATGATTTTTGCGGTATTTGCTATTGCAGCCGCTATATTTCTAAGTATCACTTTCTCCATAAAATATGTTTTCAGTCCACCGAATGCAGGCGCTTTGCCAAACAAAAATCTGGATTTCGCGATCAGGATCATTCACTTTGTGAAGCTTTTTGTAATGCTGGAATTCATTTACATCCTTGTTATGACCAACCTGATCGTTGACGGCCTGGCCAAGGAACTTGGCTCCATGTTTTTGCCGATTGTCATGATCTCCCTTCTTTTCCCCATTGCTTATTATTTCAAAAGAACGTTTTCGAGCCGGATCAGAAAAAAATAATAAACTGCTGGCACAGTTTTCCTTATTCATTTTAAACAATTACTTGTTCACAGCAATTGCGTCTAAATCCCTGGATGATACGATTTTTCAAATATCAGAAACAGGCAGTCGCAAGAATGTGTCAGATAAGCTATTCAATTAAAAATGATTATGGAAAGTAAGAATAAATTTGCGGTAGAGATTTTGTCTTTTACGACGATAAAAGAAATTCCGGGTTCATGGAATAATAGTGATTATAAGGCGCTGCTGGTGAAAATGGATTATGACAATCCTGACGAGATCAGCGAAGCAGAATTGAAAGAAATGTGTTTCATGTCCATCACCGATTATGAACCGGCCGAAGCAGCAAAAATTGTTTTGGAATATCTGATTGAAGATGAGCTGACTGATGGACAGATAGAAAATCTTTCGCATCAGATGCTGACAGAAAAATTATGGGAAGAAAATCCGAAACTGGATTTGCACATCAGTTTTTTCAAAGCCACACAACTTTTGTATGATGCCTATAACGGCAAATTCCCAAGAACAGAAGCCGTACAATTTCAATTAAAACTTACCGGCGAAACTCCGGAAAGCTTGTCAATTTTTGAAGAAAATCCGGAAGCTCCGATTGTAAGAATTCTGGCTCAGGGTATGACGGATCACAATTTGGTTAACCGTCTTTTTGGCGATCAATTGGAAGGAACAACTTTTGAAGAAGCGAAAAATATTCTTTGGGAGCTTAAAACGATTGAAAAGAAAGAGAAGGAAATTACATTTGATATCGTAAGCTCGGCATATTGGTTAGACGATATTAAATATGCGGATAATTATGAAGCGACGTCACATCCCGACATTTTAGTTACGGAAGAAGAATAATTTGCCAAATAATAGTAAAGTAAAATTGCATATCGACAGTCTTATCTGTAAAATTGTCGATATGCAATTTTTTTTTAATCTATTATGCAAAAAACACTCCTGATAATACTGCTATTTTTTTCCACAGCAGCCATTGCCCAGTATCAAACACATTTTGAAAAAAGCGGTGAAAAAGAAACGCCGACTTATGAACAAGGCATCGCTTTTTATAAACTTTTAGCCAAGAACTTCCCTCAGATTCAAATCACAGAAAAAGGTCTTACCGACAGTGGAAAACCTTTGAGTCTCGTTCTTTATTCTAAAAATAAAGTCTTCGATATAAAAAAACTGAAAGCGCAGGGGAAAGCGATCTATATGATCAATAACGCTATTCACCCAGGCGAACCTGATGGTGTGGATGCTTCCATGCTTTTGCTCCGCGACATTGCACTTCATCCTGAAAAATTTCCTGAACTTGATAGTGTAGTCCTGGCTATTATTCCCTTTTACAATATTGGCGGAGCACTTAACCGCAACAGCACAACCCGTACAAATCAGGATGGTCCGTTGGAATATGGTTTTCGTGGAAATGCCCGGAATTATGATCTGAACCGTGATTTTATTAAAAACGACACAAGAAATGCCAAAAGTTTCGCTGCTATATTTCATGAACTGGATCCTGATCTCTTCGCAGATACACACGTAAGCAATGGTGCAGATTATCAGTATGTGATGACATTGGATTACGCACAACAGGATAAATTAGGTGGATCTCTCGGTAAATTTCAAAGAGAAACTTTCCTGCCGTTTATGTATAAATACCTGAAAGAAGCGGGTTATGAAGCGACGCCTTATGTAAATTCCTGGGGACAAACGCCTGACAAAGGCTTTGTTCAATTTCCAGACTGGCCGAGATATTCAACCGGTTATGCTGCGCTTTTCCATACGCTTGGTGTGATGACGGAAACACATATGCTTAAATCTTACGACAAACGCGTGAAGGCAACTTATGCTTATTTGCACGGAAATCTGAAAGTTTTGGCTCAGTACAGAAAGGCTGTTTTGCAGATGCGGAAGGAAACGAAAGAGGCTGTGAAAACGCAGGAAAAATTTGCAATCACCTGGCAGAATAATAAAGAAAAATTTACAGAAATTGATTTTAAAGGTTTTACACCGGAATATTACCCAAGTAAAGTAAGCGGGAAAGACCGTCTGCATTATGACCGCACCAAACCTTTGAATGTAAAGGTACCGTTTTATGATACTTACGAACCATTGGATGTTGTTCAAAAGCCGGTCGCCTATATTATTCCGCAAAGCTGGTTTAATGTGATTGATCTGTTAAAACTGAATCAGGTTCAAATGAACCAGATTGAAAAGGATGAAGAACGTGAAGTGGAAGTTTATTATATCCAAAGTTACGATGCGCCGAAACAACCTTTTGAAGGACATTACTGGCACACAAATACGGAACTTCGCACAGAAAAAAAGAAAGTAAAATTCAGAAAAGGCGATTGGTATATACCTGTAAACCAGTGGACAAACCGTTACATCGTTGAAACATTGGAACCCAAAGCAGTGGATTCGTTTTTCAAATGGAATTTCTTTGATACCATTCTTATGGCAAAGGAGGGTTATTCAAGTTATGTTTTTGAAGATCTGGCAGCAGATATTTTGAGCAAATCACCGGAATTGCAAAAATCATTGGAAGAAAAAAGAAAGTCGGACGAAGCTTTTGCTAAAAGCGGAGATGCGCAGTTACGATTTGTTTATGAAAATTCACCATACAGAGAAAAGGAATATTTGCGATATCCGGTTTTCCGCGTGATGAGCAAATAAATCAAACCAAGATAAAGTAAAAAACGCCTTGCGATTTTTATCCTGACAGACGGAAATTACAAGGCGTTTTTTTATAGCTTAACTATCAAATTTATTACTTCACTTTCGCGAAATCGGTAGCCATTGCATTGATGGAAGCATCTGACAGATGTTCTGATGCAACTACCAAACGGTAACGGAAAGTTGTTGATTCTCCTTTTTTCAATTTGAAATTCAAAACCTCTTTTCCATCACTGAAAGCTTTCTGGCCTAATGGATTCACAGCGAATAAACCGTAGCCTCTTGCATGGAAATAAGCAGGATAACCAACATTTTTTGGATGATCAATGATTGCGATACTAATATCCTCATCTTTGATTTTCCCTGTCAGATTACACCAAACTGCTCTTTTAGCCCAAACGTCTTCGCCGGTAACGCCATTACTATTGCGGTAATTGCCAGTAATTCCATCGTTGTTCAACGTAGGTACTTTGGTTGCAATTCCGCTTGCATCAGTGAATATTTCAGGTTTTGTAGAAGGAAGTTCCAGTTCTCTTGCTACGCGAATCGCAAACATTCCGTCTTTAACATCTGGCATCGCAGCATCAATAACGGCAGTTAAAGTTGTTAAACGGTCAACAGTTCTGGTAGTTCCTTTTCCTGAAAATATGTAAGTCGTTTTTTCCTGCAAAGTCAGTTTTCCGTCTCTGTCAACCCAGTCCGCAGTAACGGTCAGTTCCCCTTTATCTTTTCCACTTTTTAGGGAAGTAATTCCGGTATGTTTGATGGTTCCGTAAGCATGTTTTACATGATCAACTGCATTGCTGTTATTCCAGTAATCGTTGTCATTTACATTCTCATAATTCAGCCATATTCCGACATGGTGCGGGTGATCGATGCGCTCGCCCGGACGAGGATCCAGTGGCCAGCCGCGGGTTATCAAAGTACCTTTCGCCGTCATAACCGGATACAGAACTGCTTTTTTCAAAACATCTTCACCAGGATAGAAATAAGAAGTAAACGGTTTTCCATCAATATTTACCTCCACTTTTTTCTCTTTTTTATTATCGACCAGGTCAACCTTCTGGGCCTGAACCAAGCCGCTCACTGCCAAAGAAAAAGCAGCAATCGCAATATTGGTATATCTAAACTTCACTTTTATATCTTTTAAGGGGATTAAACGCAGAGTTAAGAGAGTTACGCGCAGAGGTACGCTGAGGTATTATTTATTTTCAAACAAAAAACTCCGTGTAACTCTTCGCAAACTCTTCCAACCTCTGCGTTTAAACAAAATTTAACTTAAAACGATGTCGCTTTTCTTTGGATCCCAGGTTACTTTTTTACCTGTGTGCAAAGCTTGTGTTGACATGATATTGGCTACCGAGTGGTTGAAACCTGCACGTGCCGGCGCATTTGGCTGCTTGCGACTGCGCACACATTCCATCCAGTTGCGCATATGTAGTGATGTCATTGGATCAGATCCTGTATTGGCATCTGTCGAAACTTTTTCACCCGTTTTCAAAGATTGATCTGGAAGAAGATTAGCTTTCATGCCCATGGCGGCTGCATCTTTTTCTTTCAATCCGCCTTCTGAGGTGATTTTATTTGTATCCAAATTGATCATACCACCATTTGAGTAGTAATATTCTTTCACATCGCCAGCTGCCTGGTGCATACGTGCAGAATAAATTACCTGGAATCCTTTATCCGGATTGTCAAATGGGCCGTAATCAAATGTTGCCGAGAATGTATCTGCATTTACGCGGCCATCTTTCCATACATAAACACCACCGTTTGCAACAACACTGCGAGGCGCTTCCAATCCTGAAAACCAGTGAACGGTATCAATCTGGTGCGACATCCATTGTCCTGGCAAACCTGATGAATATGGGTAAAACAAACGGAATTCAAGATAATGACGTGGATTCCATTCTGTTTTTGGACGATTCAATAAGAAACGATCCCAGTCTGTATCTTCTTTTCTGATTTGAGAAACCAATTCTGCACGTCTCCATCTTGCAGGCTGGTTGACATTCCAGGTCATTTCAACCATTGAAATATCACCAAATTTCCCCGATCTGATAAAATCGTTTGCTGCATGATAATTCGGTGCACTGCGGCGCTGAGAACCTACCTGAACAATTTGTTTGGAAGCTTCCACCGTTTTCAGTGCAAGTTTTCCGTCAGCCAAAGATTCAGCAAATGGTTTTTCAACATATACATCACGACCGGATTTCACAGCTTCAACGCAATGAAGCGCGTGCTGAAAATCGGCAGTGCTGATGATTACTGCGTCAACGTCTTTTCTGGCGAGCAATTCTTCATTATTACGCGCCTTCACAAATTCACTTGCCGACCAGCCTTTTCCTTTTATAAACTTTTCAGCTTCGTCTCTCCGGCGGTTCCACAAATCCGAAACACCCATAAACTCAAAATTCAATTCTTTGGAGTGCTCAGCAAAACTTGGTGCCAGTGAACTGCGGAAACGATCAGAAAATCCAATAATTCCGACACGAACACGGTCATTTGCTCCCAGGATCCGGCGATAGCTCGATGCATTCACTGAGTTGATACTAACGGCAGCCCCGGCCGTTACCAAAGCTGTTTTTTTGATAAAATCTCTTCTGGTGGTCATAATTATGAATGAAATTTTGAAAGACTAATTTTATTTACTTAATACCTTAACTTTCAGGCTACGGAAAGAAACATTATCTCCATGATCCTGCAACAGCAGATATCCTTTTTCAGAAAGGCCGAAACCTTCAAAGCCTTTGAACTTCGATTGTGCTACCAAGTCCTTAAAAGACTGTGATCCGCGAACATACTCTACAACTTTATGATTATTTAAGAAATGCTGAACGGTACCATCAGGGTTAACTACAATACGGCCCAAATTCCATTCTCCGATTTTCTTGATCGCATTGGCAGGTTTCTCGGAAGTGATGATATCGTAAAGTGAAGCGATAGTTCTGTTCCCGTTTTTACCCATTTTTGCATCAGGATGTCTTTCGTCATCAAGAACCTGAAATTCCAGTCCTACACCGGATTTTCCGTTTGAATTAAACTTTTTATCAACAAAATATTTTACACCGCTATTGGCTCCTTCCGTCAATTTAAACTGAAACTGGAATTCAAAAGCGGGTCCGTAAAGTGTTTTTGTAATGATGTCATTTCCTGTTTCAGAACCGTCAGATTTTGAAATTGTAATTGTTCCGTCGTTGTATGACCAACGTTTCGATGGAAATTCCGGACCGGCGTATGAAGTCCACTGATCAACTGATTTTCCGTCATAAAGCAAACTCCATCCCTGTGCTTTTTCAGCTTCCACAAGCGTATTCGGAATAAGATTTACGATACGGATAGTCGTTTTTGGACTTGGTTTAAGATTCGTGGTTTTGATACGGACATTTTTCCAGGCTACCTGTGTGCCTTCCAGACTCTTATCTTTATTACCAATAGCATGAACCTGCAGGCAAATAAATCCACTTGGCGTCATGTCGTCTACAACATCAGCAACCGGAATACCATTTACAAAAGTACGGATCGAATTTCCGATCGCTTCTATACGATACTTGTTCCATGCATCCTTTTTGAAAGCTTTTTTCCCTTCGGGATTAATATCAAGTGAATATAACCAGCCACGGCGAGCTTCATCATAAAGTCCGCCAGACCATGCCCGGTCGCTCGGATCAATTTCAACCTGATAGCCATGCACACGACCGTTTTGGTAATCAGGCGTAGAAAGACTTCTGATCTGGATTCCGGAGTTCAGTTTATTATCAACTTTTACATCGCATTCCAATATAAAATCACCGTAGTTTTTTTCGGTTGTCAAAAAGGAATTTGGCGTATCCATAACCGAAGTCCCTACAATGGCGCCATCTTTTACTTCATACTTTGCTTTTCCATTTAATTGTTTCCAACCGGTAAGGTCTTTTCCATTAAACAGATCCTGCCAGCCATCTTTGGATTTTTGTGCGTTGGCTATTGAAACTGATAAGATTAATGCTAAAAATGTAATGCGTACTTTGTTGATTTTCATATTCCATTATCGCCAAATTGGCTGTTTGTAAATTATCACTATGATTGGTTATATTAAGAAGGAAATACTTTAAAGTATATAACGATATATTATCATTTTTACCCTGACAAAACAGGTTGAAAGGTTTTTAAGATCGGTAAACGTTTTCTACAACACTCACCCCAAAGGATACTTCAAAGTCTCCACAATATATTTCTTGTTGATTTCCGCGCAAATCAAGGGTGATTTCTCAGGATCTGGGACACCGTCAAGTTCAACCACAGCCCAGCCTTTAAATTTAATTTTATTAAGCGATTCAAAAACCGCCGGGACATTTACACGGCCTTGGCCAAGTTCCACAAATTTGTAGCCGCTTTTGCTTTCTGCCGGTTTGGTATCTTTCAAATGCAGAGAATGAATGATGTCTTTATACTTGATAACTGCATTTTCCGGTTCTCCTCCACCCTGTTTGTAATGCGCAATGTCAAGGAGTAATTTGATATAACGTGGATCCATTGCCTGCACAATGACATCCACTTCTTCCGGGGTTTCGCCAAGCTGGTTCATGTGATTGTGATAAACCGCCTGAACACCAAGATCCGCCGTTTGTTTACCGACTTCATTCATAACCTGTGCCAGTTTTTTCAATTCTTCTATTGAGGGAGCACGATCTTTCGGACGCAGACTATTTGTCAACTGCAATGCATTGCCTCCCAGCGCTTTTACAAAACTGGCATGTGCGACATGGGTATCAATGGTACTCTGCAATTTGGCAGGATCGATTTCTACATTCCCGCTTGAAAACATGCATAAAGTGAGATTATGTTTAATAAGAGAATCTTTTAATTCAGAAACTTTCGTTTTGTAAGGTGCAAAAGTATTGGCTCTCAACTGAATACCTTTAAAACCAAGTCCGGCCAGATCCGTTATAGCCTGTTCATCTTTCCCGCCCCAGGTGATGGCTGAGTATCCGATTTTCACATCACCTTTTTTAACAAGAGTTTCAGCCCAGGCCGAAGAAGTCATTAAAGCAGTGCTTGCCAGAGTTATATTTCTTAGAAAAAGTCGACGGTCCGGGGATTCAATATTTTTCATTTGGATGATATTTAAAAATTGAGAATGTTTAATTACAACAAAGACGATTATAATCAGAAAAGCCCCCAAAAATCGGGGGCTTTTCACTCTTCTGTTTACGTATTCATATTATTCTGTCGGGATCGAAGTTAATGGAGGAACATTATTCTGGAATCCATTATATCCTTTATTCTGGTTAATTATTCCTCCCGTATTTCCTGCAATTGCCGGCTGCGGAACCGGCCAAAGTACGTGATAAGGACTCATCAGATATTCGTCGCCGTGACGGGTTTTGACACCTTTGTTATAAAAATCACTTTTTGCCATCACACGGTCGTAGAAATAATTGCTTTCCGAGAAACTTGCCAGACTGTAAGTTTTACCATTTGGTGCAGCTTTTCCTGTCATGGCAAAAATGTAGGCAATACGTGTCAGTTCCGTTTTGCGCGGTTCTTCGAAATATAATTCCCGTGCTCTTTCATCCAAAACTACATCAATATTAACTTTTGACGCGTCAACAGGATCACAATTTGCACGGGTTCTTACCGCATTGATATCTGCCGCTGCTTTTGTAAGTTCACCTTTCCAGGTATAAGCTTCTGCCCGAAGTAAATACGTTTCCGCCAGACGGAAAACGTACCAGTCAGAATTGCCGCCACTTGGCTGAATTTTCAACGGATCTTCAATAAACAATTTGTAATTCGGCCAATCGAACCAGCATCTGATGGTATCGATGGTCAAAACAGTACCGGATTCGTTACGGAATTGAAGGTTTTTTCCATAATACGGATCTTTCAACGTTGTATTTAAAGCCGGATTATTGTAAAGAATATCCTCCATCTTGGTCCAGTTTCCCTTGATATGACGCAGATCCTTTTTATCATCCCAAACACCATCCTGAGAATAATAGGTTGGACGAACCCGTCCGATACCCCGGCCCAGTGAAGTTACCTGATCGATTGCAATGCCATAAGTATCAATTGTTCCTCTGTTTCCGGCCGGCGTGTTAATATTATTATGCCAGAAAGGAACCGTATTTCGCATCATTTGAGTACCGTCAACAACGTTACCATCAATACTGACACGGTCAATAACCATCATCAAACCTTCTGTATTTGCTCCTACTGATTTGTTGGCTGGACGGTGCAAATCCCAGATCACATTGCGCGCCGCATTATTGGCATCAACGCCAAAACGGCTGGTCATCAGTTTATGCTGACCGCCATCAATCACATTACTGGCGGATTTTATGGCATCATCAAATAAACCTAATGCAAGATTAATTTTGGTCAAAAGATGACTTACTGAGCCCCGGTTGACCGTTCCTTTATCTGTAATCACAGGTACCCACTTTTCCGCAAATTCCAGATCTTCCTTCATTTTTTGAAGAATTACTTCCCTTTTTGTTGATTGAAAATCCAGTTTCGGACCAATCACTTCGCTAAGAATTAACGGAACATCGCCAAATTGTTGGGTAAGGCGATAATAGCGATATGCTCTGTGAAAATAAGCCGCGCCAAGAATCGCATTTTTTTCTGCGTCATCTTTATAATTGGTTGGCTGATCAATTCTTGAAACAACAACATTGGCATATTTCACCCCTTTAAAACCTTCTGACCAATACCAGCCGATTTTATTATAATCACCACTATTCAACTGAGCATCAGGCGTTATCAATAAATTTAGGTTTTGTGCCGGACCAGATTTGTCAGTTGTTCCCTCCACTGCGATTTCAGAAAAAATGGCCTCGGTTACCATCGGAGGCGCATCACCATACCATTCAAGTCTCATATTTCTTTCACAAGCAACCAGGGCGGCTCTTAATCCCGCTGCGTCGTTAAAAGTATTGTCCGGATCGTAAAATGATAAAGGTTCCGGTTTTAAATAACTGTCTTTACAGCTTACCATCAATGTACCTCCGGCAATCAGGGTAAGCGTTAAAATGCTTTTTGCTTTTTTATATATCGTATTCATTGGAAATCAGATTGAAGGTTTGAATGTTACAGGGTAATATCAATACCGATTGTGAAGATGCGCGGACTTGGCACGGAATAGGCCAGATTAGTATTATCCGCACCATTCGTTCCATTTTCAGGATCCCAGAACTTCCAGCTTGATATATATCCGATATTTCTGACATTACCGTAAACCCTCAGATTTTGAATTGCTATTTTCTGAACCAGCGCTTTTGGGAAAGTGTAGGCAAGTGCTATACTTTCAAAACGTACAAATGATTTCTTCTGATAAACTGTGTAACCCGTTGCAGAACCTTCGCTCGAATAAAGACGGGCCCATTCGTTATTTCTGTTTTCAGCCGTCCAATAAGGAAAAATATAAGAGCTGCTACGATCAGGGAAGCCCGGACGATTTTTCATTTGATTAAATTCGCCTTTTTGCCCAACGTAAGAATATGCCATAAATGAGAGGTCAAAAACCTTGAAAAGCTTAAATTCATTACGCATCGTGAAACGTGCACGAGGGGTTGTATAACCTTGAAAAACCTTATCATCATTTGTAAATTTGCCGTCACCATTAACATCCAGGATTTTATGATCACCAGGTTTTACACCATATTTTGCAGCCTGATCAGCTTCTTCCGTCTGCCAGACGCCCAGTACTTTATAATTCCAGATTTCGTCAATAGCATGGCCGATAAACCATTTATTTGTTATATCATCCGCTTCACGTGACGAAGTCACATTTCCAGTAGCATCTTTTGTAACAGATTGATTTCCATATAAATGAACAATTTTATTTCTGTTCATCTGAACATTAAACGTTGTTCGCCAGGTGAAGTTTTCACGCTTCATGTTATTGGAATTCAAGCTGATTTCTAATCCTTTGTTATCAACCTGGCCAAGGTTATCCAGTACAAAATCAAATCCAAGAACATTTGGAAGTGCTCTTTTTACTAAAAGATCATGCGTTGAAGATTTGTACAATTCCAAGCTTCCGTCTATGACCGAATTAAAAAGAGAAAAGTCGAAACCAAGGTTTAATGAATTTGTACGCTCCCATTTCAGGTTTGGATTTGCCATCCGGTCCACGTAAAGCTGGCTTACCTGATAAACCGTTCCGGCTGAATTTACCTGCAGATATTTACCCGTTGCAAGGTTAGAAAGCGCGTCATAACGGCCAATATCCCTGTTACCATTACTACCGTATGAAATTCTCAATTTTCCGTAATTAAGAATACTGTTTTTTAGGAATGGCTCTTCTGTAAAGACCCAGCCCAGAGCTGCGGAAGAGAAAAGTGCAGTCGGATTTTTTTGTCCAAATGCTGAATATCCATCCTTACGCGACGACAAAGTCACCATATATCGATCCTTGTAGGAATAGAATAATCTGGCCATTAATGCACTAGCCGTACTTGTTTCGTCATTACTCCACATGATCGGAGCATTTCCAGCACTCATGTTATGGTAGCCCAGATTGTCATTTGGCGCAAAACCTTTGTTGGAAATACTGTCATCCCACATACGAAATCTTTCTGCGTTGACAAGAAAAGTGGCATCAATATTATGGACCTGCTTAATGGTTTTGTTCCATTTGAAAATATTATCAACCTGCCAGCTCATGGTTCTGGTATCGCGACGGGAAGCCCTTCCACCTTCTGCAACCCAATCAAGACTTTTAGAAGATTCCGCATTGTAACGATGCGAAAATTCAAAACGAGGCGTAAAATTTGCCTGATAAGTAATCCCCAAAGGAAGATTTACTTTGGCAAAAATAACGTTATTGACAGTAATTGCACCTTTGTCCCGATCTGTGAAACTTGGAAGATAGTATGGGTGATTTCCACCACTTGCTTCATCATTTGGTCTCCATTTGTAACTACCATCCGCATTTAAAGGTGATCCCCATGGAGATAAATTTGCAGCCAGATCATAATTGACCGGCACCTGACTTTCATCACGGTCAGCGAATTGAGTACTGATACCAACTGAAAGAAATTTACTGACTTTTCCTTCCAGGTTTACCCGCCCACGAACTGTGCTGTATTTGTCGCCAACTACAATACCTTCATTGCTCAGATATCCCAGCGACATGTAGTAGGAAACTTTATCCGTTTTTCCGGAAAGACTTACTGTATGATCCTGACGAAATGCCTTTTGGAAAACCATTTTTTGCCAATCAGTATTTCTTCCATCTTTATAATTCTGAATTTCAACCGGTTGCATATTCAAACGTTGAAGCCAAACCGTAGTCGGATCTCCTTTTGAACCATCAAAAGCAAGCCATTGATCCAATGTTATATCAGAAGGGAGATTGTTTGGATTGGTAAAACGACTTGGCTGAGCAGAAGAGTTAATGTTTCGCATCACTTCCTGACGCCAGGAAATAAATCCATCCGGACTTAAAACATGCTGCATTCTTGAGACCTCTGCCATACCAAAGTTTGAATTAACATTGATGATGGTTTTACCTTCTTTTCCTTTTTTAGTTGTAACAAGAATAACCCCACTGGCTGCCTTCGCACCAAAAACGGCTGCGGAACTGGCATCCTTTAAAACATCAACCGTTTCAATATCATTTGGATTAATATCCTCTAAACCACCATAATAAATAGCTCCATCAAGTACCACCAATGGGCTACTTCCGGCGGTTAAAGAATTTGTTCCCCGCACGCCCAAGTTACCACCACCTTTTGCAGAAGCAGAAAAACCAACGTTCATCCCGGGAATATTTCCACGAAGCACGTCCTGGACAGACTGTGGATTTTCGTTTTCGAGTTTTGTGGCGTTGATCTGTGAGACAGCACCGGTAAGATCACGTTTTTTCAAAGTACCATATCCCACAACGACTACTTCATCAAGTGTTTTCTGGTCTGATGACATCACAATGTCAATGGCACTTTGTGTACCGACTGGTTTTTCCTGGGTTAAAAATCCAACCGCTGAAAATACCAGAACTGCATCATTGTTGGCTACATTAATTTCATATTTTCCATCAATGTCAGTTGTTGTTCCAATTGTTGTATTTTTTACAACAACAGTAACTCCGGGGACAGGCTGGTTATCGTCTTTCGACAATATTTTTCCTGTGATCTTTTTGTCTGTTTGTTTTTGAATTGTTTGATCTGGCCGTTGTGGAAATGTGCCGGCAAAAGTAAAAGAAGGTGGAAGCAGCATTGCCATAAGCATGCACCTCCTGACTAAATGCGAAGGTAAATTTGTAAATTCCTTGTTCATCATTTGTAGGTTTAGAAATTGGTGAGCGATTTGTCAGATTGATTTACTTTCGATTTCAACCGATTGCATATCAAGAAAACCTGACGAAATTGAATTATACCAACCCCTACAATGAATTAATCCTACATTATGTAGTAATTATATTAAACTATTACGTTTGTTGCTTGAAGTGACTTAAAACAGATGTTTATTATAAATAAAATAATAAAAATATTTTTTCTTTCTATCAAAAAAGTGACTGCTCCATCGAAGGAACAGTCACTTTTTGGTTTGAATTTATTAATTAAAATGAAGCTGATTCAAAATCAATATCCAGGATTCTGTGGAAATACAGAAGCTCCATCTGTTCCTTTGTCACTTCTGTCAATTTGTGTTTGTGGAATTGGACGAAGATTATGTGTTTCCTTAATATTGTTAGCGGCGTCGCTATTATATTTTTTAACACGATCAACCAAAACACCCCAACGTTTTAAATCCAGCCAACGGGTTTGTTCCCCCAATAATTCACGTCCACGTTCTTCCATAAGGAATTCCATTGTTGCATCAGCAGCAGTAATTTCCATGGCAGATTCTTTACCGGCAAAAGCTGCACGGCGGCGAACCATATTGATAGAAGCTGCTGCATCGGCAGTTTTTCCAAGTTTTATTTGTGCTTCGGCTAGCATCAAATACGTATCAGCCAAACGGAAAGCAAGATAATCACGGCTACCCGGTTCGTAAGTTTTGTCAATACGAAGCGGATCCATAAATTTCACAAGCGTCGGAAAAAGCGACAAGTTATACAAACTTGGTACCAAAACCTGATAAGGCTTGGCAGCGCGTTGCGCCAATGTCCATTCAACACCCGGAATAAAGATCGTTGTATCACCCGCCTTATACGTCACAGATTTTTTTGAATTGTCAAAAACATTTGTGAAAGTTCCCGGATTGTTAGAAAGCCAGGTATCTCTGAACGTCTTTTTGTAACGTGAATCATTTACACGGTCCTTAAATACTGTTTCCAAAGCATAAGTTGTTGGTTTCAAACGCTTAAAGGGACGGCCGTAGAAAACATCACGAACCATACCTGCCTGCACATCATATTGCATACCGAAAAGCAAGTGAAGGTTGTTACCATTTCCGTTTGTAGTCGGGTCAGAAATATTGGTCAGCGGATCAGTTGTATACTGAACGGCGAAGACCACTTCATCATTAATTTCACCTGCACCCTGAACAAAAACACTGGCAAAATCCGGCAACAATTTGAAGCCATAATTACTTATTACATTCTGAGCATAAGTTGCTGCTTTTGAATAATCATCAGCTGCTTTTACGGAAGATGTAGCTTTGGCAAGATAAACTTTTGCAAGTAAATGTTCCGCTGCTGCTTTTGTTGCACGACCGTAATCAGCCGATTTCGCTTTATTCTCTAAACCTGGCAACGATTCTTCCAAATCTTTAATAATGGCTGCATACATTTCTGCATCCGAAGCCCGTTTGGTTGTTTTTGTCGGAAGAATTGTTTCGGTCAAACGAAGATCCACACCTCCAAACTCCTGAAACAGAATGAAATAATAATGAGCACGCAAGAATTTCATTTCCGCTACTCTTTGTGTTTTCACCGCATCCGTAACACCCGCCACGCCTGCTGCACGTTCAATAACGGCGTTGCAAGTATTGATACCTTTGTAAAGTTCTTCCCAAACTTCCTGAATAATACTAACTGTACCAATCAGCTGGGAATCGTAAAAGTGAAAACCTTTGAAACTTCCATCCGCACCGGCAGAATAAAGGTCAGTTCCATACTCGGTCATTGAAAGACCTCTCTCCGTTCCATAAAAATTTCTCAGTGAAGAATACGCTGCATTAGATGCCGAATTGAAACCGGCAGCAGTGGTCATGTAGTCGTCACCTATGCTGGAAATTACTTTTTCATCCAGTAAATCCTTACACGACTGGCCTATAAACAGGAAAGCCAGTATGCTTAGTGTTTTAAAAGATTTTGATAAATATGTCCGTGTCATTTTTTTAAATTTAAGATTGTTGTAACTGGCCACTCCTATTAATTCTTCTTGTACCGCTTGCGAATTGATCGGACAGCAGCCTGATTAGAATTTAATATTTAATCCAAAAGTTGTAATCCTTGTTGCAGGCGTTACATCGCTGTTAACATTTCCATCAGAAGATTCAGGATCTATACCATTGTATTTCGAGCGGTATTTCGAGAAAATGAATGGCTGCTGAATGCTTGAAAATAAACGAAGTGATTCAAGTCCAAGTTTTTGTACAAATTTTGGCGAGAAAGTATAGCCAATATTGATGTTACGAACCTTCACGAAAGAACCGTCAAAATAGATAAACGAAGTATTGTAAACCGGGAACTCCTGGTTGAAGTTTGGTCTCGGGAATTCGTTTGTAGGATTTTTAGGTGTCCAGTAATCAACTTTAATCTGGTTGTAACGTCCCTGTAAAGTCAGGTTGTCCTGATGGAACTTACTAAGAATTTTCTGACCAACACGTGCAAAGATGAAAAACGAAAGATCGATTCCTTTGAAACTGAAACGGTTGGTGATACCACCCTGCCATGAAGGAATATCCGATCCCAGAATTACGCGGTCGTTTGCGGTGATCTTTCCGTCTTTATCAGTGTCTTGAAGCTTAACTTGTCCCACTGTAAATCCTTGTGCTTTTGCCGCATCTTCCTCGCCAAGCTGCCAGATGCCAATTTTCTTGTAGTCATAGAATGAGTTAAGCGGATGTCCGATGAACCATTTGTTACCAGTATCATCCACTTTACCGTTGTAAAGAGAAAGAATTGCTTCTTTGTTTTTATAGAATACGAAGTCAGTGCTCCATTTGAAACCGCTTTTCGAGTTAACGTTAACGGTTGAAACGCCAATTTCAATACCACGGTTACGTGTTTCACCAACGTTCCGCGTCACAGCGTTAAATCCGATTGAAGTTGGAAGCTGATCTGAAAGCAGCAAATCTGTTGTGTTGGTTTGATAAAGTTCGATAGAACCTGAAACCCGGTTTCCAAAGAAGCTATAATCAATACCAATGTTTTTAGTGCCCGAAGATTCCCATTTAAGATCAGGATTTCCAATTGAATTTGGACGATAACCATAAGCCGCAGCTGTTCCCCATGCATAAGAAGTACGTTTCAACAATCCCTGAGTTTGGTATGGGGATACACCCTGGTTACCCGTTTTACCATAACTCGCACGGATTTTCAACTGATCGATCCACTTAATTCCTTTAAAAAATGGCTCGTTGTAAATGTTCCATGCTAAGGCAACACCCGGGAAATTACCATATTTAGTATTTTCTCCAAAACGGCTTGATCCGTCGCGACGTGCTGTAACTGTTACAAGATATTTGTCATTATAATCATAATTCAGACGAACCATGTAGGAATTAAGCGTCCATTGGATAAGATTACTTCCCACACCCAAAACCGAACCTGCATTACCAGCGTTGTAAAATTCCTGTCCTTCAACCGGAACTCCCTGCACCGCAATATTATTATATTCGAAATTGTCACGTTGGATAGACTGTAATGCTGTCACGTTAAAATTGTGAACATTTGCGAAAGTCTTGCCGTATGTCAAAATGTTTTCAATTGTGTAGTTGAAACCAAACTGACTGTTTGTATTTGCTCTTGGTTGTCCTCCTTTGATATCATTGGTTTGTGCTCCAATAAAACGACCGGCACGGGAAATGCTAAAATCAGGTCCGAAGTTTGCGCGATATTTCAATCCCGGAAGAATCTGAACTTCTGCATATAAACTGTTGAAGAAACGATATTTCTTGGTCTGATCTATCTGTGCACCTTTAACCAGCTCAGCCATTGGGTTGGTAAGAAGTGCGTCAGTTGTCTGAGCGAAAATAATCTTGCCATTATCGTCATAAGCGCGTGCCAGCGGATTTTGCGGCAATGTAGATCCGTATGGATTTCTGTTAGCTCCGTTACGGACGCTATACATAGTATACGATGAAACCCCAACCTTAACACGTTTATTAATATTGTGATCCAGGTTTACGCGAACCGAAGTACGTGTGAAGTCAAGACCAGGGATAATACCCTTATCTCTGAAAAATCCACCGGAAATATAAAACTGTGTTTTTTCATTTCCTCCCTGAACGCCAAGCGAATGATTTTGCTGGAAACCTGTACGAATCATCATATCCTGATAGTCAGTAGTGCGGTTCTTGGCAATTCCGTCAAGTTCAACAGCCTCAAATAATTTAGAATCTGCATAAGCATCGGTAGTACCGGTCGGCACCACATTTCCTGCTTCATCTTTATAAGTACCAGTTGTTCTGCGCGATTCACGTTTCAATTCGGCATATTCCGCACCGTTCATCAGATTAACCTTGTCCAATGCATTGGTAGTACCAACATAAGTATCATAACTTACCGTTGTTTTTCCCTTTGTTGGCCCTCTTTTTGTACTGATCAACACAACTCCGTTCGCACCTCTTGCTCCATAAATCGCAGTTGCCGTAGCATCTTTCAGGATTTCCATCGATGCAACATCATTTGGATTCATATCTTCATAACCGCCTGATACAAAATCAAATGGACGCGTTGCAAGCAATTCATTGCGATCTCCGGCAAGTGGAATACCATCAACTACATACAACGGATTGTTACCTGCACTGAATGAGCGGCGTCCGCGAATAAGGATTTTCGGAACAGTTCCCGGCTTGCTACCCGACTGCGCTACATCCACCCCGGCAACACGGCCCTGCAAAGCCTGTCCAAGGTTTGTGATAGGCATTTCATTGATCATTTTGGAGTTTACAGAAGAAATTGCACCAGTCAGCTGGCTTTTCTTTTGTGTACCATAACCTACAACGACAACTTCGCTCAGGTTTTTCATGTCGCTCGCAAGTATGATGTCAATCGTACTTTTAGCGCCAACTATTATTTCCTGTGTTACAAATCCTACCGAAGAAAAAACCAGTATCGAAGAATTATCGGGAACATCTATTTTAAATTTACCATCCACATCTGTGTTGGTACCTGTTCTGCTGCCTTTCAAAACAACAGACACGCCCGGAACCGGTGTGTTATCCTCAGCAGATAATACCTGACCCGATATGGTTTTGTCTATCGCCATTTCTTTCGAAGACTTCCCTAAATTCATTGGCGAACCATGGGCTGAAAAGCTCAGGCTCATAACACCCATTACGGCACA
This sequence comes from Dyadobacter subterraneus, assembly GCF_015221875.1. Taxonomy (NCBI): domain Bacteria; kingdom Pseudomonadati; phylum Bacteroidota; class Cytophagia; order Cytophagales; family Spirosomataceae; genus Dyadobacter; species Dyadobacter subterraneus. The sequence continues at coordinate 5,201,036 of NZ_JACYGY010000001.1, forward strand.
GCCGAACAAGTATTGCCTAATGCACGTAAAGTTTTTTTTCATACTGTATTGTGACTTTAGAATTAAAAATGTTTTAAAACTCAATGTTGCTGACGAGGAAACTGCTGCTTACCCCTATAAATGATTTAATTTTTTCGTCAAATATTTATAAGTGTGTTATGTAACTTATATATATTTAGAATTTTGTCAGGTTTGGTTATCAATAAACAAGGACGAATGAAGGAGAGATTTTAGAGCCAACTCTGTACAAATTTTGATTAATGCAGACACCTTGTAACTGGATAATCAGGAATCGTCGTTTTTTTAAGCATAGGTGGAGAGGACAGGTTAATTATTAAATCTTGATAAAATGTATTCTGGGTTGTTCAAGGGATAAGTATTTTAATTGCCTGATTATTAGCTGATGAATTACTGTAAGCTTATTGAACAAAACCAATAAATCTAGTTTTTTGCACACAAAGTACAATTCTCAATTTCTGGTTGAGATTATAGAAAGCAGATGAGAATGGGAAAGGAAAGATGAATTTTATTTATGCAATCGTTATCGGGAACGTTGCCATTATATGGATCATCGAATATTTTATGGTAAAATACTGACAATTATGGGTAATATTTATAAATTTAAAATTCTATGAAACAGTAATAAAATTGTACTTTATAAATATTTAGTACAAATAATATAGCTTCATTTTTAATTAAAAATAAGAAAATAAAAGTCCGGAATTTACTTTCTGATAATCGTATCTATATGCTTAAAATGAGAAATTTATAAATAATAAAAAGATTCCGATTTGCTTTAAAACCGGAACTATGACTCGTTTACACGAAGAAATGTTTAATAAAGTAAGGGAAGCAGAAAATCGGGATGGTTAGTTTTTCCTAAAAAAACATAACCGGAGGAGGACAAAATTACCTGATAAAAATCAGGAAAATAAAACATAAAATCCCCAGAAGAGCCATTGAAATCACACCCAGAATAATGTTGTTTGGCTTTAAAATTTCGGGCAAAGTATCTTGTTGAGAGTCGCCCGGCTCCCTGTCTTTAATAATCTCAAGAGAAGTTCTGATACGATCCCACAACGAATTAACATCTTGATTAGAAAGCGTTTCCGGTCTCCACTCTGATGTAATCAACACTAATTCACGGGCTTTATCAATCGTATCTTTTTTGTTTGGATATTTTATCATCCAGTTTTCCCAGAAAGAGCGTATAGGCGGATCATTTGGAAAACGAACCCATCGGATAAAAAGGTTTTCCATCGCCAACTCTTCGGCCGAATACTCCGAGTAGGGTTTCATCAGTTGCGCATTAAGAGTGTTAAGCGAATGTTCGTCTGTTGTACCAAACAAAACACATCCGGCAATTATTTAAAAATTTTACTTGGTGTCAATCTTTACTTGTTGATTATTTAAAAAAGGAAGATCATTTGCTTTTATACTCTATTGTAATAAAAACAGATTTATAATTCCGAGCATCATCCGCCCAAAAAGATAAGCACAATTTTAACTTTGGACTTGTTCGATTTCCTGTAAACGCTAAAAGTTTTAAAAAAGATAGACCGATTGCCATATAAAGTCAAGTCCTGAATCAGTCGTGCAGAAGAATAAAAATGAAAGCAAAAAGGAGCTAAACGCCTAAGTTGGTAATTAATAACGTGGTCGTAATTACCAAATTGCATTTTTCACTAACTTTACGGACATTTTCACAGAGATTTAGTACCAAATTACATACAATGACTTCGCATCAGATACGCCAGTCTTTTCTGGATTTTTTCCGTAGTAAAGATCACCTTATTGTTCCTTCGGCTCCTTTGGTAGCTAAGAATGACCCAACCCTGATGTTCAACAACTCAGGAATGGCCCAGTTCAAAGATTTCTTTTTGGGTAATGGCACACCGCCTTCACGCCGCATTGCGGATACACAAAAATGCCTTCGCGTTTCAGGTAAACATAATGATTTAGAGGATGTTGGGTTTGACACCTATCACCACACAATGTTTGAAATGCTGGGAAACTGGTCGTTTGGAGATTATTTCAAGAAGGAAGCGATAAGCTGGGCTTGGGAATTACTGACCGAAGTTTATAAACTTCCCAAAGAGAGACTTTATGTTTCTGTTTTTGAGGGCGATGCGAAAGACGGCGTTCCTTTTGACCAGGAAGCATGGGATTTGTGGGTACCGATTGTTGGTGAAGACCGCATTATTCTTGGTAATAAAAAAGACAATTTCTGGGAAATGGGCGATACCGGCCCATGCGGACCTTGTTCCGAAATTCATATCGATTTGCGTCCGCAGGCAGATGTGGATTTAATTTCCGGAAAATCCCTGGTCAATAATGATCACCCTCAGGTAGTTGAAATCTGGAACCTTGTATTTATGCAGTTTGAGCGTAAAGCAGACAGTTCTTTGATTCCTTTGCCTGCTACGCACGTAGATACCGGAATGGGTTTTGAACGCCTTTGTATGGCAGTTCAGGCAAAAATGTCAAATTATGATACGGACGTTTTCCAGAATACAATTCAGGTTTTGGAAAAATTATCAGGAAAAACTTATGGTAGCGATGAGCCTTTTACGGATATCGCCATGCGCGTTATTTCTGATCATATTCGTGCAGTTGCCTTTGCAATTACGGACGGACAACTGCCTTCCAATGTAAAAGCGGGTTATGTGATTCGCCGGATTTTGCGCCGTGCGGTTCGTTACGGATATTCCTATTTAGGTTTTTCTGAACCGTTTTTCCATAAGCTGATTCCGGTTCTTTCGGATCAATTCAAGGACGTTTTCCCTGAACTTACTTCTCAAGAAGAATTTGTTACCCGCGTTATTCTGGAAGAAGAAAAAAGTTTTCTACGTACACTTGAATCAGGACTGAAACGTCTTGATATCATTATGACTTCGTTAAAAGAAAAAGAAACGAATGTCATTGCTGGTGATGAAGTTTTTGAACTGAGTGATACTTTCGGTTTTCCGGTAGATTTAACGGCGCTGATCGCAAGGGAAAAAAGTTTTATTATTGATGAAGCAGGATTCCAGGATGCATTGGCAGCGCAAAAAGCTAGATCACGCCAGGATGCAGCCAAGGAAGCTACTGACTGGATTGAACTTCGTGAATCAGATGGTGTTGAATTTTTGGGTTACGATTTTGAAGAAACACACAGCCATATTGTAAAATACCGCAAGGTAAAAACCAAAACCGGCGACGAATATCATATCGTTCTGGACCGCACTCCTTTTTATGCTGAAATGGGTGGACAGGTTGGAGATACCGGCACGCTTCATTTCAATGCAAACGGTGAATCCAAAGTTGTCAATATTACTGATACGAAAAAGGAAAACGATCTTTTTGTTCATATTTCAAAAGATAAAAACCTTGACGATGCTTTACAAAATGCTGGTATAGTTGTTGCCCATATTGACGAGGAACGTAGAAATAAAATTAAAGCAAACCACTCGGCTACGCACTTGATGTTGTCGTCGATGCGTGAAGTTTTGGGAACGCATATCGGACAAAAAGGATCTTATCTTAACGACGAATTATTACGTTTCGACTTTTCACATTTTTCAAAAGTTACCGATGAGGAATTGAAGAAAATCGAGGATCGCGTTAATGAAAAAATCCGTGAGAACATTCCATTAAAAGTAATGACCAATGTACCGATTCAGGAAGCAATTGCAATGGGCGCGACAGCAACTTTTGGTGAAAAATATGGCGATTTTGTAAGAGTAATCATCTTTGACCCTGAATTTTCTTTTGAACTTTGCGGAGGAACGCACATTCCTTCTACGGGTGAAATTGGTGTTTTCAAATTTATTTCGGAAGGTTCAGTTTCAGCCGGTGTTCGTCGTGTAGAAGCCGTTACTGGTGAAAAAGCATTGGAAATAATGCGTCAGCAGGAAGAAACTCTGACACAGATAAAAGAGCTTTTAAAAGGTCCTAAGGACATTGTAAAAGCTGTTGAAAATTTGCTTGAAGAGCGTACTCAACTGCAAAAACGCATTGAAGGTTTGGAAAATGAAAAAATCCAGACTTTGAAATTACATCTGCTTGACAATGTGAAGAGTTACCAAACTTTCAATCTTATAATTGAAAAAGTAAATGTGCCAAGTGCAGATTCTCTGAAACAACTTTCGTACGAACTTCGTGATCAGGTTGAAAATCTAATCGCGGTATTCGGAACAGAAATTGCCGGAAAACCTCAGATTTCAGTATTTATTGCTGAAAATGTGGTTCAGAGTTCAGGTTTGAATGCCGGCAGTATTGTCAAAGATCTTGCAAAAGAAATTCGTGGTGGTGGAGGTGGACAACCTTTCTTTGCAACAGCGGGAGGTTCAGATGCGAGCGGTCTTGATAAGGCGCTTGAAAAAGCAAAAGGTTTATTTTAACAGTAGCCGATATACGAAAAAAGCGGAACCTGAACAGGTTCCGCTTTTTTCGTGCCTTACTTTAATTATTCCTTCGCTGACAATTGCCCGCGAATAGCTCCGTTTGGATATTCCTTTGTATGAATGTTGACATAGTACAGACCGGCCTTCAAATCGGTAACCTGATCTGCCGTAAGCGTATCTGTAAATGCGAATGGATTGGTAAATGTTGTTCCGAAATCTATTACTACTGCACCAGTGGAATCAACGGCTCCCTTATGAATATGCCATGCAGTTGGTATAAAAGCAGTGGTAGAATCTCCCGCGGTTGAATCCGAGGTGGCGGTGTCGCTGTAAGCAATATTTAATTTCAAAATGTTGGTTTCCTGATCCAACGTTCCGTCCACTGTACCGGTAGCTGTTAATGTGTTTGCAGGCCTTTCGTTCGCTCCTGAAAGTGTGGTGGTAACTTTTAAAGTTGGCAAAACATCTACTGGTGGTGTTACATCGTCATCGTCATCTTTACAGCCCCACGCCACCCCTAATACGCAAATACCTATAAACGCAAATTTCTTCATACTTGTCAATCTGTTCATACTCGTTGAATTAAGTGGAAAATTGGTTATCAACGGATGGTCAGTAAAAAACAATACCAATTCTTGGAAAAAGGCTAAGTGTATAAAAGCTAAGGTTTAACCAAATATCAGATAATCAACAATTTGTAGATTAAGTACTCTTTTTGCTGAATTAGGCGACAAAATGATGACATCTTAAATGTTAATGAATATTAATATGAAAATTAGTATCGTTCCACATTTTTGGATCCAGCAAATCCTGCTAAAAAATGTATTGAACACCAACGTTAAATCCAAGATAAAGTCCTTTAAAATCCTTTTCACTTTTCTTTTTCCATAAATAATGACTTGTCAAGTCTTCACCTTTTCCTTTGGAATAATCGACATAATTTATCGACGGTCCGGCAAAAACTTCTAACCTATCCGCAAACTTAAACGCTGGCAGTATACGTAATGTATGTTTGAGATAATCGCCACTTTTAAAATCGGATAACATCAGGTTTGCTAACTCGGCGTTCACCCTGAATTTTTCTGCGACTAAAATATGCGCCCCTAAACCTGTCTCAAAGCCATACAATGAATTATTATCACTTTTGAAATTATAACCAACACCGACTATGCCATACAAAACTCTCCCGCCAGATCTGAATGATGCGATTGTGGTGGCCGTTTCATCCACGATTATTCCGACCGATTTTTCACCGTTTTTTACAAAATTCAATAGTGCAATTGTATAATCGCTGCTATCCGCGATATTGATCAAACCCGCAATCTGTACGCCCTTAACGTTTTTTGCAATGTTCATAAACCCTGAAATCTGCGTATTCACATCTTTCGCTTTGTTCAGAAATCCGGATACTTGTACACCTTTAACAGACTCACGGGTAATATTGCTGAATCCGGCAACCTGCGCTGCGCCTGCACTTTCGCTTAAATTCAGAAAACCTGCAACAGGTAATCCTTTCGCATTATGACGGATGAGATTCATAAAACCGGCAACCTGAACTCCGTCGGCAGAATCGCCAATGACGTTGGCTACTCCGCTGATCTGAACGCCTTTTGCATTTTCTTTTATAATTGTTGTTACACCCGAAATGGCAACTCCTGTTTCATTTTTTGAGACACCTCCGATGGCATGCAGGGAAAGTTTGTTTGTAAATTCAGCAGCATTCAAGCCGTTGGAGCTGATGGGATAAATTAATCCAATGTGCATCAAACGTGTTCTTTCTTCTTGTGCCAATGCTGAAATTGAAAAACCGATAAAGAAGAAACCAATGGCCAGAGATATTTTATAAGATTTGAAATAGATATTCATTTTGTCAGAAATTAAAAGGTAGCAAAAACCACGGCAGACAGAATGTAGAAATTGCAGGCCTTCAATTTATTTCTGATCGCTGTATATATTTTAGACAATTGATGGCCGCGATACCCTCATTTCATACGAAAATTTTCCAATAATGATGAGGGCTAAAGCCCGGAAGTTGGTTGGGATTTCTGGCAACCCAGGGTTGAAACCCTAGGTTAGTGTTTTGGCTTAAAAAGCCTTCCAGGAAAGGGAAATATCTGTGCAAGATGCCGGAAAGATAACTCAGAAAAAAGCTTGATAAAACTGCGGGCTAAAGCCCGGACACGTAGTTGGGATTTCTGGCAACCCAGGGTTGAAATCCTGGGTTAGTGTTTAGCTTAAAAATCCTTCTGTGAAGGAAAGATCTGTGTTGGATAACGGAGGATAAATCAGAAAAAAAGCTTGATAAAACTGCGGGCTAAAGCCCGGACACGTAGTTGGGATTTCTGGCAACCCAGGGTTGAAAACCTGGGTTAGTGTTTAGCTTAACAATCCTTCTGTGAAGGAAAGATCTGTGTTGGATAACGGAGGATAAATCAGACAAAAAGCTTAATAAAACTGCGGGCTAAAGCCCGGACACGTAGTTGGGATTTCTGGCAACCCAGGGTTGAAACCCTGGGTTAATGATATGGCTTAAAATCCTTCTGGAAAAGGAAAAATCTGTATAGGATGCCGGAAAGATAAATAAGAAAAAAGCTTGATAAAACTGCGGGTTAAAGCCCGGACACGTGGTTGGGATTTCTGGCAACCCAGGGTTAAAATCCTGGGTTAGTGTTTAGCTTAAAAATCCTTCTGTGAAGGAAAGATCTGTATTGGATAACGGAGGATAAATCAGAAAAAAAGCTTGATAGAACTGCGGGCTAAATGGTTGGATTTCTGGCAATCCAGGGTTTAAACCTAGGTTAGTGATTAGGCTTAAAAATCACACAAAGTCTCAGCAATAATCCACAAAAATTAACCCCAGGTTTCAACCTGGGGTCGGGAGTATATAAAAACTTTCCGGCTTTAGCCATAGCTACTTTCTAGAAAATTGACCCATAATTCCAACTCAGCCCACCTTGCCAGCCCAACCATGCCTGCGTATTCCGGCTCATTTTAAACCGTAAAAATCCTTTATCAGAAAAGGATTGATAGTTGCTGTTAAATTCTTTTTGTTCTGAATAAAACATAGAGAAAGCAGGTCCGGCACTCAGTGTAAGCGATTTATTTAGTTTGATATTTAATCCGGTTTGGAAACGATACAGTACCGGCAGATCTCTCCATCTTCCCAAATAGATATTTTGATCCGTAATTTCAGTATTCAGTGTTAAATTCTTACTGATTTTAAACTCCCTTCCAATACCGAAACCGAATGTATAAGCCTTGCTGCCTCCTATCGAAGAGCCGATCGTGAAAATATTATAGAGCTTTTTGCTTCCCGATTTCCAGGCCAGATTTAAGGGCAATATTTCATTTCCGTAAACTACAATTGCACCTTTACCCTTCTTCACAATATTAAGCAATCCAAAACTGTAACCAGACGAGCTGTCAGCCAGATTGACGATCCCGATCTGAACTCCTTTTAAATTTTTGGTATAATTAAATAAGCTACCCACTTGCAAGCCATTTGTTTCCCTTTTACTAATATTACCAATTCCGCTGATTTGCGGCCCGAAAACATTTTCGTTTCCAATATTCACACCGCCCGCAATCTGAAACCCGTGTATTTCCTTTCCGGATTTATTGAAAATTCCGCTGACTTGTCCACCATTTGTTTTTCCTTTTGTAATATTGCCGCCACCAGAAATCTGGACGCCTTTCAAATTTCCTGAAATTTTGTTTAATATTCCAGCCATCTGAACACCCTTTAAATTGCCTTTTGTCCAACCCGCAAAGCCCGATATCTGTACGCCAACCAGGGAATCCAGAACCTGATTGTAAATACCAACCACTTGCACACCTGTAAAATGTCCGGAAACGGCGTTGAAAGTTGTAGCCATTTGCAAATACCTTACATCCTTTTTTGAAATATTGAAAAGACCTCCAATTTCAACACCATTTACGCCGGCCGTATAACCGCCGTAGATATTAATGGAAAGCTTATTCACAATCTGCGAACTCATTCTTCCATGTGAGCTTAAACCCGGTGTCAAAGAAATCTGGTAAGGTAATGCTACAAAAAACCTGCTGATGTTCCGGCTTTGCAGACGCACGCGGGAAGAAACAAATAATCTCGTTAGCCAGGAGTTGCCACCTTCAGAATATATGACAATCAGTGTATCAAGATCAATCGCTTTTGGATTTATCGTGATATTTAAAGGTAAAGAAAATTCTGAATTTACAATTATCGTAGTATCTGCATAACCTACTTTACTGACTGTTAATGATATAGGGAAATTCCTGTCACGCATTTTCAGTTTAAAAATACCTTCCTCATCAGTTAAAGAAGAAACCAGAAGTTGCCGGGAATAAACACTGGCATAATCCACAGTTTTTCCGGATTCACTGTCAATGATTTGTCCTGTTAAATGATAAAATTTCTCTTTCGGCGTTTTTTGTATGATAATAAAATCTCCCGATTCCTTGTATTGATAGTTTCCCCGGAGCATCATTTCCAAAATCTGTTTCACAGATTTCGAATGCATTGTGATTGTAACCAGACTATCTCCCGGAATAATGTCGCTATTGTAGGAAAAACTAAAATTCCCCTGGTCTCCAATAATTTTTAACACATCAGAAACCGGTTTATTTCTGACGGAAATGGAAACGCTTTTATTCAATAAATTCTGGGCATGACAAACCGATAGCATCAAGGATAATGCTACAATCATATTGACTCTGAAAAAAATATGAGTCCGGTTCATCCTAAAACGAATCATGATACAACCAGAAATCTAACATTCGGGATCGAAGTTGTACTTCATAAAACTTAAAATTTGTCCTAATTTTTCCCTTCACTGCGTATTCAATACGATCTGCAATATAACATAATGACAAGCTGACGCAGCCAAACCCCTATTCCTGAAAGAAAGAATTGTTTAAACAAAACGGCCTAAAACAGAAAAGGCTGCAAAAATCTTGCAGCCTTTTCTGTTTTTAATTTACCAAATCCATCAAATCAAGGTTTTTTACCTGCTTTCAAAGAATCTTTGGATTTGTTTGCTTTAAATCTTTTATCCGGTGTTCCGTCTTTTTTCAGATTCTTGTTTTCAGCATAACGTTTGTCAAGCGTACCATCTTTTTTTAATTTGGCACCTGGCTGTGCAGCTGCTGCGTTTGTTTTAACATCTACCTTCGTTGTGCTGCTTGCGTCTTTATCTGTTTTCTTCTTGGTTACCGTTGTTTTTACTGCGGGCGTTGCCGTTTGAGCAAAAGTTGTTCCGGTAATGGCAAGGAACAAAATCAACATAATCGCCTTTAAATTTTTCATTTCTAAGTTTGTTTTTAGGTGTGACATTGGAATTAACTAAGGCTAATATACGAATTACTCCAAAAAATTATCTTTGTTGAAATTATCTTGAAAGTGTAATTAAAATATTATTAGACAATTCTCTCGCTGTAATTTATCATTTTCACCTAAAAAAGCCGTTCCATCAGAATCAGGCACGTTTTTCAATGCTTCAATTTTAATTTATACAGTAATCGAAAGAAAATTTAAAATTACTTTACTAATAAAATTTAATACTTTTTTAACAAAAAAAAACAAAGCCATGCGAAAACTTCGCATGGCTTTGTGAAATACGTATATATTCCTTTAATCAATCTTAACCTTTGTGGGCGAACATTTTTTCGTCAATTTCGATACCCAATCCTTGTGCGATACGTGCGCCTAATTCCGGGTCTGCCCGGAAGAAATGACATAGCTGGCGGTTCAAAATCAATTCACGTTTCGGTCCGCTAACATTTTTTAATGAGCCTAAAAAATTATTTACCTGAGTAGTTCTTTCTTCGTCATTGAACACTTTTCTGAACAAATCTCCTGCCTGGGTATAATGATCATTTTCACCATTACGATCATACCAATCAGCTACCAGAGAATTCATCTTTTCGGCAGGCTCCTTATAGGTGTAATCTATTTCAATGTTATCAAAACTGTTTGGGAAATAATTTGGTGATCCGCCGCCATTGCCGTCCAGACGCATCGCACCATCGCGCTGATAATTGTTGGTTGCATAAGGACAACGGTTCACAGGTAACTGCTCATAATTAGCACCCAATCTGTAACGCTGCGCATCCGGGTAAGAAAGCAGGCGTCCCTGCAACATTTTGTCGGGAGAATAACCAATTCCGTCCACAATGTGAGCCGGCGCAAAAGCGGCCTGTTCAACTTCTGCAAAATAGTTGGACGGAATTTGATTTAATTCCAACGTTCCGACATCAATTAACGGATACTCTCCTTGAGGCCAGATTTTGGTAACATCAAACGGATTCCAGCGAAAAGTCTGTGTTTCCTCCTCCGTCATTACCTGGATTTTCACATCCCATTTTGGGAAATCACCATTATCAATTGCATCAACAAGATCACGCTGTGCCCAATCCGCATCCATTCCTTTCATTCTTCCAGCTTCCGAATCTGTAAAATTTTTGATTTTCTGCTGGGTTTTGAAATGGAATTTCACAAAAACACGTTCGTTTTCGGAGTTGATCATGGAGAAAGTATGACTTCCAAATCCATGCATATGGCGGTAACTATATGGCGTTCCCCGGTCACTGAAAAGTATCATAACCTGGTGAAGACTTTCCGGATTCAACGACCAGAAATCCCACATCATCGTAGCACTTTTACAATTTGTGCGCGGGTCACGTTTCTGTGTGTGTATGAAGTCACTGAATTTCTTCGGATCCTTGATAAAAAATACCGGAGTATTATTTCCTACAATATCCCAGTTTCCGTCCTCAGTGTAAAATTTCAAAGCAAAACCTCTTGGATCACGTTCTGTATCTGCTGAGCCTTTTTCTCCTCCTACCGTTGAAAAACGGAGAAAAGTTTTGGTCTGCTTGCCGATCTCATTAAACAATTTGGCTTTGCTATATTTTGTAATATCGTGCGTAACGGTGAAAGTGCCATATGCGCCGGATCCTTTTGCATGCACCACGCGCTCAGGTATACGTTCGCGGTTAAAATGAGCCATTTTCTCATGCAAAATGAAATCCTGCAATAAAATGGGGCCTCTTGGTCCAACGGTCTGACTATTTTCATGCTCCGTGTAAGGTTTACCGGAAGCTGTGGTTAATTTTTTCTTTTCGTCTGACATAATGATTCAACTTAAACTTGTATTAATAACCTTCCCGAAGAAGTATGCTACAAATTAACAGCGCGCTTTATCATAAATCAAACTGATAGTTTCTATCTTTGCATAGATATAGTTTATACCACAATGTAAAAAACTTACTGACAGCAGTTTATCGACAACTGCTTGTTACCTCATTACTACACCAGACTTTTATGAATATTCAGCAACTGGAATATATAGTAGCCGTTGATAATCATCGTCATTTTGTTCAGGCTTCCGAACATTGTAATGTCACTCAACCGACATTATCGATGATGATAAGAAAACTTGAAGATGAATTAAGTGTAAAAATTTTCGATCGTACCAAGCAGCCGATTGTTCCAACAGCCATTGGAAGACTGATAATTGATCAGGCCAAAACGATACTTTTTGAAGCGCGCCAGATGGCCGAAATTGCCAAACATTTCAACGGCGATCTGTCAGGGGAACTTCGGATTGGTATCATTCCTACCGTTGCTCCGTATCTGCTTCCGCATCTGGTGCAACCCTTTATTGAAAATTATCCAAACATACGTCTCCATGTTTCCGAAATGATTACGGAGCGGATTATTACCGAATTGAAACTTGGAAATCTTGACGTAGGCATTGTAGCATCACTATCCGGGGATAGCGGCTTACAGGAAATTCCTTTGTATAAAGAAATATTTTATGCTTATGTTTCTGAAAATACGGATTTGTTCAGCAAGGAATATATTCTTCCGGGTGATATTGAACCAAATGATTTATGGCTTTTAGAAGAAGGTCATTGCTTCCGAACCCAGATCCAGCGTTTGTGTGAATTAAGCAGAAGCAGCCAGTTTGGAAACAGCTTTCAGTACCGGTCGGGCAGTATAGAGACGCTGATACGTATGGTAGAAAAAAATGGAGGTATTACAATTCTTCCTGAACTGGCTGTGCTGGAATTGTCGGAAGAAAGAAAAAAACATATCAGACATTTTCAATGGCCCGAACCCGCGCGTGAAGTGTGCCTGGTTGTGAATCGTGAACAAGTAAAAACACGCTTGATTGACGCGCTTAAAACCGGTATCATGGATTACGCTCCAAGAGAAATTTATGACAAGAAAGTTGAAATGCGTATTTATTAATGATCATATTTGATTAGTCACAGAAAATTAAAATCCTGATTATGAAAGTCGCCTTTTTCAGTACCAAATCATACGACAAAGAATATTTCAACAGATTTAATGATGATAACCTGCATGAAATAACTTTTTTTGAAGTCCCTCTAAATAATCAAACCGCAGGTCTGACGACAGGATTCGAGGCAGTTTGTGTTTTTGTGAATGATAAAATTGATGAAGAAACGATTGAAATAATAAGCGTCAATGGAATAAAAGTCATTGCACTTCGCTGTGCCGGTTTTAATAATGTGGATTTAAAAGCTGCAAAATCCAGAAGTGTCAGCATAGTCAGAGTTCCGGCTTATTCTCCGGAATCTGTTGCAGAGCATGCAACTGCTTTAATTCTTACGCTAAACAGAAAAACGCACAAAGCTTACAACCGCGTCAGAGAAGGGAATTTTTCTATTGAAAACCTGACAGGATTTAATTTATCAGGCAAAACGGTCGGCGTAATCGGAACGGGTTTAATTGGATCCTCTTTTTGTAAAATAATGCTGGGTTTTGGGTGTAAAGTTTTGGCTTATGATGATATTTATGAATCACCAGATTTAATCTCAAAAGGTGTTCAATATAAAAAGCTGGATGAGCTACTAACTCAAAGTGACGTAATCTCACTGCATTGCCCTCTTACCCCTGAAACTGCTCACATTATCAATGCCAATTCCATTTCAAAAATGAAAAATGGCGTGATGCTGATTAATACCAGCAGAGGCGCTTTAATCAATGCAAAAGATGCGATTGAAGGTCTGAAATCAGGAAAAATCGGATATCTCGGTATTGACGTTTATGAACAGGAAGCTGATCTTTTTTTTCAGGATCTTTCGGAAAGTGTTATCCAGGACGATGTCATTTCGAGGCTTATATCCTTTCCAAATGTTTTGATTACAGGCCATTTGGGATTTTTTACAAAAGAAGCGCTGGAAGAAATTGCGACGATTACCCTGAACAATTTATCTGATTTTGAGAATGGGCGAGAATTATTGAATGAAATAAAAAGCTGAATTCAACTTCAAATATAAACCCTACAAGTCAGCAATATAATTTCTCCCACCCAGATATTTCATTTGGCGTACAATCTGGTTTGTCCTTTTATTGACATATGGGGAAGGATTCTTGATGGAAAACCGAACCGGATTAGGCAGAACCGCTGCGATTCTTGCAGCTTCATAACGGGATAAATCCTTAGCAGATTTTTTGTAAAATCGTTGGGAAGCAGCTTCCACGCCAAATGTCATTTTTCCCATTTCGGCCACATTCAGATATACTTCCAGAATCCGTTGTTTGTCCCAGATCAATTCTATTAAAACCGTGAAATAAACTTCCAACCCCTTCCTGATATAACTTCTGCCGTGCCACAAAAAAACATTTTTGGCAACCTGTTGTGAAATGGTACTGGCGCCACGAACCCGTTTCCGCTTCTCAGTCATTGCATCATAAATTTCATCGAAATCAAATCCCCAGTGGTTCGGGAAATTCTGGTCTTCGGAGGCAACTACGGCCAGTGCCGCTTCTTTTGAAATATTATCGTAAGATTCCCAATCCTTATAAATTTTAGTATCCTCATCTACTCTAAACGCATCTATTTTTCGCGAGATCATAAAAGGTGTTACCCACACAGGAACAAATTTCAAAACCACGACCCAAATGATGGAAAAAGCAAAAAAGTAAATCAGGAATTTAAACGCATATAACAGAAAACGGCGGAGCATACAATAATTATTTCCTCAGGATAAGAAACCAAACCAACAAAAACACGTACAAAGAACAGAACTATTAAGGTTTGGACAAAGAATATCGACCCAGAAACACCATATTTTTTCTACACACACTATCTGTCAAGACTATGAATGAAGATCTGCTCAGTTTTATATGGCAATTTCAATATTTCGACGCGGCTAATTTGCAGACCGAAGCCGGAGAAACAATTCAGATAATTCGAACGGGCCATAAAAATACGAATGCCGGCCCGGATTTTTCCGATGCGAGAATTCGGATTGATGGTGTGGAATGGATCGGAACGGTCGAAATCCATACCAAATCATCTGACTGGCATCTGCATCAGCATAGCGAGGATGGTTCCTATGAAAGCGTGATTATGCATGTGGTTTGGGAAAATGATGTTCAAATTTTCAGACCCGATAAAACGTTGCTGCCGGTTTTATCACTCAAAGGTTTGGTGCGACTTTCCATTTTGGATAGATATGCATCTTTAATGCATGCTCAGGATTTCTATGAAAGTCCTGGAATTGCTTGTCAGGAACAATTCCCGTCCGTAAATGAATTACAGAAATTCTCAATGCTCGACCGGGTCTTACTGGAAAGACTTGAAAAAAAAGCATCAAAAGTACTCGAACTGTATCATGAGAATCAGCAGGATTGGGAAGAAACCGCCTATCAATGGCTTGGACAGCATTTCGGATTTAAACTAAATGATCCGGCATTTCTGCGCCTTACCCAGATCATTCCGTTGAAAATCTTGCAAAAACATCGCAGCCAATCCATTCAAATAGAAGCATTACTTTTTGGCAGTGCCGGGTTAATTCCAGACAAATCAGCGCTTGATGAAACAGAAGATTTATACATTGAAACACTTCGGAGAGAATATCAATTTTTGGCAAACAAATACAGGATTTCCCATTTAAAGATGAACAATCATGAGTTCAAATTTCTGCGTTTGCGACCAGCCGGATTTCCAACAATACGTATTTCTCAATTTGCAGATCTGATCACAAGAAACGGGACATTATTTTCTTCCATCACCTCCTCTGAAAATATAAAATCGCTTCATCATTTGTTTAGTCTCAAACAATCTGATTACTGGATTTACCATTTTCAATTTGGGAAATTGTCAAAATCCAATGTTCCTGTAATGGGAAAAGATGCAATCAATCTCTTGATTATCAATGCTGCGGTTCCACTGCTTGTCGCATATTCCAGACAACGGCAGCAACCGGATTTTCTGGATAAAGCATTATACCTGCTTTCAGAAATCCCAGCAGAAAGCAACCGAATTACGAGAGAATGGGAAACGTTGGGAATGAAAGTAAAAACGGCCGCCGATTCCCAGTCACTTATTGAATGGTACAATCATTATTGCACCAACAAAAAATGTCTGGAATGTACCGTGGGCGCCGCGCTGGTCCGTTCTACCTAAACTCTGCTGACTAAATTTACACCGGTAAGCAGGAAAACAGAACCAACTAAAAACGGAACAACGGATTCCCATTTTGAAACGGTAAGCCCCAAAACCGGTTTTTCAGAAAGAAATGCGACACAGGCAAACAACAAAACAGCAATCCCCAATAACGTCAGAAGTGCTCCGAAAAAACGTTTAAACTGTGTACTTTCCATTGTAATAAGTATGAAGATTTTGTTTGATTTATTCAGGTCTGCAAAAATAGAGAATACCTCAATTTATTCAATGTATCAATTGAATATAAAAGTGCATTATTGAACCGTTAAACCCATTTTTTTACCCTCTTCCACCATAAATGCATAGGCTTGTTCGTATTCGTTTGGAATAATTCCTTCCAGAATTGCTTCACGTATTATCTCTTTCATTACTCCTACTTCACGTGACGGCTTTAATCCAAAAGTTTCAATAATTATTTCTCCGGTAATCACAGGCTGAAAACTTCTCAGTTTATCGCGCTCTTCCAGGTCTTTCAGTTTTTGTTCAACAATATCAAAGTTGTGAAGAAACTTTTTGACCTTATCCGGATTTTTGGAAGTAATATCGGCACGACAAAGTTTCATCAAAGCCTCAATATCTTCTCCGGCTTCAACCAGAAGCCGACGCATAGCAGAATCTGTTATTTCTTCTCGCGACAAAACAATCGGGCGTAAATGCAGTCTGACCAGCTTTTTGACAAACCGCATTTTTTCATTCTGAGGTAATTTCATTCGTCTGAAAATCACCGGGACCATTCTCGCTCCGACTTCTTCATGATTATGAAAGGACCAGCCAACTTTTTTATCAAATCGTTTTGTTGCAGGCTTTGCGATGTCATGCAAAATAGCGGCCCAGCGCAACCAAAGATCATCCGTATTTTCAGATACATTGTCCAGCACCTGCAAAGTGTGATAGAAATTATCCTTATGCCCTTTTCCTTCGATCGTTTCAACGCCCAGCAGCTCAATCATTTCAGGAAAAATGATTGCCAGAAGTCCCGCATGATATAAAAGTTTGAAGCCATAGGAAGGAACCGGCGACAAAATTATTTTATTCAATTCATCCGAAATCCGCTCCATGGAAACAATACTGATCCGGTCTTTCATGCTGATGATCGCATCAAAAGTATCGGGTTCAATATCAAAATTAAGTTGTGTAGCAAACCGGATTGCGCGCATCATACGCAACGGATCATCTGAAAAGGTAATTCCAGGCTCCAAAGGCGTACGAATTATTTTTTTACGAAGATCTCGCATGCCTTCAAAAGGATCGATAAGTTCACCAAAATTGCTTCGGCTAAGACTTATCCCCATGGCATTGATCGTGAAATCCCGGCGGTTCTGATCGTCTTTTAAGGTACCATCTTCTACCGCAGGTTTGCGGGAATCCGGACTATATGATTCTTTTCTCGCACCCACAAATTCAACTTCAAGATCGCCCTGACGAATTTGTGCTGTACCAAAAGTTTTAAAAATACTTACATGCACATCTGGTCCAAGTTGCTGAGCAACAAGCTCTGCCAGCTCTATTCCGCTTCCGATGGAAACGATATCAATATCTTTACTTGGTCTTTTAAGTATCAGGTCACGAACGAAACCACCAATTATATATGCTTCAACACCCAGCTCTGACGAAGCCTGGGCTACTATTTCCAGTATCGGGTAATTTATTAACTGTTCTTTAAAATTCATGCCGCAAAGGTAAGGAATTCTTGTTCTTTACATTTATGACGAATTTAACGTCTTCTTAAAATTAAAACCAACATAAATTTTTTACTCTTCTTTACCGGTCACCTAAGCTGCTGTAAAAGGTTTGAAATCTTTACATTTATTTCATATAAAAGTCGCAGCGGAATCAGAATTAAAACTGATTTTTGACAAAATATATCCTGAACCTTAATAATGTCTTTTAAAAATGAAATATCCTTTTCTTAAATTTTCAATATACCTGCTCCTGTTTTTATTTCTGACCAATCTGACGGTTCATGCTCAGGATAACACCATCCATCTAATAGCTCATAGAGGTGGAGTTGTCGACAGCACCTTCACTGAAAATGGCTTTCCTGCTTTGAAAAAAGCAAAGGAAAATAAATATGATATGATTGAAACGGATGTACGCGTTACAAAAGATGGCGTGCTAATTGCTAACCATGATGCAAATTTTGAAAGATACTATGGATTGAAAGAAAAAGTTACAGACATGAACTGGGCAGAAATTCAAAAACTTTCCAGTAAACTGGATGGAAATGCTCCGTTAAAACTGGAAACGGTTTTTCAATTTTGCAGTAAAAACAAGATGAATGTAATGCTGGATAATAAAATTGAAGGACCGAACACAGCAGTATTTAACCAACTGTTGGCACTGCTTGATCAATATCATTTACGGGAAAATGCGTTAATGATCGGTACAGATGCTTCTACGGAATTTTTTACCGGCAAAATAAAACTTAGCTGTACAAGAAAACAGCTTGAAGAAAATAAAACCAGGAAAGATTACAAACCAGGACATTATTTCCTGTTTGAACGTCCGGCAAAAATTACACAAGACGATGTTAACTGGGCAAAGGATAACGGAATTTTGACTGTTGCGGCAATCAACAAATACCATTACAAAAATTCAGAGAATATGTACAAGGAAGCAAAAGACGATTGCGGCAAAATGATGTCTTTTGGAGTAAAATATTTTCAGATTGATTCTGAGTTCGCAGTTTTTCTAAAATAGAAAAAGGGAAATTCCTATCACCAAACCCACTGGGATTTCATATTTGCCTTTTGAAAAAGCGACCCGGATAACAACATAATGGTCAAATGTACTGGCCCCAAAAGAACCGTTGTAATAACCAATGCGGCCAGCAATACAATTCCAAGAAGCGTACGTATTAAAAACTCAGTAATGATGATCATGCTAATAGATAGGATTTACCGTGAAAACTTGGTAATTGTGACATCCCATGTCACTTATATGTTGATATACGTTTAATTTCTTGGATTAGATCGAGGAGGAATTTAAATAAATCAAAAATAGTCTAAAAATTATTGAAATAGTAACTTTTAGATTATTTAATAACGGAGAGCAAAACAAAGATATTAACAACTATTTGATTTTCAAATAGTTGTTAATAAATAGATTAAAGAAATTATTTTTTGTAAAAAAGTAAGATTATTAAATAAGCCTGTAAATTAGCTATTTACCATAAACAAAGCGGATTGTGGAAACCGGCTGAAAAGTTCTTTTTTCAGATCATCACTGATTGTCAGAGACGAAATTGCTCTGTCCATGCATGTTAGCCACGCAATTGCATCTTCTTCTGTAATCGGATGTGGAATATGGCGGGCTCTTAATCTGGGGTGACCAAACACTTCTGAATATAAAGCAGGACCGCCTAAAAATTGGGTGAGAAAGAGGCGCTGTTTTTCCTTGATTTCATCTTTATCGCTTTTAAAAAGTCGGGAGATGAGCTCATGTGCAAACACGTGATCATAAAAACGATCCGTCAACAATCTCAAAGTTTCTTCCCCGCCTATACGGTCGTATAATGATAGTCCTTCCATGGTTCAAAATTCGTATTAAATATTTCCTTCCACAAGTAAAATTTCCTGCTTATGACAGATATCATGATGCAACCACATCTCTTGTACTGAATTTTGAATAAGAAATAAGTATTCTTTTACATCCAATTTCTTTGTACTTAAATAAATCAAATCGCGTTATGCCGATTTCATTTCGTGATGTTTAATGATATAAAAATGTACAAAAAATTTATTCTCCTGCTATTTTCTTTAATAATCTGGCATCATGATTTCGCCCAGAAAAAACAATCGTCAACATCTGTCAAATTACAAAAACTATCGGTACCGAAAGACAGCCGTTATATAATGCAGGAAGATGGAAAACCATTTTTCTGGCTGGGCGACACAGCCTGGGAATTATTCCACCGTTTAACTTTCGACGAAGCTGAATTATATCTTAAAAACAGGGCGGCAAAAGGATTTAATGTGATTCAAAGTGTAGCACTTGCAGAATTTGACGGACTCATTCAGCCAGACCAACAGGGACAATTGCCTTTAATCAATAACGATCCGACAAAACCGAATGAGTTGTATTTTCAACATGTTGAAAAGGTCATTGATAAGGCAAATGAGCTCGGATTGTATGTTGGATTTTTACCTACCTGGGGCGACAAATTCAATAAAAAATGGGGTGTTGGGCCAGAGATTTTCACACCTGAAAACGCAAGAATTTATGGAGAATATTTGGGCAAGAAATTTAAAAACAAAAAGATCATCTGGATTCTTGGGGGAGACAGAAGTCCTGAAAATGAAACTCATACAAAAATCATTGAAGCAATGGTTGCCGGAATAAAAGCGGCTGTCGGGAATGAGCAGATTATGAGTTATCATCCTAGTGGTGCAAGTTATTCTTCGAAATATTTTCACAAAGAAAACTGGCTGAATGTCAATATGTTCCAATCCGGCCATAGTGAAAGAAACAGTAAAAATTATTTGATGATTCGTAACGATTATAATCTTTCTCCACCAAAACCAACGCTCGATGGCGAACCACGTTACGAAGATCATCCGATTAACTGGAAACCCGAAGTGGGTTATTTCAATGATTTTGACGCCAGACAAGCGGCCTATTGGGCGGTACTTTCAGGTGCCTGCGGACATACATATGGCTGTCATGATATCTGGCAGTTTTTCAACTACGACAGAAATCCGCCGGTTTCAGTTGCCAAGACAAACTGGAAAGTTGCCGTTGATTTTCCCGGCGCCTTCCAGGTGGGCTACATGAAGAAATTTCTGGAATCTCTGCCATGGACAACACTCGTTCCGGATCAGTCCATCATTAAAAATGACAATCCGGAAGATGCTGGTTATCAAATTTCAGCCTTTTCTAAAAATAAAGATCTGCTAGTTGCTTACACGCCTTACGGCCGCAGCTTTAAAATCGACCTGAGTCAATTTACTTCTATATCATTAAATGCCTATTGGTTTAATCCAAGAGACGAGACAAAAGTTAAGATTGGAAACATCAAAAATGACGCAGTGACCGAATTTAAACCCTATGCCGCCGGTCCTGGAACCGACTGGATATTGGTGATTGCCGATTCAACAAAACCCTGGGGAAAATAAAAACAACGCTTATTCGAAACGCAAATGTTTTACAGATTCGCCGGATCTGGCCAGTTCGGTTAAGGATTCAATACCGATTTCCAGGTGCGTTGTGACATAATTGGTCGTTACTTTTTTATCACTTTCCTCGGTTTTAACACCTTCCGGAACCATCGGGTTGTCAGATACCAAAAGCAAAGCACCGTGTGGAATTGAATTGGCAAAACCAACAATGAAAATGGTAGCCGTTTCCATATCAATGGCCATGGCGCGGATGTCACGAAGATATTCTTTGAAGCTGTCATCATGCTCCCAGATCCGGCGGTTGGTTGTATAAACTGTACCCGTCCAGTAATCCAGTTTGTGTTTGGCAATACTCGCAGAAACCGTACTTTGCAAACGGAAAGAAGGCAGTGCCGGAATTTCACTTGGCATATAATCATCGCTCGTACCTTCTCCGCGGATGGCCGCAATGGGAAGTATCAAATCTCCAACCTGCGTTTTTTTCAATCCACCACATTTCCCAAGAAAAAGTACAGCTTTGGGATTGATGGCAGAAAGCAAATCCATAACCGTCGCCGCCATCGGACTTCCCATACCAAAATTGATAATGGTGATATCATTGGCGGTAGCCGTTTGCATTGCCCGTCCTGTGCCTTTCACTTCAACCCCAAACTTTTCCGCGAACATGGTCACGTAATTAAAAAAATTGGTAAGCAGTATATAACTTCCAAAATCTTCCACTGCTGTCCCGGTATACCGCGGAAGCCAGTTTTCTACAATTTGTTCCTTCGTTGTCATCATTTTTTTGGGTTTATTGGCATCACTGACTGTGATGACTATCTTCGCCTATGGAATCATTAAATTTGCCTGCTTTCGAATATAAAGTTAAAGATGTAAGCGGGAAACCTTATATTTTTGACATTATACGAAGAAAATTTGTCTCTCTAACGCCTGAGGAATGGGTTCGGCAACATTTTATTCATTTGTTAATAAATCACTACGGATATCCCAAGGCGCTTTTTGCCATTGAAACGGGTATGAAATATCATACGCTGGCCAAAAGGACGGATATAATGATACTCTCGAAAGACAGTTTGCCTTTTCTTCTGGTTGAATGCAAAGCGCCATTTATTCCTGTAAATGACATCACTTTTGCCCAAATCAGCCGCTATAATTTCACTTTGCAGCCAGCATATCTGGCAGTCACAAATGGCATGAGCCATTATTGTTTCAAGGTTGAAAATGGTCAGGTCAAATTTCTGGACGATTTTCCATTTTATAGAGAATGGAATAAAGAAGAATTTTAGCCCTAAAAAAGAAAAGCCTGCCAACAACATTGTCGGCAGGCTTTTTCAAAGAGGGTTACTCAAATATTTTGATGCAATTATTTAACTGCAACCAATTTAATATCCAAAGTAAAATCGTCGTTAACCAATTTGTCACCAAGTGCAGAAGCGTCAAAGAACGATTTTGAATTGTATTTAATGTCGAATTTAGAACGGTCAATTACCAATTTACCAGTGATGTCAGCGCCAGTTGCAGTTGGTTTAACAGTTACAGGGAAAGTTACAGGTTTTGTAATTCCTTTGATAGTAAGATTACCAGTTACGTCGTAAACACCAGCACTTTTAGCAACAGCTTTTGTGGTAACAAAAGTTGCAGTTGGGTGTTTTTCAACACCAAAGAAATCGTCAGATTTCAAGTGACCGATTAATTTTCCATTGTATTCTTTGTCTGTAAGGTCAGTATTGGTGATCGTTGTAAGATCTGCAATAAATTTACCCCCAGACAATTTAGTACCGTCCATAATTACAGTACCTTCTTTCAAAGAAATTTTACCAGTATGTTCGCCAGTTACTTTTTTACCTGTCCAGATAAGTTCGCTTTTAGCAACATCAACTTTAAGGTTTGTAGCTTTAACTTTTCCGTCAGCAGCATTAACAGCTGTAAATGCGAACAAAGAAACTGCAACAGAAGCAGCAAACGATTTTAGAGAATTCATTGTAGTCATGATTTAATTTAAATTGATTGTTTGTTATTTGTATTAATTGTTGTTTTTTGAATTACGTAATTTATCGAGCAATAAACTGATCTGATCCGCTTCTTCCGGTGTGATCCCAGTCATATTATCTTCCCACTTTTCAACTTCCGGATCCAGTTTTTTTAATAAATCCAAACCTTCTTCGGTAATAATGACATCCACAGCGCGGCGGTCATTCGGGCAGGATTTTCTGTCAACCAGTTTTTTAAGAAGCAGCTTATCAATCAGTCGCGAAGTGTTAGAATTTTTATCCAGCATCCTTTCGGCGATGTCACTTACTTTGATCGGATTAGGATGTTGCCCTCTTAAAATCCTCAAAACATTAAATTGCTGTGAAGTAATATCAAACTCCCGAAAAATCTCCATCTGCTGATACTGGATCCAGTTACTGGTAAAAACCAGGTTGAGTCCCAGCTTCTGATATGGGCTTCGAAATCTTTTTTGTTTTATATCGGTTTCAATAGACATAGCTTAATTCGTTGAAATGCAATACTGTGTATATACATATAATGTTGAAACATGTATTTGTTCAATTTAAGTTCCAGTTTGTAAAAAGTATTTGCGGATATTTGTGAGAAATTATACTCATATAACATAACACACTTACTATCAAATACTTAAAATGATAAATTATTTTAACAAAATATGTTTCAGTTATCAAAGCCGTTGATTCTGGCTTCCAATTCCCCTCGCAGAAAACAATTATTACAGGAAACCGGATTTGATTTTGAAGTAGAAGTACTCCCAACCGATGAATCTTTCCCTGATAATATTCCAACGCATGAAGTCGCCGGATACATTTCTTCACAAAAAGCAGAAGTTTTCAGAAATCTTCATCCTGAAAAAATTATACTGACAGCTGATACCGTCGTTATTGTTGGAGAAACCATTTTAAACAAACCACAAGATATTCCGGATGCGGTGAGAATGTTAAAAATGCTATCCGGAAATACACATGAAGTTACAACGGCCGTTAGTTTATTGGCGGACGATCATGTTTATACCATTTCCGATACGGCGCTTGTCACGTTCCGGACATTAGAAGATACCGAAATAAACTATTATATTGAACATTATAAACCGTTTGATAAAGCCGGTGCCTATGGAGTTCAGGAATGGATCGGCATGGTGGGTATTAATAGGATCGAAGGTTCATTTTATACCATTATGGGACTTCCGGTTCATGTTGTTTACCAATTATTAAAACCGTTTTTGATAACACAAAGCTGAAATCCGGCTTTCAGATCGATCACATGTCCAAAATCTGATGCATCCCAATCTCCCGAAATTTATTCCCAAAGTTTGTTATGAAATATTCGTCCGGTCCTTTTGTGACTCGAACGGAGATGGAATAGGAGATTTGAACGGTATTATTTCAAAACTGGATTATCTGGCCGATCTTGGGATTGAGGCGATCTGGCTCACACCTATTCATCCATCACCAAGTTATCATAAATACGATCCTGTCGATTATTACGGAATCGAACCGGAATTCGGGACAATAGAAATTTTCAAACAACTGCTTACCGAAGCTCATAACAGAAATATCGTTGTTTATCTTGATCTGATCGTCAATCACACCAGCACCTATCATTCCTGGTTTGTGGAAGCGAGTAAAGGTCCGGAAAATCCTTTTCGCCATTTTTACTGGTGGCTGTCTCCTGAAAAAATTGAAGAACTTGGCATTGCCAAAAGACAAACTTCGGATGATTCGGATGAAGTTTACCCCTGGCATGAGATACCGGGAGATAATGAAAAATACTATGGACTCTTCTGGAAAGGCATGCCGGATCTTAACTATGATTCGGAGCCGCTAAAAAAAGAACTGGCGAAAATCATCACTTTCTGGCTTGAAGAAATTGGTATTGACGGATTTCGCCTCGATGCTGCCAGGCATATTTACCCGATTTGGGAAAAAGATAAAAATCATGATTTCTGGGAATATTTTAATGGCGTTGTACAGAAGGCGAAGCCAGATGCTTACACCGTCGCGGAAGTCTGGGCGGAAACCTGGGAAGTAGCACCTTATCTGGAAAATCTCAACGCCACTTTTCATTTCGATTTAAGTTTTGCGTTGCAACGGATTGTTATTCAGGAAAAGGATGAAAATTTAATCCAGCAATTACTGGCAAGTTATTCCCAGTTTGAAGTTTTCAATCCTGATTTTATTGACGCGATCATGCTGACAAATCATGATCAGGATCGGATTGGAAGTGTCGTTGGAAATCATTTGGGAAAAATAAAACTGGCCGCTACACTTTTACTTACCTTGCCCGGACAACCTTATATATACTATGGCGAGGAAATTGGTATGCTCGGAAGAAAGCCGGATCCATATATCCGCGAACCTTTTCTTTGGTCAGAAAATGAAACGGATCCAGTAAAAACCAATTGGCTGAAAGCAGAATTTTCCACGCTAAAAACGATTGAGCCACTTTCCATTCAGGAAAATAATCCTGATTCTATTTATTCACATTACAAAAAGCTGATTCATTTACGAAAAACGGTTCCGGCTCTTGGACAAATTTTAAAGCCAAATCTTGAAGAAGTCGAATCTTTGGACAATGAAATTCTCGCTTATGTTCGCACACATGAAACAGAGCCGGTTTTTATTATTCATAATTTAAGCAGCGAGATAAAAAAGATAACACTTCCTGATAGTAAATTAAATTTTCAGGAGATAATTTTTTCAACCAATAAATCTTCAATTCTGGAAAATGGAATACTTGAACTTACTTCTTATGGAAGTTTGATTTTAAAGGAAAAATCAGCGCCGATATCAGGTATTACTTTACCAACAGTAGTTTGACCGGCACATTCATCTTTATAAAGAATTACTGATAGTCCCGGATAATTTTATAAAAATGAAACTACGCCTCACATCTTTCATTACCTTCCTATTTCTGGTTTTATCAATTTCCGCTTTTGCGCAAAAAACTTATCCTACACTTGGAAAGATCATTGTAAATGACCCAAAACTGGAAAAGTTACTTCCGAAAAACGCAAACCTGGAAGTGATAGCAACGGGATTCGTGTGGTGTGAAGGTCCGGTTTGGGTGAAAAACGGCGCTTATTTACTTTTTTCAGATGTACCAAAAAATACGGTTTACAAGTGGGATGAGAAAAATGAATTATCTGTTTTTCTAAAACCTTCGGGTTATACCGGATTAGGCGAATATAGTAATGAGCCGGGAAGCAATGGTTTGACCATCGACAAAAAAGGGCGATTAATTTTCTGTGAACACGGCGACCGCCGGATCTCTGCCATGCCTTTAAATGGTGGCGGAAAAGTTACATTGTCAGATAATTTTGAAGGAAAACGATTCAACAGTCCAAACGACGTGTTACAAAACCCAGCCAACGGCAGCATTTATTTCACAGATCCGCCTTATGGTCTGGCCAAATATGAAATGGATTCCAGCCGGGAAACTTCTTATTTTGGTGTTTACCAAATTACGCCAAAAGGCGAAACCAGACTAATAATTAAAGATTTGACAAGACCAAACGGATTGGCTTTTTCCGCAGATGGCAAAACACTTTTCATCGCACAGTCAGATCCCGAAAAAGCATATGTCATGTCATATCCTGTTCAGACAGACGGATCAGTAGGAAAAGGCAAATTATTTTATGATGCAACGCCGATGAGTAAATCTGGTTTGAAGGGTTTACCTGACGGACTTAAACTTGACGTCGAAGGAAATATCTGGACTTCCGGTCCGGGTGGCATATTGATTCTATCACCTGAAGGAAAACTGCTCGGCAAAATTGAAACAGACGGAGAACTTGCATCCAACTGCGCCTGGGGCGATGACGGATCAACACTTTATATTACCGTCGATGGATATTTATGCAGAATAAAAACCGGCACGAAAGGTATCAACTGGTAAAATAAATAACAAGGAATGATTTCCATGTTATTTATTTCCAATTCCTCTCAAACTAAGAAGTGTATTTTCAACGCTTTTGTGAACATTTGACCAATCTGTTTTTCCCTCTTTATACACTTTTACATAAGCTTTATAAAGAGCAATCTGATTTCCGTCAAGCGTATTCAATTCGTTTGTCAATGCTTCTCTTTCCGAGGCTGACGCAGATCTGAATTTATTCAGTAAAACATCTCTGCGACGCTCCACAATATCCAGTTCGTAAAGTACCAAACCTCCCAATTTATCCATTTCAGCATATTGGTTGATCAATTGCTGGTTTGCCTCGGCATTAGCGTTATTGATACTTCTTGAATCCGAACCAGCACGCGGGTCCGTTTCATTTGCTGTTTTTAAATAATCCTTTTTGTATCTGATTTCCGACTGATCTCCTTTTCCGGTGTTGTATGATGTTGTGGATTTTATGACAGTCGTCGTATCTCTTTGTACGGATGAGCTTGTGTAGGGCTGCTGTTTATTATAATCCGAAGCGTCTGATTTGCTCAGACTACTTTTAAGATTTGAGCAGGAAATATTGAACAAAGCAAGAAATGAAATTCCGGCTATAAAAAAGTTACGACGCATGGCAGTATTAATTAAAAATTATGTCGTAATCCAATATTCAAATTTGGACTGAAATAGAAAACTTTGGGAAGCAATTCTATAAATCCTCCGCCTTCAACAAAAAAAGATGTTGGTTTTTGAGAAAAGAAAAATTCAAGACCACCCGTGAATGACGGACCCGTTGAAATATTACTGGTATGTACCTCTTTAATATTTGGATTGGGATAATATCTCCTTGAATTGATCTGAACCCCTACTCCGCCATACGCAATCATTCTGTCGTTAAACATAGGTACAAACCATAAATAACTGCCGTTCAGCATGAAGCCTATACTTGAATATTCTCCAGAGCGGTAATCTTTCTTTTTCAATAAACTTGAATAGGTACCTGCTGTGATGTCCAGTGCATTTTTGTCTCCATATTTTCGGAGATTGAAACCTGTCGGCTCACCAACTTTTACACCCAATGCCCATTTTTCAGGCTGAGCCTGTGCTATTGAAAAACAAAAAATCAATGCAAAAAGTAAAAAAAATCTTTTCATAAACGTGTTACTAAAAAATAAATATTAGAATATAATTTCCCCGTTTTCCCAAACCAAAGTCCCTTATACTACACATTAATAAAACCGAACCAGAGCTAAAAACGAATATTTATTAGGACGAAGAAGTAACGGATTGGTCACAAAAATACTAGTCTGGGAAAAGGTATAAATTGTTTCCTTTAAATCAAATTATCTGACTGCCTTTGTTTCAGGATCATTTTATTTCTAATATTGACCCGACATTTCATTATTCTAAACTAATAATTAGCCCTGTGGTTGATAATAAAAAGAGTAAAATCTTTAATTCCAAAGACTTAATTGCATATTTCCTTGTAGCCGGGACCGGCGCCGTTGTTCAGTTACTTTGCAGTAGTTTATTTAAAGACTGGTTTGGATTAACTTTCCAGCAATCAATTTTACCCGCTTACGCAGCTTCTTTTGTAGTCGGCTTTGCACTTACCAAATTGTTTGCCTTCAATGCCCGTAACACGAATCAAACAAACCGGGAAATGGTTAAATTTCTAATGGTTGCCGTTTTTTCAGGATTTGTAACATATATATTTTCAACGGGAGCTAAATTTATTTCTGATAATTATTTTGAGCAATATAATTACCTATTACCCTGGTCAAAAAAACATGTGAATGTTAATGAAATGGCCTGCTATATCGTGGGAATGGGTTTTAGCTTTATCAGCAATTATATTCTTCACAAAACATTTACTTTCAAAAGCACAGGTTTTTATAACCGCCTAAAAGTGCTTATCCGATAATTTAAAAATTGCCACGAATACTCGAATTTTCACAAATGTTTTCTAAGTCATTCGTGTAAAATTCACGGTCAGCCTCGCGGTGTATTCGTGGCAAGAATATTTTTGACTATAATCAAAGTTTTTCCACAATAATAGCCGAAGCTCCCCCGCCTCCATTACATATAGCGGCAAGTCCGTAGCGTCCGTTTTTTTGTTCCAAAACAGAAAGTAATGTTGTGATAATTCTCGCTCCCGACGCTCCAAGCGGGTGTCCAAGCGAAACGCCTCCCCCAAAAACATTTACTCTTTCCTGATCCAGCCCAAGTTCTTTAATAAAAAATAAGGCAACGACTGCAAAAGCTTCGTTCACCTCAAAAAAATCGATATCCGAAATCGTCAATCCCGCTTTTTTCAAAACTTTTTGTGTTGCCAAAACCGGCGTTGTAGTAAACCAGGCAGGATCTTGTTCGGCATCTGCATAAGCAACAATTCTTGCAACAGGTTTTAATTTCGAATTCAAAACGGTAGTTGAACCTGCTAAAATCAATGCGGCTGCTCCATCGTTAATTGTCGAAGCATTGGCGGCTGTAACAGTTCCATCAGAAGAAAAAGCAGGTTTTAAAGATGGAATTTTTTCAAACTTTACCTTTTTGAATTCTTCGTCTTCTTCAACAAAAACAGAAGGGCCGCCTTTTGGGGAAATGATTTCAACCGGAATAATTTCGTTTTTGAAATATCCCTTTTCTGTTGAATCTGCAATTAATTTATAAGATCGGATCGCAAATTCGTCCTGCTCTTCTCTGCTAATGCTATATTTTGAAGCGGTTTTATCTCCGCAAAGTCCCATCGCACTTTGGTCATAAACGTCAGTAAGTCCGTCTTTTACCAAACCGTCGATAATTTCTCCATTTCCATAACCGTAACCATTTCTGGCTTTTGGCAGATAATAGGGAATCTGAGACATATTTTCCATGCCACCGGCCACAACAACTTCTGCATCTCCCAGCTGAATAGCCTGGGCACCAAGCATAACCGCCTTCATGCCGGAAGCACAAACTTTATTAACCGTCGTACAAATTACGTTTGGAGATAATCCTGAGAAAATTGCAGCCTGGCGCGCAGGAGCCTGTCCCAAATTGGACGAAATCACATTTCCCATATATACTTCCTGAACGGAAGTCGTGTCAATTTTTGATTTTTCCAATGCTCCCTTGATCGCGGCGGCGCCAAGGCGTGTTGCGGAAACGGAGGATAACGAGCCGCCAAAACTGCCGATCGTTGTGCGTGCAGCAGCAAGAATAAAAACTTCTTCTTTCATGTTTTTAGTTTTGTTGATCTGATTTTGACAAATCAAAGTTTATTGCCAGACTCTCTTCTGTATAACAATAAATATAAGAAACCTGTCCTGAAATGAAGAAGTTTTTATTCTATGGTCGTTTTTTTTATATTGATGGAAGATTAAATCGTGGCGACATCAATCACAAAACGATATTTCACGTCGCTTTTTAAAACTCTCTCGTAAGCCTCATTGATATAATCCATCTTGATCACCTCGACGTCAGAAACAATATTATGTTCTGCACAGTAATCAAGCATTTCCTGCGTTTCTTCAATCCCGCCAATGTTTGAACCCGTCAGTGTTCTGTTTTGGCCTAACAAGGCAAAACCATTCAAATGAATAGGTTCCGGCGGAATTCCGACACAGATCATCGTGCCGAAAGTATGCAGCATATTCAGATACATATCATAATCATGTGGTGCAGAAACAGTGTCGATTATAAAATCAAAATAGCTGGTAAATTCCTTCACCTGAGCCGCATCTTTTGTGTTACAAAATTTATGCGCTCCAAGTCTTTTGGCATCTGCTTCTTTTGATGGTGAAGTACTCAACATAGTAACTTCTGCACCGAAAGCAGCTGCAAATTTAACAGCCATATGTCCCAAACCGCCTAAACCTAAAACCGCAACTTTATGTTCCGGTCCGATTTTCCATCTCTTCAGCGGAGAATATGTTGTAATTCCTGCACACAAAAGCGGCGCAACTCCTTCAAGCGGAAGTTTATCAGAAACACTTACTACAAAAGCTTCATCACAAACAATCTGGTTTGAATAACCCCCATAAGTTGGCGTTACTCCATCTCTCTCCACAGAATTGTAAGTGAAAACAGTCTGGCCTTTTTGACAAAATTGCTCATGTCCGCTTTTACAATTATTACATTCCCGACAAGAATCCACCATACAACCGATTCCAGCCAAAGCACCAACCTGAAACTTGGTAACCTCATCTCCGATTTTTACAATCTTGCCCACAATTTCGTGGCCAGGAACCATTGGATAAGTTGAATTTCCCCATTCACCTCTCACCTGATGAATATCGGAGTGACAAACTCCGCTGAAAATAATTTCAATCAATACATCTTTCGGACCAACTTCGCGTCTGTCAAAATCCCAGTGAGCCAGTTTATCATCGCTGCTGTGTACAGCATATCCTTTTGTAGCTATCATTTTGACCGTTTTTAAAGATTTTGTGTTATTATTTTGAGA
The DNA here is from genome assembly GCF_015221875.1 of Dyadobacter subterraneus. Taxonomy (NCBI): domain Bacteria; kingdom Pseudomonadati; phylum Bacteroidota; class Cytophagia; order Cytophagales; family Spirosomataceae; genus Dyadobacter; species Dyadobacter subterraneus. The sequence continues at coordinate 5,232,363 of NZ_JACYGY010000001.1, forward strand.
TGAAAAATTACTAAAATTTAGTCTCCTAATTTAAAAATAATCCGCCGGTTTTAAAGCTCATCCGAATTCCCCGGCAGCCGGTCATATTCTCCTTTTAGCCCATAATAACCAAAAATCATAAGTCCAGCGCAGATCGGGATAAATATGATAATGATGATCGACCATTGTAAAGTGGTATTCGTTCGCGCTATTCCAACCGCAGCGGCTGCAATTTTTTCTGCGGCCTGCATAAATAAAAATAAAATGATCGTCGGACCCAAAATGATCCAGACAACGCCCAAAATTCTTTTTAAAGTATTCATATCTTGTTGCTTAATGATAGCTGTTATAATGCTTTCTTTCATCTAAAAATATTAGAAATCTCAACTTCCGATAGCTGATAGCCGACCACCGAAAGCTTAGTCGGTTACATCCCGGTCCCCCTTATTATTAATATAAACTGCGCCGATTACAAAAGATAATGAAGCAATGCCAATTGGATACCATAAACCCGACAATGGCGTGGAACCCTGAAACGAGGCTACTAATGTGGCTATAAAAGGAACAAGACCGCCAAAAACGCCATTTCCGATATGGTAAGGAAGTGACATAGATGTGTACCGGATTTGTGTCGGGAATAATTCTACCAAAAAAGCAGCAATTGGTCCATAAACCATCGTAACCAGCAAAACCTGGAAAAATACAAGGGCAACAATAATCCAGAAAGTACTGTTTGGTAACGTTACGTCAGCAAAAGAGATCTTTTCTGTTGGCGGTAAGGTTTCGTCAGCATGAAGAGTAACAGCCTTAATTTCCTTAAAAGTACTTCCGTTATTTAATGTTTTTACGGTCGTGGTAGTAATCAGCGAATCTGCTTTTTCTGCTAAAAATTCTCTGGTAACGACAGGTGCAGATGACGATTTTAATTCTGTTTTCTGAAACTCACCGACATCGGTGGCGTCGATAAAATACTGATAGATAGGACGATAAAATATAATCCCAAACAGCATACCTGAAAGCATAATCCATTTCCTCCCCACTTTGTCACTCCAGGAACCAAAGATTACGAAAAATGGAGTCGCAAATAAAATGGCCCAGAGCAGAATATATCGTGATTCGTTAAAATCCAGCTTGCAGGTATTTTCCAGAAAAGACTGAGCATAAAATTGTCCAGTATACCAGATCACACCTTGTCCCATCGTCGCACCGAAAAGTGCTAACAATACCATTTTGAAATTCGCTTTTTTCTGAAAACTTTCTTTTAATGGATTGGCAGAAATTTTCCCTTCAGCTTTCAATTTTGAAAAAACCGGCGATTCGTGCATTTTCATCCGGATGTAAATTGAAACGCCAACAAGCAAAATAGATAACAGAAATGGAATCCGCCATCCCCAATCCGCAAAAGCCGGAGCGCCAAGGATATTTTTTGTAGCGACGATAACGCCCAGCGAAAGAAATAAGCCCAAAGTTGCTGTGGTTTGAATCCAGCTTGTAAAAAATCCTCTTTTCCCAGCGGGAGCATGTTCTGCCACATAAGTTGCTGCACCGCCATATTCACCACCAAGTGCCAAGCCCTGAACAAGTCTTAAAATCAAAACCAGAATAGGTGCCGCGTAACCTATACTGGAATATGACGGAATTAAACCGATCAAAAAAGTGGATCCGCCCATCAAAACGAGCGTAAGTAAAAATGTATATTTTCTTCCAATCAAATCACCCAAACGACCAAAAACCAATGCGCCAAATGGCCTGACTATAAAACCGGCCGCAAAAATAGCCAGCGTATTAATAAGAGCCGAGGCCCCGGCATCGCTTGGAAAAAGCTGATGACCGATAATTACCGCCAGACTTCCGAAAATATAGAAATCGTACCATTCAATTAATGTCCCGAGTGAGGAGGCTGCAATCACTTTTGTGATGCTTTGTGTAACGTTGTCTTTGGGTGTACTCATTGATCAGCAAGTGGTAAGTATTGAACGTGAGATGGTTTGCCTGATACGGCAAATGCTTATTTAGCAGAATAAGGCATAAATGCAGGTTCAATACTCATTTTAAAATCAAAAAGCCTCCCAAATAAATTGGAAGGCTCCTAAAAAAGCTTGATTATTTTATACAGACAATGATTCTTCTACCATTCATCCTCGTCGTCATCTTCCAGACTATCCAATGGCGCATCTACAATTTCATCTGTAACGTCAATTTCATCGTCTTTATCCGATTTTCTTGTCAACTCCGGATCATCTTTCGGCATACGGCCTTGCGGCGTATTTTCCGGATAATCAGGATATATCGGTGCAGCCAAAATTGGTTTACTTGTATCTAAAATGTCCGGATCTTTTCTTTTCGTTATCATGATATTTTCAGTTTAAAAGGTTGACTACTAAACTAATTTGTAATGGTTTTTCAAATAATCATTCCCGTGAATATTCACGTCTGGCCTGTTATTAATTGTAGAGATTTTTCCGTTTTTGTAGAAGATACACGCATGGTTTTTTTCATTCGCTATTTATTATGGACTTGATAACTGCTCGTTAGCTTATGATTTGAAACAGAAATAACATTCAGATTTGGTATTATCTAAAAACCTCGTGAAATTGCCGCCCTGCTTTAATCCGAGAGGATTTCTGTTTCCCGAATCTCCTAAACCATTGAAAAAATGCTAGAAAAAATTGCACTCCTGTTTTTAGTAACAGCCGGAGTTTTTTACCAAAATCCGGTGAATGCCGGCACGGCTGATTCCACACTTATTATAAAAAAAACCACCGACTTCAAAGTTAATGGTGAAGGTACAGCAGCAAACTGGGCAGCTGCGAGCTGGTTCGATATAAATGTTCAAAAAGGCCCCAATCAGCCTGTTCCAGGAAAACAATATCCTACGAGAGTGAAAATCATGCATTCAGACAAAGGAATTTACTTCCTGTTTGACTGCACCGATAAAAGACTGACAGCTACAATTCTTGAAGATTTTGGCACTTTGTTTAAAGAAGATGTGGTAGAAGTTTTTCTATGGCCGGACACTTCCGAACCGATTTATCTTGAATATGAAGTTTCTCCGCTTAATTATGAACTGGCGATTCTTGTTCCCAATATTAAAGGAAGAGCACAAGGCTGGAAACCATGGTTTTACGATGATCGCAATAAGGTACAACACGAAACAAGTGCCCAAGGCGGACAAAAGAAAAGCATGGCCGCCGTGGAAGGCTGGAAAGCTGAATTTTTCATTCCTTATGTTTTGATGAATCCGATTGTACAAGCTCCGCCAAAATCCGGAGACAAATGGAGAGGAAATTTTTATCGTATCGATTATGACAATAAAGAAACCGCTTATTATTCCTGGCAAAAAACCAGCGGAAGTTTCCATGATTTCAAGAAATTCGGCACACTCATTTTTGAATAAAATTTAATCCAATAACAACTAAACCATGAAACAAACCATTCTTACCATTTTCTGTTTAATCGCAGCAACCATGACTTTTGCCCAGAAACCCGCAAGCAGAGAAATTCTTTATATAGGTACTTACACGCAAAAAGGCGAGGGCATATATGTTTACGGGTTTGACAGAAGTAATATGTCTTTCAAGGAATTGCAAGTACTGACTAATAAAAACAGTCCTTCTTTCCTGGAATTCCACCCGAATAAAAAATTCCTTTATTCAGCCAATGAGGATAATAATACGATCTCGTCCTATAAAATTGATCAGACAACGGCCAAACTTACCCCGATCAATGAAAAATCATCTGTTGGAAAAGGTCCTTGTCATGTAAGTGTGGATCCAAAAGGTCGATTTATCTATGTTTCTAATTACGGCAGCGGTTTGCTGGCTGTTTATTTATTGAATGCGGACGGAAGTATTGGCGAACTGGCTGACCAGATTCAGGACAAAGGATCCGCATCTCAAAAACCACATATGCATTCGGTTATTCCCTCGGCTGATGGTAAATTTATTTATGCTTCGGATCTTGGTATCGATAGAATCATGGTTTATCTGGTTGATCAAAAAACCGGAAAACTTACGCCTGGCGCAGTGCCCTATGCAGAAGTAAAAGAAGGTGACGGTCCACGCCATTTTGCTATTCACCCGAATGGAAATTTTGGTTATTCTGCTTGTGAATTGCACTCGGTGGTTAATGGTTTCCAAATTGTTAAAAATACAGGAGCCTTGGTTCCTATCGAACGTGTGAGCATGCTTCCTGAGGATTTTAAGGGAAAAAGCTTTGCAGCGGATATTCATTTTTCACCGGATGGAAAATTCCTTTATGCCTCTAATCGCGGCCATGAAAGTCTTGTTGTATATGCCGTAGATTCAAAAACAGGAAAACTTACAACCGTCGGTTTCCCTGAAACACACGGAAAACATCCACGCAATTTCATGGTTGACGCAAAGGGAGAATTGGTGATCGTTACCAATCGTGATAATAATAATGTCGTTTTCTTTAAGAGAAACGCAGCAACTGGGTTGCTGACTTATACTGAAAAGGAGATTAGTATTCCAACGCCGGTTTGTGTGAAGCAGTTGTTTTTGAAATAGAAAAAATACGATAATGATAAAGCCGCTAATCTGATTTCAAATTCTGATTAGCGGCTTTATTTTTTTAAGATTTACAACTCTACTGCCAGCAGTTCAGAACCAAGTCGATGCAAGGCTGCTTCAATTTTTTTAATCTGTGCCTGACGAGGTTTTTTCAACCCGGAAGCATAATGATTCAATTGCTTCTCGTTAATTCCGGTTAATCTGGCAATTCCTGTTTGATTAAAAATGCCTTTGTAATACTCTAACAAACTCTCAACACCAAATTTCCAGACAATCTCGTAATCACCTTTCAAGGCTGTCGGAATATTGTCCGGAGAAAATGTTTTAATAATATCAATGCAGTTAAGAGCTGACATTTTTGCCTCCTGAATAGTATCTCCTATCCCGTAAATCTTTTCCACGTTTTCAGCATAGGCTGCATAATCATCCTTTCCTCTGGCAATTATGATTTTAATTTTTTTCATGATTATGATTTATCAATTATTCCAAACCTAAATCTTTTACAATCTTTTTTCTTAATCCCTCCCAAATTTCATTTGATCCGTGAAATGGGACTGGATATCTCCGTCCGTTCTTTTCATAAATATAATGACTACCATTTGTCCGTATGTGTACTCAACCATTACGCCGGATAAATCTGTGAAATTCGGAGGATTTCATATTAAACTTAACAATTAAATAGTGTATGTGCCTTCACAAAGATATATAATAATATACCTTTCAACAATAATTCAATAACAAAAAGTCTGCATTCACGATATAAATCGTGAATGCAGACTTTTTGTTATTCTTAAATATTACTTTTAATTCACCTCCGTTTATCTCTCCCCTACTCCCCTCTCTTCACAAACCTCCCTGAAAAAACATTCGTCGCCTTCCCATCCTTAAACACCACTTTCCCATTCACCCAAACCATCAAAATTCCATCGGACAATGCCTTTGGATTAGCAATAGTTGCATTATCCTTAACCGTTTCAGGATCAAATAAAACCAGATCTGCGTAATAATTGGGAGTAACAATACCTCTGTTTTTTATTCCTGTATTTTCTGCTGCCAGGCCTGTCATTTTATAAACCGCATTTTCAAGCGACATGATTTTTTGCTCTCTTACATACTTTCCTAAAACCCGCGGAAAAGAACCGTGGCCGCGCGGATGTCCGCCAACACTTCCGTCCGAACAAATGCTGCTGTTTGGCCAGGTCAGAAAATTAATGACATCCTCTTCCGACATTGAAGTTGCAGCGATTACCGAAGATCCATCTTTTTCTTCTGCTTCACGCACAATGCGCATTAACGCCTTCGCCGGACTTTCCTGATTCATTTGACCAATTTCAGTTACTGTTTTTCCTTCATAAGATTTATTGGCAGAAAAATTTGTGATATAAGATTGCGCCGGATCGAATAATTGTTTGGTCGCAAAAATGGCGCTTTCTTCATTTTTGAAATCCTTTTTCGGGAATAAAACCCGCGGCGTCGACATCCACATTTGGTATGGATAAACATCTGCAGTTATATTGACTCCTTCGGATCTGGCTTCTGCCAATTGTGCCAAAATATCATGAGACTTTCCCCATTTACTGACCATAGCAATTTTCATATGAGAAATCTGAACCGGTATTTTCGCTCTTTTACCAATCTTTATAATTTCGTCGATGGATTCTTCCAAGTTCATATCTTCACTGCGGATGTGACTGATATATCTTCCACCTTTTGACGCAGAAACTTTGGCCAGATCAACAACTTCGTCGCGGTTCGAATAAAATGCATCTTCATATTCCAGTCCGGTTGCCAAACCCAGTGAGCCCTTATCCAGTTCTCTGCTCAGAATATTTTTCATGGTATCCAGTTCTGATGGCTTTGAAGTACGAAATAATTTATTCCCCATTGCCATTGAACGCATCATACCATGACCGGTATACGTTGCCAGATTTGTGCTGATAGGTTTGTTTTTAATCCTTTCCTGAATGCTATCGATCGGGATTCCGCCACCATCCTGGCCAACCACAATCGTTGTAATCCCCTGACTAATCGTAGAAAGTGATTCAGGATTATCTTCCAGTCCACGGTCATGATGACTGTGACTATCGATAAAACCAGGCGCCAAAACCTTCCCCTTTCCATCAATTACTTCCTCATTTTTATAAGCAGTCAGCTCACCGATATCACGGATTTTTGCGTCGATCAATCTCACACTGACCTTTCTGCCTGCCGTTCCGGTTCCGTCGATGAGATTTACATTATTGATCAGACTTGTTAAAGGAACCTTGATTGCTCTTCCTTCAAAAAGACTTGTAGCTAATCCGGCTGCCCGATAATTCCCGGAATTGTCCACAATGATCAGCGTCTCGTTGGCTTTAATATGTCTTACAATCATCGTATTGAACCCAACCCAACCACCGGAATGCTGCACGATTTCACCCGGTTTGGGTATAAACCAGCCAAAACCATAACCTATATCTTTGCCGTTGTTAAGTTTTCCGGAAGTTATTGCTTCCTGAAAAGTAGCTTTTTTCACCAGCTTTTCGGTATATAAAGCCTGATCCCATTTATATAGATCTTCAACAGTCGAATAAATATTTCCATCTCCAACCACACCATCAAACCGCACCAGATCATTCAAAACTTTTTTCCCGCCTTCAATCTTAAAACCAAAAACCCGGCTTGGCGGATAGGTTTTCATTTTCAAGGTATAAACATAGGAATTGGTCATTTTTAATGGATCAGCAATATATTTCTTAAAAAACCGATCGGCCGGAATTCCGGAAAGTTCTTCAATGATGGAAGCCAATGTGGTATAATTGGTATTGCAATATTCAAATTTCTCTCCCGGCTGAAAAACCAGTTCCGGCTTTTTAATTGCGATCAATTCCAATAAAGACTCGTTGGTAAGCGTATCCAGCAATCCCATATTATTCTGCGCAAAATCAAAATATTCCGGTAACCCGGATGTGTGATTCATGAGCTGACGGACTGTGATATTGTCATACGGGAATTCGGGCAGATATCGGTTTACTTTATCGTCAAAATTCAACTTTCCTTGCTCTTTTAAAATCATTGCCATCATCGTATAAAACTGCTTGGAAACCGAAGCGAGATTAAATGCGGAGGCGGTTGTAAGTTTTTTATTATTAGGAGTATTGGTGATTCCGTAAGCTTTCTTAAAAATCGTTTTTCCCTTTCTGCCAATCAACACGGTTCCATTAAACAAATCTCTTTCTTGCAGATAGGTCAGCAGAGAATCTATCTTTACCGATTTTTGGGTGATTTGGGCTTGGGTGAAAAGAGGGAAAATGAAGAGTAACAGAAGTAATTTTTTCATACAGAATTTTGAGAGTATGGGTTATGCTAAAAATCTTACACGCTAAAATTAACATGCTAAACCTCAATTCCTAACAGGAGCAACTAAATTCTCAACCTATCAAAATAAAAAATTACCAAAATCAACAATCACCAAACTATATTTTTATAATTTCGTCAATCGAAAAAAATAATTACAGCAAAAAGAGTATCGTTACATATTTGATGCATCTTTTCCCTGTTAATCTGTCAAATAAATTTTGACACAACCTAATCACCTTTTCCTGTCAAACTACATTATGCTAAATCGTAGAGAATTAATCAAACATCTTTCTACTTTTCCTCTTCTTGGTGGAATTTTAGGACAGTCCGGTCTGGAACCGCTTGGCCTGACAACAAAACTTCCGGTAAGAAATCTGGCCAAAGAACTTGGCATACGTACTTTTATTAATGCAGCGGGTACCTACACATTCATGACTGGGTCATTAATGCAGGATGAAGTTGTGGAGACAATCCAGGGAGCTGCCAAAGAATTTATGATTCTTGACGAGGTACAAACCAAAGTTGGCGAAAAAATTGCAGCACTTACACACGCAGAAGCAGCCGTGGTGACCGCCGGTTGCTTTTCTGCATTAACGCTTGGACTGGCCGGTGTTTTGACCGGAATCGATCCAAAAAAAGTAGAAGCTTTGCCGCATCTTGAAGGTACAGGAATGAAATCGGAAGTGATTATCCAGAAGGGCCACAACATCGGATATTCTCACGCTTTGACAAATACAGGCTGTACGATCATTTCTGTTGAAACGCTTGAAGATCTTGAAAAAGCGATTAATGAAAAAACAGCTTTGATGTGGTTTTTAAATATCCAGGCGGATCAGGGACAGATCAAACATGAAAAGTGGGTTGAAATTGCAAAAAGCAAAGGAATTCCGACAATGATCGATATGGCTGCCGACGTTCCTCCGGTTGAAAACCTTTGGAAATTCAATGACATGGGCTTTGATCTGGTTTGTGTTTCAGGTGGAAAAGCGATGCGTGGACCGCAAAGCGCAGGTATTTTGATGGGTAAAAAGAATCTGATCGAAGCGGCAAGATTGAGTATGCCTCCACGTGGCTCAACAATCGGACGCGGTATGAAAGTGAACAAGGAAGAAATCCTGGGTATGTATGTTGCGCTGGATAACTTCGTGAAAATGGATCACAAAAAAGAATGGAAAATGTGGGAAGACCGCATCGCTTTGATCAGTAACGCTGCAAAAAGTGTGAAAGGTGTTAATGTTGAAACCTTCGTTCCTGAACTTGGAAATCATACGCCAACTTTGAAAGTATCCTGGGATTTAACCAAACTTAATCTACCCGTAAAAACTTTGCAGGACAATCTTCGCAACGGAAATCCGTCGATTGAAATCATGCCGGCTGATGGCAGTTCATTAACCATCACTTCATGGATGTTGAAATCAGGTGAAGAAAAAATTGTAGCAGCAAGATTGAAAGAAGAATTATCAAAAGCAGCGGTTTAAAAATCTGACTTTTGAATAATTATTTCCTAAGCCTGAATTTCACTATGAACAATAAATACTTCTTAATTCTTTGTCTGATTTGCCTTAAAACGTTTTCTGTAAACGCCCAGACTTACAGCATTCTGATCAAAGGCGGCACCGTCATCGATCCTAAAAATAACCTGAACCAGGTGATGGATATCGGGATTTTTGAGGGAAAAGTTAAAAAAGTAGCAAAGGATATTGATCCAAAAGAAGCTGCAAAAGTAATTGATGCAAAGGGCATGTACGTTACGCCCGGACTGATTGACATCCACGGACACGTATTTTTCGGCACTCAGCCAGACCATTATTTAAGTAATGGTCTGGTGGCATTGCCTCCGGATGGATTCACTTTTCGCGTTGGCGTTACTACCATTGTGGACGCAGGCGGCGCTGGCTGGGAAGCTTTTCCTGAGTTTAAAAAAAATGTCATTCTACATTCCAAAACACGCGTATTATCATTTTTGAATATTGTCGGAGCCGGAATGCGTGGAGGACAATATGAGCAGGATACCAGTGATATGGATTCACATATGGCAGCGGCTGTTGCTATCAGAAACAAAAACGATGTTGTTGGATTTAAAGCTGCACATTTTGTAGGCGCCGACTGGAAACCGATTGAACGTGTTGTTGAAGCAGGAAAACTTGCTAATATGCCGGTAATGATTGATTTTGGCGGAAACAATCCACCTCTTTCTCTTGAAACATTATTTACAAAATATCTTCGTCCCGGAGATATTTTTACACATGCACTCACCAATCTGGAAGGAAATGTGAGAGAAACCATTGTGGATGAAAAAACCGGGAAAGTAAAACAGTATGCGCTGGATGCACGTAAAAAAGGGATTATATTCGATGTTGGTTACGGCGGTGCAAGTTTCAATTATTCCCAGGCTATCCCGGCTATCAAAAACGGATTTCTTCCAAACACCATCAGTACTGATTTACATACCGGAAGCATGAATTCTTCGATGAAAGATATGCTGAGCATTATGTCTAAATTCCTGGTCATGGGTGTTGATCTTCCTACCGTTATCAAAGAAAGTACCTGGGCTCCTGCACAGGTTATCAAGCGCGAAAATCTGGGTCATCTTTCTGAAAACGCGATTGCTGACATTGCAATATTTTCGATGCGCGAAGGTAAATTCGGGTTTTATGACCGGACAGGTTATAAAATGGAAGGCAAGCAAAAACTGGAATGTGAAATGACGATCATGGGTGGAAAAATTGTCTATGACCTGAACGGAATGGCGTTACCAACAACAAAATAAGATATCATCTAAACTCACTGAACTTTAAATTACTCCATGAAAAGGATTTCTAATTTTTCCCTGTCAACGCTGGCTTTAACATTTTGCTTTGCAGTATTATCCATCGCGGCACAGGCACAAGCGGTTACCGATTATGAGGCTCGGATCAAAGAGAAAAATATAAAACTGATCAAACCGGTTGCTCCTATCGCCAATTACGTAAAAGCGGTGCAGGTTGGAAATCTTGTTTATTTATCCGGACACGGACCGGACAAACCGGAAGGCGGACAAGTCATTGGAAAAGTTGGAACAGATTTAACAATCGAACAAGCAAAAGAAGCCGCACGTCTGACCGGAATTTCTCTTGTTTCGACATTGAAAGGATTTCTTGGCGGTGATTTGAACAAAGTAAAAAGAATTGTAAAACTTCTGGGTATGGTTAACGCCGGACCAGATTTCGGCCAGCATCCGATGGTGATCAACGGCTGTTCAGATTTGTTGGTTGAAATATTCGGAGACAATGGAAAACACGCGCGTTCAGCTGTTGGAATGGGTTCTCTCCCAGGAAATATTCCGGTAGAAATCGAAATGATCGTAGAACTGAAATAAGCCAATAATTATTTCATAAACCAAAGCCAGGCGCTAATAGCTAAAACCTACCTCGACACCTCCCTAAACCCGTCGATTGTGAACTTAAAAATTGCTTCCTCTTTACTTGTCATTCTTGTTACAGGCTTTGTAACCAGACGTCAGCCAGACGTTGTAAATTCAAAAAATGGCGGACTTTTTTTACCCGACGGCTTCGAAGCCGTCGTTGTCGTAGACAGCCTTCCCGGTCGTGCACGGCATATTGCCGTGAATGATAACGGTGATATTTATGTCAAAGCGCGGTTTGCGAATAAGGACGAATCTGTCATCGCGCTGCGTGACACCAATCATGACGGTCGCGCCGATATTATCAAACGTTTTGGTGGTTCTAAAAAAGAACACGGTTATGGAACCGGCGTCCGGATTCATAACGGTTACATTTATTACAGTTCCGAACTCGTCGTTTATCGTCAGAAACTTACACCAGGAAAATTGATTCCTGAGGGAAAAGAAGAAATCATCATGACCGACGATCATGAACACGGTATGCATGAGCACATCGCAAAACCGATTTCTTTTGACAACAAGGGAAATATGTACATCCCCTTCGGCGCACCTTCCAATGCCTGCGAAGAATTATTCCGAATGCCAAATTCTGCGGGAATGACGCCCTGTCCGTTTCTGGAAGATCACGGCGGCGTATGGCGTTTTGATGCCAATAAATTAAACCAGACACAAAAAGATGGTTATCGTTATGCAACCGGAATCCGGAGTGTGGTGGCAATGGACTGGAATAATGCGGACGATAATTTATATCTTGTTCAGCATGGCCGAGACGATTTATTGCGTCTTTGGGCCGGTGTTTATTCTCCATGGCAAAGTGCTGTTTTGCCTTCCGAGGAATTTGTGAGAATAAAAGAAGGCGCCAATGTAGGCTGGCCATATTGTTATTATGATCAGATTAAGCAGAAAAAAGTGTTGGGACCGGAATACGGCGGAGATGGAAAAATCGTTGGAAACTGCGGTATTTATGAAAAACCACTGATTGGATTTCCTGGTCACTGGGCACCAAATGATCTGCTTTTTTATCAGGGAAATCAATTTCCTGACCGTTACAAAAACGGTGCGTTCATAGCATTTCATGGCTCTACAAATCGTGCTCCTTATCCGCAGTCCAGCTATATAATTGGTTTTGTACCTTTTACAAATGGACAGCCCTCTGGTGGCTGGGATGTTTTTGCTGATGGTTTTGCCGGCGTAGATCCAATCGTTAATACCAGTGACGCTGCTTACCGGCCAATGGGAATTGCAATGGGGCCGGATGGATCTCTTTATTTTGCTGAAACTGAAAAAGGAAAAATCTGGAAAGTCACTTACAAAGGTGATAAATCCAAATTCGCTGCCACAGCTTTGACACAAATGGAAAAGAGAAAAACCATGTCGCATATCCGTACGCCTGATGTTGTAAATGACAATCTTGACAAAGACAAACCGGTTGCCGGCGGGAAAGTGTACAGCGTTTATTGCGCCGCTTGTCATCAGAGAAATGGCCAGGGAGATTCTCAAAGATTCCCTCCGCTTGCTGGTTCGGAATGGGTTACCGGCGATAAGAAAAAGTTAATTCATGTATTGCTAAAAGGTCTGGATGGTCAGGTTGAAGTAAAAGGCAAACCGTACAACAACATTATGCCAAATCACAGCTTTTTGAAAAACGAGGAGATAGCCGAAGTTTTAACTTTTATCAGACAAAGCTTTGGAAATAATGCGTCTGCAATTGATGCAGAAGATATTAAAAAGGAACGTAAAGCGTTGAATATAACCGATTGAAAAAAATAAAATTCCTAAACAAAATTCGTTAAAATGATTTTAAACAAAAAGATAGCCGCAAGCTTTTTACTTTCAGGGGCAATCGGTTTCGTTGGTTTGTCCTCCTTCAAAGGAAACCAGCATCCGTACCACAGTCAGGACCGCTGGGTTGCACCGGCTTGGGCCGATACACTGGTAAGCCCATATCATGATGAGCCGCTCACACTCGCCAACGGAGAAGAATTATTTGGATTGTACTGCGCCTCCTGTCATGGAGAAACCGGGTATGGCGACGGCGCCGCTGGTGGTGCATTAGGTCAAAAGCCTGCCAATTTCCATGATTCACTGGTTAAAAAACAATCCAATGGCGCATTGTTCTGGAAAATGTCAAACGGAAAAGGAAATATGCCACCTTTCCAGGATGTTTTCACCGCCGAACAAAGATGGCAGCTCGTAGCTTACCTGAGAAAATTGTCCGTAACCGAATAACATTTCCTAGACCTGAAAAATGAAAAAAATCCTGAATCCATTTTTAAAAGTAAATTTGTTAGCCTTAGGAATTTTAACCATTCCTCATTTCAATTTTGCACAGGGAGGCCGCGACCAGCCTACGCAGACGCCACATCCTTTACGCGAGGATATCAAGGTGGAAGCTTACATGAAAGTAGAGCCGGAAGCTGTAAGACTAATTCAAAATCCGGTAAGCGGCGATTTATATTATACCAGTTTTGACGGTGATGTTTTTCACATTGTAAAAAAAGACGGACAGCCAACAAGTGTAAAAATATTGACTGCTGCTGATCACGGAATTACCCGCTTGCAAGGCGCAGCTTTTCATAACAATACACTTTTCCTTACCGGAAATATCAACGTAAATAACAACAAAGGGAACAAGGGAAGAATGGTTCGTTATGAGTTAAAACCTAACGACGAAAAACCGGAAATGACCGTTGTTTTTAATACCGTTGAATATGGTGCAAATAAAACTACTTTTGATCACGGCTGGAATGCCATGGAAATCAGTCCTGACGGGAAATATATTGTTGTAAATTCTGGTGCCAGAACGGATCACGGCGAAGTGCAGGACAACGGCGGACTTTATCCCGATGCACGTGACAAAGCCTTAACTACAAAAATTTACCGCTTCCCGATCGACTCGAAAGATTTACTTTTGGTTGACGATGTTGACAAATTAAAAGAACAAGGCTATATCTACGCCGAAGGGATCCGTAATGCCTACGATATCGCTTATGATGGAAAAGGAAATCTTTTTGCCGTTTCTAACTCAGGTGACTATGATCATCCGGAGGATATGTTCTGGATCCGTCAGGGGCATCATTATGGTTTTCCGTGGGTGATGGGTGGCATTGAAAATCCGCAGCAAAATCCTGATTGGCAGCCAAATCCGGATACCGATCCTTTCCTGAGCAAATTTGCTTTTGCCTGGCTGATGAAATATTTCCATAATGATCCTGATTTCCCTAAAAGACCGGCTGGTGTAACTTTCACGCCTGCAATTCAAAATCTTGGTCCGGATGCAAACGAATACCGCGACCGAAAAACCGGCTTGGTTATGGATGGAGATACAACAGGCGTTACGGTTGGAACTTTCAACGCTCACTCCTCTCCGCTGGCTTTAATTTTTGATAAAGATAATGCACTTTCCAAAGAATTTAAGGGCGACGGATTTGTAATGCGTTATGCCGGCGGTGGAAAAGCAGGTGCTGCAAATCCAAATGCATTGCGGAGACAAGGAAAAGATTTGCTTCATTTGCATTTAATATACGACAAAAAAACCGACAATTACAAAGTCCAGACTACCAGAATTGTCGATAACTTTACCAGTCCTACCGACGCTATACTGATTGGCAATGACATGTATATCATCGAATATGGTGGAAAACAAGGCGGAACAAAATCAGGCGGGACGCTCTGGAAAATCACTTTACCGGGTGATGCCAAAGTTTTGAAAAAAATGAAAAAAGCGTAATAATATCCTTAACAATGAATCCTAATTAAGCATATCATGAAAACTGAAAGAAGATCGATCCTCAAAAAATTATTTACATCCATAGCCGGTGTGGCAGGTTTGGGAACTGTTGCAAAAGCAGCTGACGCAACGCCAGAAAAAGAAGTTGGCAATATCACGACGATTCAGGATGTTCCGTTATTTTCTGGTCATACCAAATTTAATAATATGGTTTTTGTTGCAGGGAAAGGCGCTCACTTTGAAGGAGATATTACTGCACATACCAAACACGTTTTGGATGAACTTGAAAAAGAATTGATCGCGGCAGGTTCTTCCATGAGCAAAGTATTGAAATGCAGCGTTTTTCTTCATGATCTGAATGATTACAAAGCGATGAATGAAGCTTACAAAGGACGCTTTGGTGACAAACCACCAGTTCGTACTACTGTCGCGGTTTATGGAGGCGTTCCGGGAAATTCTTTGGTTGAAATTGACTGTATTGCTTATATCTAGTCACTGAATATCAGTTATAACTTTTAGATTGAAAGAAGTCAACTTAAAAAGTTGACTTCTTTCTTTAGTATGTTGTCCATTTGAACGATAAAAAATTTCACCTTATTTCGAATTTCTATAAATAATCGATATATAATTCTGGCAAATAATATTTTCTAAGCCTTAAATTTCTTATTTCAAGAAATTGACTGTTAATTTACAATAGCAACCCCATATATTCTTGGATAAAAAGCAACGCATTCTTTTAGAAAATGAAGTTCTACTGGATCTCTGGCAGCAATCAAAAGCCGGAGACAGTGGTGCCTTTTGCCAGCTTGCCGACAAATTATACCGGACGCTTTTCAATTACGCTACAAGTTTTACCAACGACCGTGAATATATCAAAGATGCCATCCAGGAGTTGATGCTGCATATTTGGGAAAAGAGGCAAACTATTAATATACAGTTTGTTACAATCTATTTTTTAAAATCCCTCCGTAACCAGATCTTACAGGAATTCAGGAGAAACAAACATGTTTATCCATACCTTGACCTGGATGAGATTGAAGAAATGACTGACAATCACACCATCGAAACTGAGATAGAAGAAACAGAAAACTATCATGAAAGTCAGCGTAAAGTAAGAAATGCAATCAATGAACTTCCGAAACGCCAGAAGGAAGCTATTTTCCTGAAATTTTATGAAGGTCTGGAAAATGAACAGATCGCGGATATGATGCAGGTTAATCGTCAATCCGTAGCCAATTTATTATTTAAAGCCATCACCACTTTAAAAAGTCAGATTCCATTATTAAGTAACTGGATACTAATAATTTATATGTTAATTTATTAACATTACCCATCTTCCAAACTTCCATTTACCAGTAGTTTATTTCCCTGTTTCAAAAAAAATCAAAAAATAATTTTACAAAAAAGAGTATTGACATACTTTTTCTGCATCCTTTATTTGAATTCGCAATTACTACGCTTATCTATGCAACCTGATTACAGAAATTTTCAACCCGAAGAACTGGCCACAGACCCTTCATTCCGACTTTGGAAAATCTCCAATGATGCGGAACAGGGCACATTTTGGTTAACATGGCTGTCTGAAAATCCTGATAAAAAGGACTTGATAAATAAAGCGACGCACTTGCTCGATACCGTATTTAATTCCTTTGATGCAGTATCAGATGAAGAGGTGACAACAGAAATTCATCGTTTGTCCTATTCACTTGGCGAAAAAAGTGCCAAGGCAGAATCGAAAAGATTCATACTTCGTCCGGAATGGTACAATATGGCCGCCTCCGTTTTATTGGTGATTGGTCTGGGCTGGTGGTTTATCAATAAAAATTCTCCTGCCGAAAAAACCAATTCACTGTATAAAGAGATCATAAGCCAGATTAAGGAACCGCTCATTCAGGAAGTAAATAATACAGACAAGCCAAAACTTGTTGCCTTGCATGACGGAAGTTCGGTGCTTTTGCAGCCTCAAAGCCGCATCAGTTATCCAAAATCTTTTACAGGAGATAAACGGGAAGTGTTTCTATATGGTGAAGCTTTTTTTGAAGTAGCAAAAAATCCTGAACAGCCTTTCTTCGTATACGCTAACGGATTGGTTACCAAAGTTTTAGGAACAAGTTTTATTATCAGCGCTTTTGACACTGAAAAAGATGTTAAAGTGGTTGTTAAAACAGGAAAAGTATCTGTTTTTGCTTTAACTGATGAAAATCTTGAAACGCAGCAGGCGGATAACAAGCTGGGCGGAATGGTACTTACTCCAAACCAGCAAATTGTATTTTCTCCCCAAAATTTGAGATTTACTAGGAGTTTAATTGCTGATCCTGAATTACTTGACTTGCCAATTCAAAAACAATCGTTTAACTTTAAAGGAACTCCTATTAAAGAAGTTTTCGCAGCATTGGAACAATCTTACGGTGTAAAAATTCTTTTTGATGCTGAAATCATGAAAAACTGCTACCTCACAGCGTCTCTGTCAGACGAACCCTTGTTTGAAAAAATAGATTTGATTTGCCGTACCATCAACGCCACACACGAACAGCTTGATGCCAGTATTATTATTTCGAGCAAAGGATGCTCATATCCATCTGAAAATCAATAGTTAAAAAATAATTATCCGGTCAGATTACACTCATCTCAACAAAATAATAGAGTAAGATTACCAGAAGAAAAAAGAGTAACCAAGCAACCTATACTATTTAAACCTATCTGAATGAATAGCCTATGACGATAACCTGTCCCTGACTCCATTAAAAAAAGTGTCGATGATGCGCCAACATCACCGACGACCAATCATCCCAATTTGTAAGCTCATTACACCTTCCGCGTGCCGCGGATACAAGGGAATCATTTTGCCGAATTTATTAACCCGACAAAAACAAAATTATGTCAAAATCAATACATTATCAACACGCTTTGCAGAAAATCATGCGTATGAGTCTGTATCAAGCTTTACTTGCAGTGATCTTCACTACTTTAGTCCACGCCGCCGACGTGAATGGACAGAGGGTGCTTGACCAAAAAGTAACCTTACGTTTATCTAATACCGAGATCGATAAAGTACTCGATAAAATAGAAAACGTGACCAAGGTTAAGTTCATGTATAATCCACAGATTTTTAACAATCAGAAAGGTACTTTCAAATTCCAGGACGAATCACTTTCAGAAGTTCTTGGAAAAATCCTTGCTCCGCACAACGTTACTTATGAAGTAGTTCAGGACCGTATCATTCTAAAACGGGAACAAGCTTCATCAGAATTGAAGATTTCGGCCCCAAAAGAATCTCCAAAGAAAGTGGTTACGGGTACGGTAACGGACGAAACCGGTTCAGGACTTCCGGGTGTGAGTGTTCTTGTAAAAGGAACACAACGCGGAACTTCAACCAACGCAGAAGGAAAATATACTCTTGACATTCCGGACGGAGAACTTTCTACGGCTGTGCTTATTTTCAGCTTTGTTGGTTATACTTCACAGGAATCAGCTGTGGGTGCAAAAGGAGATATTTCGGTACAATTAGCTCCGGAAGCAAAAGCGCTTAATGAAGTTGTTGTAACGGCTCTTGGTATTTCGAAAGAGAAAAAAGCACTTGCTTACGCGGTGACAGAAGTAAAAGGTAGTGAGTTTACACAGGCTCGTGAAAATAACGTTGCAAATGCTCTTACAGGTAAAATTGCCGGTGTTAACGCAACAGGTATGGCAACTGGTCCTGGTGGTTCTAGCCGTATCATCATTCGTGGTAACGGTTCTTTGAGCGGTAACAACCAGCCATTGTACGTAATCAACGGTATGCCGATGGATAACAGCTCACCAGGTGGTGGAAATGCATCTGACGGTAATGGTAACAACACTGACCGTGGTGATGGTATCGGTGGTATTAACCCGGACGATATCGAATCGATCAGCGTTTTGAAAGGCGGACCAGCAGCGGCTTTGTACGGTGCACGTGCTTCTAATGGTGTAATTTTGATCACTACTAAAAAAGGAAAAGCTCAAAAAGGCATCGGTGTTGAATTCAATACCAACTTTACAACAGATAATCTTTCAATCATTCCAGACTGGCAATATGAATACGGCCAGGGTGTGGATGGTGTAAAACCATTGACTCAGACTCAGGCGAAAAGTTCAGGCCGTTTGTCATATGGTGCAAAAATGGATGGCTCACAAGTTATCCAGTTTGATGGCCAGATGCGCCCATATTCTCCTCAGAAAAACAACCTGAAAAACTTTTACAGAACGGGTACAAATTATATCAACTCGCTTTCTTTCACAGGTGGCAACGAAACTGTAAACTTCCGTTTCGGTTTAAACAATACAAGCTCAAACAGTATTGTTCCAAATTCAACTTTCAACAGAAGAATTGCTAACCTTAACGTGAATGCGTTATTGGGTAAAAAACTTACGATTGAAACAGTTGTTCAGTACAACATTGAAAACGGCCACAACCGTCCAAAAGTTGGTTATGCTGATTACAACCCGCACTGGGCAACTTATTTGATCGCTAACACAGTTGATATCAGAAGCCTTGCTCCGGGATATGATCCTGTAACAGGTAAAGAAGTAGAATGGAACCCTGTTCCGGCTGCTCCAAACCCTTACATGGTTATCAACAAGTTCAAAAACGAAGACAGAAAAAACCGTTTTCTTGGACAGGCTAATATTAAATACGATATCCTTGACAACCTTTTTGTTAAAGCAAGCGTAAGCCAGGATTACTATAACTTCAACTATGAATTTGTAGTACCGACAAACAATGCTTACCAGCCACTTGGGGTTTACGAAGCGAAGAAAATCACTTCTTCTGAAACCAACGGAATGGTTACTTTGAACTACAACACCAATTTCTTTGAAAATCTTAGTTTCTCAGCATTGGCAGGTGGTAATATGCAGAGAAGCATTTATGACCAAACGTCGTTCAATGGTACAGAATTTACGATCCCTTATTTTTACAGCTTTACAAACCTTGCAACGTCTACAACTACACCTTCTTATTCAAAAAGCGGTATCAACTCGTTGTTTGGTTCGGTTGACTTAGGTTATAAAGGACTTGCTTACATCACAATGTCTGGTCGTCAGGACTGGTTTTCGGTTTTGAATACAGCGAGCAACAGCATTTTCTATCCTGCAATTGGTGGTACGTTGATTCTTTCTGAGGCTTTCAAATTGCCTGAGGTTGTAAGTTTTGCAAAATTACGCGGTTCATGGGCACAAGTGGGTGGCGCGAACGTAGCAGCTTACCAGATCTACCAAAGCTATAACATGGCACAAGGCGGCCACAACGGACGTCCGGTTCAGCAATTGAGCTCGTCTCTTGTACCAAACCCGGATTTGAGACCACTTACATCTACTACTTACGAAGCAGGTATTGAAGCGAAATTCCTTAACAACCGTATCGGAGTTGACGTGACACTTTACAATCGTAAAACAACAAACGATATCGTTCAAAGCTCAATCGCAGCTTCGTCAGGATATACCTCTGCTCTTTTGAACGTGGGTGAACTTAGCAACAAAGGGATTGAACTTTTGCTTACAGGAACACCCCTTAAAAAGGCAAACTTTACCTGGGATGTGAGCTATAACATGGCTTACAACGACAGCAAAATCGTAAAACTTGCTGACGGACTTCCAAGTCTTACTGTGGGTGACGGTGTTGGTGGCGGTACGATCCGTAACGTTGTTGATGGTTCTTATGGTGAAGTTTGGGGTTACAAGAAAAAAACGGATGCTAACGGAAATGTTGTTTTCAACACAGCCAGCGGATATGCAGTAAGAGGTGATCTTGAAAAATTGGGAAGAGGTATTCCTCCGCTTACAATGGGTATCACAAACACTTTCAGATACAAAAATTTCTCTTTGAACATTCTTGTTGACGGTAAATTCGGTAGCATCGTTTATTCAAACATGTACCAGTACGCTTACCGTTTCGGTTTGCCAAAAGAAACACTTCCTGGCCGTGACAATGGTTTGACAGTAACAGGTGTAACGCCGGAAGGAGCTCCTTTCTCAAAAACATGGGCTAAGGCTGACATCGATACTTACTACGACAACGACAAGAACTACACTTCGATGTTCACTTTCAACAATGACTTTATCAAACTTCGTCAGGTTATTTTCAGCTACAACCTGCCGGTTAGCAAAATGTCATTCCTGAAATTACAATCAGCTTCTGTTTCACTTGTAGGACGTAACCTTTTGCTTCTTTACAAAGACAAAAGAAACAACTACTTCGATCCTGAATCGAGCTATACAAATGGTAACGCACAAGGTCTTGAAGCATTTGGTGTGCCAAGAACTAGAAGCCTGGGCGTGAACCTAATGGTGAAATTTTAATCATTAAAATATTTTAGTGAATATGAAAAAGTTTTTAAGATTATTATATCTGGCCCCAATGGCCCTGCTCTTGGCCGCTTGTGACAATGGGTTTGAGGAAATGAACGTGAATCCTAATGCATCAACAGCAGTTGTACCGGGTTTCCTTTTTACAAGAGCTCAGCTTTCGGCAGTAAGCAACAATTACACAGGTGCTGCTTATCTTACGATCGGTGGTTCGATGCAGCATTTTGCAACATACAAAGAAGTACCTGCTGCTGGTGACAAGTATTTCAACTATACTTATTCAACAGGAAGCTGGGGAATGTATGGCGGAACTGACATGACCACACAAGGGTCTATCATTGATATCGAACAAGTGATCAGTGCAGTAAATACCGCTCCTGCCGACGTGAACAAACTTTCAGTTGCACGTATCTGGAAAGCTTATATGTATCACAGACTGACAGATTTGTACGGAGACATTCCTTACAGCCAGGCCGGAAAAGCACTTACAGATAAAAATTACACGCCGGTTTACGATCAGCAGTCTGCGATTTACGCTGACATGTTGAAAGAACTTGAACAAGCGATCGCTGCTTTTGATCCTGCGCAGGCTACTTTCGGAACTTCTGATTTGATCTATGGTGGTGATATCACAAAATGGAAAAAATTTGGTTATTCTTTGATGCTTCGTCTGGGAATGCGTTTGACACAAGTGGATGCTGCTTTGGCTAAAACATGGGTTCAGAAAGCAATCGCAGGTGGCGTTATCACAAGTGATTCTGACATTGCAACAATTGCTTATGTTGATGGTTCGGTTACAGCCAGCAGAAACTTTATTGCAAGTGGTTTGATGGGAACTGACTATGTGACACCAGGTGGTGATAACGTAGAAGGAGGAAAATTCTCAAAAACGCTTATTGATCATTTGAAGACGACAAAAGATCCTCGCTTAAACGTGATCTCTATTGTTTGGGTACCTTCTGCGGATGGAAAAACTTTCACTGCCGATACTACAACAGCACTTCAAAAAGGAATGCAAAATGCGGCTTTCAACAGTTTGCCAGCTGATTTTAACTCTTACTCTGAGCCAAATCCAAATACAATCCTTAAATACAGCGCTCCTTTGCTGGTTTTCACAAGCGCAGAAGTTCACTTGCTTCTGGCAGAAGCTGCCGTTAGAGGATGGTATTCAGCAGGAACAGCACAAGCTGAGTATAACAGCGCTGTAACTTCGGGTATGAAACAATGGGCATTGTTTGGAAGCGCAGGTACAATTTCAGACGCTAAAATAAATGCTTACCTGACTGCAAATCCTTACAAAACATCGGGTTCTGTTGACGAACAAATCGAGCAGATCAGTACTCAGAAATGGGTAACCTTGTTTTTGGAAGATGAATACGAAATCTTCTCTAACTGGAGACGCACAGGATATCCTAAACTGACACCGACAAATTACCCAGGTAACCTTACAGGTGGAAAAATTCCAACAAGATTCCAGATCCCGGATTCAGAAGGAATTTATAACGAGACAAATTTCATCGAAGCAAGAACCAGACAAGGTGGTACAAACAACCTTTCCAGTGTAGTTTGGTGGGATAAATAAAAGCCGCAAATTCAATTTTTCTCAATTAATAATAGCCGTATGAAAACAGAACGCAGATCAATCCTTAAAAAATTATTCGCCTCGGTAGCCGGTGTAACAGGACTTGGCATGGCATCTTCACAAGCGAAAGCACTTGAAGCTGCACCTGAAAAGGAAGTTGGAAATGTTGTTAACCACCAGGATGTACCACTGTTTTCAGGGCATACAAAATTCAATAATCTTGTTTTTATAGCAGGTAAAGGCGCCCACTTTGAGGGCGATATTACAGCCCATACAAAACATGTTCTGGATGAAGTTGAAAAAGAATTGATTGCCGCTGGCTCTTCGATGCAAAAAGTATTAAAAGTAAGCGTTTTGCTTCATGACCTGAATGATTACAAGGCAATGAACGAAGCTTACAAAGGCAGATTTGGCGATAAGCCACCAGTGCGCACAACGGTTGCCGTTTATGGCGGAGTACCGGGAAACTCGCTTGTGGAAATAGATTGCATCGCCTACATCTAGCCGAAAGGTAAAGTATCACTGAGATGATCTTCGGATTTCTCAGTGATATTTTTTCTGTTTACGCATTCCTCTTCCCTTAACCATTTCTTAACTTATCTGTTTTCAAAACGATAAGAACCTGACCAACCCGTTATTGCCTGCTCACTCCTGAAATTAAAAAGTATCCGGTTTCATAATTATTAATTCTTTTTGGGAAATTATTCGTTTAGAATTGATAAAATATTACCAGTTAATCTAACCGCTCTGTGCTTATTACGGCAACAAAACAGTAAATTTGATACTTAATTCCTAATCCTTCAAAATGAAAAAAATAATTCTTTCCATGGGTCTTTTAATGGCCTGTTGCAGCATTTCCGCGAATGCTCAAAAATACACCATCATTATCAAAGGAGGCCACGTTATTGATCCGAAGAATAATATCAACGGTATCATGGATGTTGCTTTAAACGGTGACACCGTTAAAAGTGTAGCCAAAAACATTGATCCGAAACTTGCCGCACAGGTTGTTGATGCCAAAGGAATGTACGTTACTCCGGGATTAATTGATATGCACTCGCATAACTTTTACGGAACAAAAATGGATCAGACGTACAGCAACGGACCTAACGCATTGCCTCCGGACGGTTTTACTTTTCGTACCGGCGTTACTACGGTTGTAGACGCAGGTTGTGCCGGTTGGAAATCCTTTCCTGACTTCAAAAAACAAACCATAGATATTTCAAAAACCCGTGTTCTGGCATTTCTGAATATTGTAGGAGAAGGAATGCGTGGCGGAACATATGAGCAGAATATCGCTGATATGGATCCTGAAAATACAGCACGCGTTGCCAAAGAAAATCCTGACTATGTAGTTGGTGTAAAACTGGCTCACTTCAACGGCCACGACTGGACGCCAACTGACAAAGCTGTGGCAGCCGGAAAACTCGCCAATATTCCTGTTATGATTGATTTTGGCGGAAGCACTCCCGTACTTTCAATCGAAGAATTATTCATGCAGCACCTTCGTCCGGGTGATATTTTCACACATTGCTTCGGACAATTATCAAGTCGCGAACCAATTCTGGATGTTAAAACCGGAAAAATTAAACCATTCGTTTACGAAGCTCGTAAAAAAGGAATTCTGTTTGATGTGGGTTATGGTGGTATCAGTTTCGCTTTTTCTCAGGCAATTCCGGCTGTGAAAAGTGGATTTTATCCAAATACAATCAGCACCGATATTCATACGGGAAGTATGAACGCTGCGATGAAAGATATGCTGAATGTGATGTCCAAATTCCTGGCTATGGGTATGGATCTGCAAAGCGTTATCAAAGCGAGTACCTGGGCTCCTGCACAGGCAATTCACAGAGAGCAGCTTGGAAGCTTAACCGTAGGCGGACTAGCCGATATCGCAGTTTTACGCGTCTTGAAAGGAAATTTCAGCATGAACGATACCGGTGTTTTTGGTTTCTTTGATTATACCGGAACAAAAATTACGGGTAAAGAAAAACTGGAATGTGAACTGACAATCCGCGCCGGAAAAGTGGTATATGACCTGAACGGAATCACCTCGCCTATCGTCGTTGCTTCAAAAAGAAATTAATACAATCTAGTAAAATTCGGGATATCCGGTCTTTTCTCATTTGGGTTACAAATTGATACATTATGTATCCGGTTTGTAATCCAAATTTTATCTTGCCGGCCCTTCATAAATTGCAATTCCATTGAAATGAAAATTAAATCCATTGTTGCCGCAGCATTATTTTTAAGCTTTAATTTTTTCAATTCTCTTCACGCCCAAACCATATCAAAAGAAGAATTGATTTTTTTGACTTCTGAATGGAAAGGCGAACGTTTCCCTGACGGAAGACCAAAAGTGTCTGATGACTTCATTCGCCGGGCAAAAGAAATTGCCATTGAAGAAGCCTGGGTTGTGCTCCAAAATGAAGGTTATAATTCTCAGTTTGATGCAAACTGGAAAATGATCCATCAGGATGTGACTATCGCAGGTCGTGCACTTACTGCACAATTTATGCCTTCCCGCCCGGATGTTGAAAAAAATATAAAAGAACGGGGTGCAAAAAATGGCCGTATCGGAAATACCAACTCGTGGCCGATAGACCAGCTTTCCAAAGGTGATGTTTACGTTGCTGACGGTTTTGGAAAAATTGCCCAGGGTACTTTAATCGGTGATAATCTTGGAAATTCAATATTTGCAAAATCAGGAAACGGCGTTGTTTTTGATGCCTCAGCAAGAGATTTGGAAGGTTTGTCAAAAATTGAAGGTTTCAACGCATTTGTCCGTGACTGGGATCCTTCTTATTTGAAAGATGTGGTTTTAATGGGACTTAATACGCCTATCCGCATCGGAAGAGCGATTGTTTTACCGGGAGATCTAGTTCTTGCCAAAAGAGAAGGTATCATTTTCATCCCTGCGCATTTGGTTGAAAAGGTAGTTTTAACCGCTGAATTTATCGCGATCCGTGACAAATTCGGAATTCAGATGTTGAAAGAAGGAAAATACACACCGGGACAAATTGATAGTCAGTGGTCAGACAAATTAAAAGATGATTTCCTGAAATGGCTGGATAAAAACCCAAAAGAAATTCCAATGAAGCGTTCTGAACTGGACGAATACATGAAGAAAAGAACCTGGTAATAAGTCTTGGGAAAAAGTAAGAAATACATATTTCCTGCTTTTTTCCTAAAAATGCACCTTTTTTAAAATTGCATAATTAACATAAGTTTATGAATATTTACAAGCTTCTATCTGGTGTTGCTATTTTGTGTCTGGTTGTAGCGCTTTATCTTACAGTAACAGGAAATCTGGCTCAGGCGGGCCCGTTTTTTATTGGCTTTTTCTTAGCATTGGCCATAAGTTTCAGAGGGTCGGAAACTTTGAAAGGATTTACTTATACAACGATTATTTTTGCAGCCGTTACTACTGCTTTATATTATCCTCAATATTTTCAGCAATATGATGGTTTCAAATTTGCAACGCTGATTACGCCATTAATCCAGATAATCATGTTTGGAATGGGGACTTCGATGAGTTTTGAGGATTTTGTTGGTGTTGTAAAAATGCCAAGAGGTGTTTTTATCGGTGTTACAAGTCACTTTTTAATCATGCCGCTTTTGGGTTTTACACTGGCAAGCATCAGCGGTTTTCCAGCTGAAATTGCAGCCGGAATTATCCTGATCGGTTGTTCTCCAAATGGTATGGCGTCCAATGTAATTTCCTATTTGGCAAAAGCAAATCTTGCATTATCTATTACAATTACTGCAATTTCAACCATGCTGGCTCCTTTAATGACGCCAATGCTGATGAAATTATATGCCGGTGCTTTTGTTGAAATTGATATGCTGCATATGATGTGGGATATTGTTAAAATGGTAATTCTGCCAATTGGTGCCGGATTAATTTTCAACAAATTGTTTCACGGAAAAGCAAATTGGCTGGATACTGCAATGCCTTTGGTTTCGATGTCAGGAATTGCATTTATTATTGTGATTATTACGGCGGCAGGAAGGGACAGTCTTTTGACGATCGGGCCGGCTTTAATAGGACTGGTGTTGATTCACAATCTTTTGGGATATACGCTTGGATATTTCTCGGGGAAACTATTCAAAATGAGCGAACGAGATTGTCGTACAATTGCCATTGAAGTTGGTATGCAGAATGGCGGATTGGCGTCAGGAATAGCAAAGGAAATGGGAAAAATGGCGACAGTAGGTTTGGCACCCGCGGTTTTTGGACCATTAATGAATATTACCGGATCAATCCTCGCATCTTATTGGCATAGAAAACCTACGGGTGACGAAGCCACGTATGTAGAAACCGGACGAGCTCATTAAAAATATGACGCCCTTTCATAGCCCTGAAAGGGCGTCATATTTTAGGATAGGGCAACGCCCTATGAGAACGATGATGTGAATTCGGAATTGTATAATTCCCATATCCCAAATCAATCGGGCGATGCCCGATTCTAAGATATTACGCCCTTTCAGGGCTAATTTATTTAATCTTCTTTCAGGATTAATTGCATGAAGACCAGGTCCAGCCATTGGTCAAATTTATAGCCAACCTCTCTCAAATATCCTTTTTCTACAAATCCATATTTTTCATGAAATTTGATGCTACCGCGATTTGTGGCGTCGATTCCTGCAATCATGGTGTGCAATCCGGATTCTTTTGCGCGCTGAATTAAACTTCCAAGCAACCTGCCTCCTACTCCTATTCCACGAGATTTGTCATTCAGATAAATCGAATGTTCAACACTGAATTTATAGCCGATTTTCGGACGAAAAATACTGTAAGATCCATACCCGATTACTTCCTTCTCAAATTCAGCTACAATTACCGGCATACCATCGTTTATCATTTTTTCAAACCAGGCAGTCTGTTCTTCCAAAGTTCTGATCTCGTAATCATAAATGGCAGTAGTTTCTAAAATAGCTTGATTTACAATTTCCAGTATAGCCGGTAAGTCTTTCGGAGCAGCATTTCTGATGATAAGATCCATTAAAAGCAGATTCTTTATGAGGTGTTAATTTGACAAATTCAAAGTTACCTCATAATTAGCAAAACTTTCACAGTTTCCCAACCATCAAAAATCAGCTTTAAACTTTTATTTTTTGAAACTCCGATTTTTCCAATAGCTTTACGGAAACTTTAGGGGTGTCCCGTATGCGGACTGAGATAATACCCTTTGAACCTGATGCAGTTAGTACTGCCGATAGGGAAAAGTAAGAGATACTGCTATTGTATCTTAATGAATCTTTCCAAGGTCCATTCCTGAAGTTTTTCTCATAAAACATTATTCAGAATGGAAATCAGCATTAATCAGCAACGTACAGAAATTCCCGAACGCTCTTCGGTTGAAGAACTTTTGTCTTCCTTGTTTGCAGATTCCTCCAAAGGAATCGCTATTGCGATCAATCAGGCCATTATTCCAAAAAAGGAATGGCCTCTTCACATACTCAATCCCAACGATAAAATCACCCTGATCAAAGCTACACAGGGAGGTTAATCAAACTAATATCCTGAACGAATAAACCAATTTTCAACTATCCATCTGGCTAACAGCTTAAAGCCAAAAGCTATTCCATCCATGAAAACTGAAAAAACACCAGACACAGAAGTAATTTCAAGAAAACCTTTTCCAAAATCCAGGAAGATTTATGTGAAAGGAAAAATACACGACATTTCCGTCGCCATGCGTGAGGTATCTCTTAGCGATACAAAAGTGCATGGAAAATTGGGATTGATTGAAAAAAATCCATCCGTTACCATTTACGACACCAGTGGTCCATTTACAGATCCCAACATAGAAATCGATGTAAAAAAAGGACTTGAACCATTAAGAGCTCCCTGGATTTTAAAACGTGGAGATGTGGAGCAGCTTGAAACCATTTCGTCAGAATACGGAACACAGCGCAAAAATGACAAAAGTCTGGATGCTTTAAGATTTGCCCACATCAGTAAACCGTACCGTGCAAAAGCAGGTCAAAATGTTTCTCAACTGCATTATGCCAAAAAGGGAATTATTACGGCTGAAATGGAATATATAGCGATTCGTGAAAACCAGCGGATTGAAGAACAGATTGCAGAACTAAACGGAAAATCAGGAATTCTGGCACATCAGCACGCCGGACATAGTTTCGGAGCAAATACACCAAAAGGATTTATTACGCCGGAGTTTGTACGATCAGAAGTAGCTGCGGGTAGAGCCGTAATTCCGGTTAATATCAATCATCCGGAAAGTGAGCCCATGATTATTGGCAGAAATTTTCTTGTCAAAATCAATGCAAATATTGGGAATTCAGCTGTAACATCCAGCATTGAAGAAGAAGTGGAGAAAACGGTTTGGGCTTGCCGCTGGGGAGCTGATACGATCATGGATCTTTCGACAGGAAAAAATATTCATGAAACCCGGGAATGGATTATCCGCAATTCTCCTGTACCGATCGGCACCGTTCCAATTTATCAGGCGCTTGAAAAAGTGAATGGAAAAGCCGAAGATCTTACCTGGGAATTGTTCAGGGATACCCTAATTGAACAGGCGGAACAAGGTGTTGATTATTTCACAATTCATGCCGGGGTTTTGCTGAGATATATTCCGCTAACAGCCAAACGGATCACAGGAATTGTTTCCCGTGGCGGTTCAATAATGGCAAAGTGGTGTCTTGCCCATCACAAGGAAAACTTTCTCTACACCCATTTTGAAGATATCTGTGAGATCATGAAAGCGTACGACGTCGCATTTTCTTTGGGTGATGGTCTAAGACCGGGCTGCATCGCAGACGCCAATGACGCCGCACAATTTTCTGAACTGGAAACTTTGGGTGAATTAACAAAAATTGCCTGGAAACATGATATCCAAACCATTATTGAAGGCCCCGGCCACGTGCCTATGCATTTGATAAAAGAGAATATGGAAAAACAACTGGAACATTGTCAGGAAGCTCCATTTTACACTTTGGGACCATTAACAACCGACATTGCTCCCGGTTATGACCATATTACCTCTGCAATAGGTGCAGCGATGATTGGCTGGTTTGGAACGGCGATGCTTTGTTACGTTACACCAAAAGAGCATTTGGGTTTGCCTAATAAAAAAGATGTAAAAGACGGTGTGATCACGTACAAAATCGCTGCCCACGCCGCAGATTTGGCAAAAGGACACCCAGGAGCGCAATATCGTGACAATGCATTAAGCAAAGCAAGATTCGAATTCCGCTGGGAAGATCAGTTCAACCTTTCACTTGATCCGGATACCGCCAAAGAATTCCATGATGAAACATTACCCGCCGAAGGTGCCAAAATCGCTCACTTCTGTTCTATGTGCGGACCGAACTTCTGTTCGATGAAAATCACACAGGATGTTCGTGATTATGCCGAAGAAAATGGTTTGATGGAAGAAATGGCACTGGAAGAAGGTATGCAGGAAAAAGCAAGAGAATTTGCTAATAAAGGCAGCGAAATCTACTTATAATGAAACTATTAGCCATATCCAATCCTGAATTTATCCCTGACGAGGCTGAAATAATAAACAGTCTTTTCAGGGAAGGATTGGTGTGTTTACATATCCGAAAACCCGAAAGTAACCCGGCTGATTTTAGGAATTTATTAAGTAAAGTCCATGCGGATTTTCTCGACAGAATTTCAATTCACCAGCACCATGATCTGGCCGGAGAATTTGGGATTAAAAGGCTTCATTTTACTGAAAAAGAAAGAAAATCAGTATCGACGGAAATTCTGGAAAATTTAAAGTCCGGTGGTTTTCTGCTAAGTACTTCAATTCATGATTTATCTGAATTGAAAATTCTTTCCGGGCTTTTCAGCTACACATTTTTCGGGCCGGTGTTTAACAGTATTTCAAAATCAGGTTATCAAGGAGTTCTGAGTCATGATTTTTTCATTGAACCTGAAATTAAAAAAATACCAATTATTGGATTGGGCGGAATAAATCGTCGAAATCTTCAACAAATAGAAAATATGAATTTTGACGGAGCCGCTATTTTGGGAACGTTGTGGGAGAATCCGGAAAATGCTATTATGAGTTTTCGGGAATTACGGGAGTTGGTGAATTTTATCAATCAATCTGAAACATAACAATTAACACGAATCAATTAATCATATCAACAAACACACCGGGGATCACACCAACATAACACCGTGCATCACACCACTACCGGGCGAAGCCCGGTGCTAAAATATGTAAGCCCGTTGGGCTTTGGCACATCCCGAACATTTGGACAAGCACAACCTAATTATGACCTAAATGTTCGTAATCTCCATGACCCTAACAGGGTCACATATCTTAGCCCGGGGTTTATACCCTGGGATTTTAGGGTAATCGAAATCAATCCACAAGAAATAAAATCAAATGATAGAAAAACTCCAGTTCATATCAAACCAAACCAAAGAAATCACCCACCTCGAAAGCATCCAAACCGCACTCGACGCAGGCTGTCGCTGGATACAACTGAGGGTGAAAAATCAATCTTTTGAAGACGTTTTAAATCTTGCAGAAAAAGCCAAGGTCCTTTGTGACAGCTATCAGTCCAAACTTATAATCAACGATTTCCCATTTATCGCAAAAGAAATCAATGCTCACGGTCTGCATCTCGGACTTAATGATATGCCTATTGAAACGGCGAGAAAAATAGTTGGAAAAAACATGATTATAGGCGGGACTGCCAACACATTTGAACATATCGTAAAAAGAATTAACGAAGGAGCAGATTACATAGGATTGGGCCCTTTCCAGTTTACCTCAACCAAACAAAATCTCAGCCCGATTTTGGGATTAGAAGGTTACAGAAATCTAATAAAGTCATTAAAAGAACTTGGTTTATCAATTCCAATAATTGCAATCGGCGGGATTACACAAGAAGATGTTGCACCAATAACCAAAACCGGAATGTACGGAGTAGCCATTTCCGGCTCAATTATTAATTCTGAAAATCCGCGAAACGTGGTTTACAAAATCAAAAAAATACTATGTTAAAAATAGCTGACAAAGAATTTTCATCACGACTTTTCACGGGAACCGGGAAATTCAATTCTTCAAAATTGATGGAAGAGGCGCTCATCGCATCCGGCTCCGAATTGGTAACCGTTGCACTTCGAAGAGTTGATATGAACAATGCGGACGATGATATTTTAATACATCTCAAACATCCGTCTATTGACTTATTACCCAACACATCCGGTGTCCGCACAGCCAAAGAAGCAGTTTTTGCGGCACAACTTGCAAGAGAAGCTTTGGAAACCAACTGGATAAAACTCGAAATTCATCCTGATCCAAAGTACCTGATGCCCGATCCTATTGAAACCCTTCTGGCAACTGAAGAACTGGCAAAACTGGGTTTTGTAATTCTTCCCTACATTCACGCTGATCCGGTTTTGTGCAAGCGACTTGAAAATGCGGGCGCTTCCGCAGTGATGCCATTGGGATCACCCATTGGAAGCAATAAAGGCTTGAAAACGATTGATTTTCTGGAAATCATTATTGAGCAGAGTAAAGTTCCGGTGATTGTCGACGCTGGAATTGGCTCACCTTCGGATGCCGCAAAAGCAATGGAACTTGGTGCGGATGCTGTTCTGGTCAATACCGCGATTGCCATCGCTGGAAATCCGGTTCAGATGGCGATTGCTTTTAAAATGGCCGTAGAAGCTGGAAGAATGGCTTACCATGCCAGATTAGGAAAACAAGGAAATTTTGCCGTGGCAAGCAGCCCGTTAACCGCCTTTTTAGATGAGTAGTTTTAAAGATTTATTCGAAACATATACCTGGGATGATGTTAAGGAAAGTATTTATTCCAAAACAAAAAACGATGTTGAGCGCGCTTTACATACATCCCGAAGAAATCTGGAAGATTTTAAAGCGTTAATTTCTCCTGCGGCTACCACCTATCTGGAACCTATGGCGCAGCTAAGTCAGCAGTTGACACAAAAGCGTTTTGGAAAAACAATCCAGCTTTATATTCCACTTTATCTTTCCAATGAATGCACCAATATTTGCACCTATTGCGGGTTCAGTCTGGATAATAAAGTGCGGAGAAAAACGCTGACCGAAGACGAGATTTTACAGGAAGTAAAAGTGATCAAAAGCCTTGGCTATGATCATGTACTTTTGGTGACAGGCGAAGCGAATCAAACCGTACATGTACAATATTTCAAAAAAGTTTTAAAATTAATTCGTCCGTATTTTGCTCAGGTTTCGATGGAAGTTCAGCCTCTGGACACGGAAGAATATGTTGAACTGATTCCACTTGGATTAACTTCGGTATTGATTTATCAGGAAACTTATCACAAAGAAGATTATAAAAAACACCATCCCAAAGGAAAAAAATCTAACTTTAATTACCGTTTGGAAACGCCGGACAGACTGGGCCAGGCTGGTATTCATAAAATGGGTTTAGGCGTTTTAATTGGTTTGGAAGATTGGCGGACGGATAGTTTTTTCACAGCTTTACATCTCAATTATCTTGAAAAAACATATTGGCAAACCCGTTACAGTTTATCATTTCCCAGACTTCGCCCCTTTTCGGGTGGGTTGGAGCCAAAAGTTGAAATGAATGACAAAGAATTGGTGCAACTCATTTGTGCTTATCGTTTGTTTAATGAAGAAGTAGAAATTTCTCTATCAACCAGAGAGTCTGAAAAGTTCAGAAATCATTGTGTACAACTTGGAATAACATCCATAAGTGCAGGTTCAAAAACAAATCCGGGAGGATATGCAGTGGAACCTGAATCGTTGGAGCAATTTGAAATTTCAGATGAAAGAAGTCCGTTTGAAATCGCAGCGATGATCAGGTCTAAGGGATATGAGCCTGTTTGGAAAGATTGGGATAAGGTAATGCAATGTTGAATATTGAATAAGTGAATGATAGAATGTTCAGTCGGCAACACCAGGCTTTCAATGTCGCCGCAGAGCGGCCAAATACTTGTAGAAAACCGGATAATATAAACATGTTAAAGGTGCAGAGCACCGAAACAAATAGCTGTGGAGTCTCAGGAAAGAAAAAGATATAGTCGACAAATAGTGCTTCTAGAAATGGGAATTTCCGGGCAGGAAAAACTGAAAGCTGCCAAGGTGCTTGTCATTGGCGCTGGTGGCTTGGGTTGTCCTGTTTTGCAATATTTGACTGCTGCCGGAGTTGGAACCATTGGTGTGGTTGATGACGATACCGTTGATATTACAAATCTTCACCGGCAGATTTTATATTCCGCTGATGATATTGGAAAAGGAAAAGCGAAAACTGCCGTTGAGAAGCTTTCTGTCATGAATCCTTTTGTCAATCTTATTGCAATTCCTGTAAGATTGGATGAAACGAATGCTTTGGAAATTATTTCAAATTACGATTTGGTCATTGACGGATCTGACAATTTTCCAACCCGTTATCTTGCCAATGACGTTTGTGTCGCTTTGAATAAGCCTTTGGTTTTTGGCTCCATTTTACGTTTTGAAGGTCAGGTTTCAGTTTTCAATTATAAAGGTGGTCCAACATACCGTTGTCTTTTTCCCGAAGCTGAGGAAGGTGATAATTGTGAAGTTGCCGGTGTGATCGGAATTTTGCCGGGCATTATTGGTACCTATATGGCCAATGAAGCCATCAAAATAATCTGCGAATTTGGCGAAATACTTTCCGGAAAATTGCTGGTTTTGAATGCACTTGGAAATACTACCAATGTGTTCAGTTTTAGTCGTTCACCTGAATTTCCGGTTATGCCAATTGAGAAATCATCTGTTATTTCAAAAACAGTTTCTACAAATAAAATTGAGGAAATGTTTTTTGAAGATCTGGAAAACCGATTAGAATCAAACTCCGATGATTTATACCTTATTGATGTAAGAGAAAATTATGAATTTGAGGAAGATTTTATTGGTGGTGAAAATATTCCTCTTTCAGAATTACCGGAAAATATTGCCAATTTCCCTGCTGATAAAACCGTTGTATTTTATTGCACGACCGGAAAACGAAGCCGCATGGCGGCAACTTTATTAGCAAAAAGTAATTTTCAGGGTCAAAGTTTTTGGGTCAAAAAAGGATAGTAAATTAAATTACATGCAACTTCTCCCCTCTCGGTCGCTTTCGCAGATTGTAAAACATTTTCTGATTATCGAAAATGATCACGCTGCGAATGTGCAGCACAGAATGTTTGCAGATGGGAATACGGGAATGGTTTTCAATTATGGAGATCCACTTTTACATCTGGAAAACGGACAGTTGGATATCCTTCCAATTTCTTTTATTTATGGTCAGCCGGAAACCTTCCAGAATATAATTTCAGTTGGTAAAATCGGGATGCTGATTGTGGTTTTCCATCCTTTTGGCTCCTCTTCATTATTACGTATTCCTGCGATTGAATTAAAAAACCAGATTTTGGATCTTGAAATTTTTTATCCGGTTGAGAATCAGATTATTTCAGATCAAATCGTAAGTTCAATTGATGTATTTGACCAAATTCAAATAATTGAAAATTTTCTGACCGCTAAACTTAAAATTCAAAATCTTTCTTTAAATCTCGCTTGTCAGGCTATACAAATAATAAATAAAAACAATGGTAATCTGCCTGTTACCGAATTAACTTCTCTTTTAAAAATAAGTGAAAGACAGTTGCAAAGAAGTTTTGCTGAACATATCGGAGTTTCACCAAAACGATACTCAGGAGTTACCAGAATTCAGCATTTCTTAAAATTGGTTCGGACAAATACTTCTTCTCTAAACTCACTTACCAATTTAGTTTACGACTGTGGTTTCTTCGATCAGGCGCATTTGATTCGGGAAATGAAAAATATTTCAGGTATTACGCCAGGTCAATATATCGGTCAGTCCAATTTGTTAGCTGCCAATCTCTTGCAGATTTCTGAAAAATAAAGTCTGCCGTCGGGTTTGTACAATTTTGTAATTCCCTGGTTTTCTATTTTTGAATCATCGACTAAAAATGACAAAAGCATGGAAAATATCAAAATTGCAACCGCACAATTTGAGAACAGAAGCGGTGACAAAGTTTATAATCTTGAAATTATCAACCAGCTTTCACAACAGGCCGCTGCCAAAGGCGCCAAAGCTATTTCCTTTCACGAATGCTCAATAACAGGTTACACTTTTGCCCGACATTTATCCAAAGAACAATTACTGGACATTGCTGAATTTATTCCGGATGGCGAAAGTGTTGAAAAACTCACTGCCATTTCCCGCGAACATAATATTACAATTCTCGCCGGTTTGTTTGAAAAAGATTCAGAAGAAAAAATTTATAAAGCCTATGTCTGTGTCAATGAAAATGGACTGGTTGCGAAATTCCGAAAACTTCATCCCTTCATAAATCCGCATTTGACTCCCGGAAATAAATATGTTGTTTTCGATTTATTCGGCTGGAAATGTGGCATTCTGATTTGTTACGATAGTAATATTATTGAAAATGTAAGAGCCACAAAATTGCTTGGAGCCGATATTATTTTCATGCCGCACGTTACTATGTGTACACCTTCGACACGCCCCGGTGCAGGTTTTGTTGATCCGGAATTTTGGGAAAACAGAGAATCTGATCCAACTTCGCTTCGCCAGGAATTTGATGGAGCCAAAGGCCGTAGCTGGCTCATGAAATGGTTGCCGGCACGTGCTTATGACAATGCGATTTATGCCATTTTTTCCAATCCGATTGGCATGGACGATGATCAATTGAAAAATGGTTGTTCCATGATTCTCGATCCTTATGGAGATATTGTTGCGGAATGTCGTGAGCTTGATAATGATATAGCCATTGCAACTTTAACGCCGGAAAAACTGGAACGCGCTGGTGGTTTCCGGTATATCAAAGCGCGACGACCGGATTTGTATGGAGCTATAATTGGAAAGGAACATGAGCCGGAGCAAAAGGTGGTGTGGTTAAATGATGACCAGAAATAAAGTTTTGTATCATTTGAATTTTCAAAAAATACAGTTTACAATTAGAGTAAAGCCAATATAATAATTTCTTTCGCAGTCAAACTCATAGCAATCCGACAAATGCCGTGACTACTTTTTTGTCAAAACTTAAAGACTAAATGGAATTGATTAATTCAGATTTTACTCGCAGACATATATGTAATTCAATTATTCTTTTTTTGATCATTACCATTTTCGCTTTTCAAAGTAGGGCGCAAGATGTTAAACCAGTCTCCATCGAGATCGATTTAAAGAAAGAAAAAGGCCCGATAAAACCGATTTGGTCGTGGTTTGGCTATGATGAGCCAAACTATACTTACATGAAAGACGGGAAAAAACTGCTTTCTGAAATATCTCAATTAAGTAAAGTTCCGGTTTATGTTCGTGCTCATAGTATGCTTGTCACCGGCGACGGCGTGGCTGCTTTGAAATGGGGTTCAACAAATGCTTACACGGAAGATAAAGATGGAAAACCGGTTTACAATTGGACAATTGTTGATAAAATATGTGATACTTATATTGAGCGTGGCATGAAGCCAATTGCCCAAATCGGTTTTATGCCGGAGGCTTTATCTTCTCATCCGCAACCATACCGCCATTTTTGGAAACCCGGAGATAATTACAATGATATCTACACCGGCTGGGCGTATCCGCCAAAAGATTACGCAAAATTTGCAGAACTGGTATATCAATGGGTAAAACATTCGGTTGAAAAATACGGTAAAAAAGAAGTTGAAAGCTGGTATTGGGAATTATGGAATGAGCCCAATATCAGTTACTGGAAAGGCACAACGGAGGAATATATCAAAATGTATGATTATTCAGCTGACGCCGTAAAACGTGCTTTACCCACCGCAAAAGTAGGTGGACCGGAAGTTACAGGCCCAAACTGGGACGTTTCTGCCAAATTTTTCAGAGCATTTCTTGATCATGTTACCAAAGGAAAAAATTATGTTACAGGAAAAATCGGGTCACCTATCGATGTTTTGACCTTTCATGCCAAAGGATCGCCAAAACTGGTTGACGGAATAATTCGCATGGATATGGGAACGCAGCTGCGTGACATGGATAAAGGTTTTGAAATTATTGCTTCTTATCCAACCCTCAAAAACCTGCCGATTATTATAGGTGAATCCGATCCCGAAGGTTGCGCTGCCTGTTCAGAAGATGTTAGTCCGCAAAATGCTTATCGAAATGGGACGATGTATTCAAGTTATACAGCCGCATCTTTTGCGAGAAAATCGGATCTGGCGCAAGCCCGTGGCGTAAATTTATTAGGAGCAGTAACCTGGGCGTTTGAATTTGAAGATCAGGCCTGGTTTCGTGGATTCCGGGATTTAGCTACAAATGGTGTTGATAAACCGGTTTTAAATGTTTTCCGCATGTTCGGAATGATGCAGGGAACGCGCGTAGACGTTAAACAAAATCTGGCTTATAATTTTCTGAAAGTACGTGATGAAAGCGTTCGTGGCGAACCCGACATTAATGCATTTGCATCAAAAGATCAGAAAGTAGCAGCCGTGATGGTCTGGAATTATCATGACGATAATAAACCTGCGCCGGATTCTCCTGTTGATATTCATGTCAAGGGAATTACAGCTCAGCGAGTTTTGGTGCACCATTACCGGATTGATCAGAAATTCAGTAATTCATATGAAGTCTGGAAAAAAATGGGATCACCTAAAAATCCAACCGCAGAGCAAATTTCTACACTTGAAAAAGCCGGACAATTACAGCTTCTGAGCTCTCCTGAATGGATAAATGTTAAAAATGGAGAATTGGTCATGCAATTTCCACTTCCTCGCCAAGCTGTTTCTTTCCTGAAAATTACCTGGTAAAACTTCCTTTTTATCTGATTCAAAAAAATTAATTTAAGATTAATTTTACTCTATCAATTTGGTAGATTTAATAGTTTTAGTAGTTTTGCATATCATCACACAAATTGCTGAATTATTAATACCCATCACCATGTTAGAAAAAGTTCTTTCTCTTAAACTTCCTACAAAACCGGTTTGGTATGTTTTACCGATCAGTGTTGCTGTTCTTTTTGTTGGTTTTTTGTTTTTAAACGGAACAATTTCCATCACGCAGGAAGGAGTCGGAACATTCATAGCCAGTGATTTCGCATTATATTTATTGGTAGGACTTGCTGCTCAGCTTGTCGACGGAGCACTTGGGATGGCATATGGCGTAACTTCCACTTCATTTTTATTGAGTCTGGGTGTAACACCGGCCGTGAGTAGCGCGAGTGTTCACGTAGCAGAAATGTTTACAACCGGCGCCTCAGCAATTTCGCATTTCAGATTTAAAAATATCAATAAAAAACTATTCAAATCCTTACTGATACCAGGTGTGCTTGGTGCGGTTACGGGAGCATATCTTCTTTCCGATGTTATCGACGGAGCGATGATCAAACCTTATATCGCATTTTACATGTTGATCCTGGGTGTCATCATTATTCGTAAAGCAATTCAGAAAAAGCTGATTAAGAACAACACAAAACGCATTGGTGTTCTTGCCGCAACCGGAGGTTTCATGGATTCCGTTGGTGGCGGTGGCTGGGGACCAATCGTAACTTCAACTTTGCTTGGACAGGGACGTGATCCTCGTTACACTATTGGTTCTGTCAACGCAGCTGAATTTGTTATTTCGTTCGCAAGTGGTATTACGTTCCTGATTTTCAATGGAATTAACAGCTGGCAGGTTGTACTCGGACTGATTATTGGCGGCGTTATTGCTGCACCATTCGGAGCACTTCTTGTGGGAAAAATAAAACGCAAACCGTTAATGTTAATGGTTGGAGTTTTGGTTATTGGTTTAAGTTTGAGAACCATAATTCTCAGCATTATCTAATTTTATTCTCTTTCTCTGCAAATACAGAATTCCTGATACACTTTCCCTGGTCATTAGGCATCACTAAATCAAAATTCCTTAGCTTTGCAGAAATTCGTTTCCTGCCATATGCTTAGTGATTTTGGTTATATACTTCTCTTTATAATTGCCGCAATTTCCCTGATCGGGCTTATGCTGACGATCGCTCGTTTTCTTAGACCTGATCGTCCAAATGAAGAAAAACTTACTACTTATGAGTCGGGAGAAGATCCGCTGGGAAATGCTAATGTGCAATTCAACGTACGTTTTTACGTAATCGCCCTGATTTTTGTTCTTTTTGAAATTGAGTTATTATTTCTTTTTCCCTGGGCAGTTGTCTTTGGTAATGAAGATCTTATCGCGCAGACAAACGGGCAATGGGGATGGTTTGCAATGGCAGAAATGACGGTTTTTGTATTGATATTAATTCTGGGACTGGCATACGCCTGGGTAAAAGGTTACCTTGACTGGGTTCGCCCTGAACCAAAAATTCCGGAAGTAAAATCGCCGGTCCCTGCCGATTTGTATAAGCAGGTTAATGAGAAATATAAGAGAGTTTGATTTAATCAATAGGGGTATTGATAAGTACTAAAACAAAACAGGGAGCTCGTATATGAGCTCCCTGTTTTGTTTATTTTTAAAATCTCTTAGTTGAATTTGTTATGCATCCTCCCCCACATTTTTCCCATATTTTTTGGAAAAAACACAAGGCCAATTTGTGCATATAACTGATTTGCTTTGAATGATGGCAGATCTGTAACTTTTAAATCATCCCCACGCCATCTTCCCATACGGGCAACGGGCAAATGATAAGTCAACTTACTGCTGATATAAACTTTGTCATAGACCTTTGGAAACAGATTCATTTTATAATCAACTCCGATTCCGGCATGTAAATTAAAACTGCCGTTATGTATTTTGGCTGACCGGTAACCATTTGGATTGGAGACAACCTGTGCGAAACTTGCTGTCTGATCATTTTTAACTTTCACCTGATATAACATCAGATCCCATCCAATAGGTATCAAAACATTCCAGTGTGTGGAATTAACGAATTTTGGACTGGCATCTACACCAATTCCAATCCCTCTGAAAGAACCCTTGCTTTGATTTTCGTTGTTACTATGTTTGGTAGAGTTCATCAGAATTAACCGGCTTTCGGCAAAGAATTTCTCAGTTTCCATTCTTTTGGCAAGAACGATTGAAGCCATCAAATCTTCAAAAGGTTTGATATTCAAAGCCTTCATTTGATTTCGTATGGCTTTGAAACTGCTGTTCGATAAAACTCCGAATTCACCGTAAATAGCCATTCCGCTCATGAATTTTTTGGGAGCCGTAACAGTAGTGTCCGAAATCTGCTGTGCGCTGGATAGATTAATAAAAAAGGCAGAAAAAATAATTGTCAAAAGTAGTTTGTTTTTCATATCTGGATAAGTTGAAGTGTTTGCAATCTGACACAAACAAAAGCCTGTTTCTTGTCATTATTCATTACTTTTGTATTCTGACAGATTAGCTCTTGTCTGAGCAAATATTGTACCAGTGGATTTACCGAAAGCGACAGGGATGAGTGAACGAATCAAAACCGGAGACGGCGGAATTATATTAACCAATGCGGAAGATTTGATGAACTGGGCAAGGCTTTCTTCGCTTTGGCCTATGGGATTCGGCCTGGCTTGCTGTGCAATTGAAATGATGGCTGCATATGCTTCACATTACGATTTGGAACGTTTTGGAATATTGCCGCGCCCTTCCCCACGCCAGTCTGATGTAATGATCGTTGCCGGAACAGTTACTTTCAAAATGGCCGACAGGATTCGTCGTTTGTATGAACAAATGCCTGAGCCTCGCTATGTAATTTCCATGGGAAGCTGCTCAAATTGTGGCGGTCCTTACTGGGAACATGGGTATCACGTGGTCAAAGGTGTGGATAAAATTATTCCTGTCGATATATACGTTCCCGGCTGTCCTCCACGCCCGGAAGCGCTGATCGGCGGATTTATGAAATTGCAGGAAAAAATTCGAGGAGAACATCCGCTTGCACCCGAATTATTTTTGGAAATGCAGGAAGGTGTTCCCGCTTAATTATTCCTTCATTCAAAATTGAAATACTGAAATGACTTTTGAAGAAATAAAAAATAATCTGATTGCGGCGTTTGGAGAAATAATAACTTCGGATGAAAAAGGACTTCAACCATCCATCACAGTCCCAACTGAAAACATTGCCGAAATCTGTCAGTTTTTGTTTGAAGACGAGCGTTTTTATTTTGATTATCTGGCTTGTATTACAGCCATAGATAATGGTCCCGGACTGGCTACAATGGAATTGATCTACAATCTCACCTCTATTCCTTATGGTCACGACCTGATGCTTAAAGTTATTTTCCCCCGAAATACTGAAGACCAGCCACTGCCTTCTGTCTCTACGGTAAGCCACATCTGGCGCACGGCCGACTGGCATGAGCGTGAAGCTTTCGATCTGTTTGGGATTCATTTTGAGAACCATCCCGATCTTCGCCGGATTTTGCTTCCCGAAGACTGGGAAGGACACCCTTTAAGAAAAGATTATAGCGCCCAGGAGAAATATCATGGAATAAATGTACGGTTCGAAAACTGACACAAATACAATAAATATCTATAAATCAATAATTTAACTCACCTCTCTATTTCTTCACTTATTCACCTCTTTGAAATTTAATTGACAAACTTGTTTGCTTCATAAAGGCTCAGTATTTTTCGTTATTAATTACTGATCAACATGCGAACTAAATTACCCCTAATAATTCTCGTTATATTCCTGTGCACCTCCTATTCCGGATTTGCTGCTACGGATTCCCTAATAATCAAAGGAAGAATATTGAATCTCACCGGGCGATTATACCGACAGGCTCCATCCATTACTTTTTCCAGAAATAATATTTTACAGCCACAGTCAGAGCTAAGTAAACAGGCTCCGTTGCAGGCTGATGGCAGTTTCCGGGTTTCGCTGCCGATTTTATTTTCCAGTGAAGAGATTTATCTGGATTACAGCGGAAAGGCGTTTACAACTTTTTTAGGATCACCTGGCGAAATAGAAATCACTTTCAACGGAGATTCTATCGCTAAGGCAAAAAAGCTGTTTTACTTCGCCGGCGTAAATGCTACCGCGAACAATTTATATCCGCAATACCTGGCTTCGTTGAATAATGCACTGGCCTCAAACAGTGTATTGGGAACAAAATTTTATGAAACCTATTGGGATAAAACTTTTCCCGAAGCACAAAAAGCAGCCTCAGCCCGTGCAGAACTTCGGGT
The DNA here is from genome assembly GCF_015221875.1 of Dyadobacter subterraneus. Taxonomy (NCBI): domain Bacteria; kingdom Pseudomonadati; phylum Bacteroidota; class Cytophagia; order Cytophagales; family Spirosomataceae; genus Dyadobacter; species Dyadobacter subterraneus. Next base: position 5,275,340 of record NZ_JACYGY010000001.1, read on the forward strand.
TTCTGCATTATTGCAAACTTCAAATTCCGTTCCGGATAAGGCACTTACGCAATGGGTACAATCGATTGCGGAAGATGAGCGGTATCAAAATCTGTATGAATATTTATTGAGCAATCAGCTTGATGTGCCAAAATCAGACAGCTGGCTTATTGATTTAAAAAAACTTACAAAGGCACCTTTGACAGCCCAGCACGTTTCCCTGGCTGACCGGATTTCTTCATATGCCGATTTGAAAAAACAGTTATGGGCCAATGGCGCCTCGCCAAAGGTCAATTCCCTGCAAGTAAGATTGATGGGAACAATGATAAAAAATAATACGCCCGGATTGACAGACGATGAAACTGAAAAACTCGATGCGATTATAGACCGCGGAAAAGCCGAAAAGATTGAAATGGATTTCCTCAATAATCTTTACAAAAAAAATACCGCATTACTTGATTTGCTTTTTGCCTATGAAGCCGAAAGCAGGTTCAATCATACGCAATTTGACAGTACCGGCTCTGATTTCCTGAATGCCAGATACCTGCCTAAGAACTTTTACAAGTTTTCGTACAAAAATCAGCTTAACCTGAATAAATATATTCAAACACGTTTGATATCACCACAATTCCGTCAGTCGCTGGATGAAATTGTACGACTGGAAGTTAAGGATAGTGTTAATATCAATAAAATGATTTCTTTCGCTAATCTTAAAGCTACACCAACAGAAGTGCTTCCTGAATATTGGCTGGCCGAATCTGACAGTCGCGGGAATGCCTGGTTCAATAGTATTACAGAACAATACAAAGGGAAAACGCTTTATATTTTAAAATGGAATATTGAGGATCAGAAAAGCAGGGATGACCTGGAATATGCGGCTTCTTTACGTGCACAATTACCTACGGACGTAGAATTTATTTACCTGCATTTACCTATGGATGAGAATCCTGTTTCTTACGACCTGGTTAAACAATATATAGTAAGACACCAATTAAAAGGCGTACATATGTTTATCAACAGCAATCAAATCATTGACTTACTTATAAGACTTAATCCGCTTGATTCTGGATCTTACGCTATTATCAAACCCAACGGGAAATTTGAAACGAAAAAAGCGCCCTCACCAGCGCAGACAGAGCTTGTTTTGAAAGCAATTCGTGAGGCACGAAATTAATTAAGTATAATCTTATTTTTATTCCAATCTTAGCACCATAAAAACAGTTTAAATCTTACTACATCTAACATTCGTACGTTTATATATTGTCTAATGAATTGTTCATTACTATGTGCCCATGTTTAGATATTTGTTACTTTTCTTATTTATTTCAACCATAACTCTGGCGCAGAAAAGTGACAGCCTGAGGAATGGAGGAGTAAATATGGATAGTGTGCGATATACCAATCTTAAAATTCGTATGTCCAAAACAAAATTCTCGCGGTCCATATACCGGTTACTTTTTCGGGACGTATATAATCAGGGAAAAAAGGGCGAGGTTAAGGCCATTGAAACAAATCCTTTCACGCCATATGAAGGCATGGTAATTAGGAAAATCGTTATCAAACAACTTGATGTTCTTGGGGAATCCGTTTATGATACCACCCGGGTAGGAAAACAGCTGGAACGGTTTCTCAGCAAAAATTTTCATACCAACACCCGTGAAAGAATTATCAGAAAGTCCTTTCTAAGATTTTCGGAAGGTGATGAAATACAGGCAAGCGTATTGAGAGACAATGAACGTTTATTAAGAAAAAACGGAACAATTACAGATGCCCGGATCATTGTGGTACCGAGAACTGATGTGACATGGATGGCTGATATTGTGGTTATTATACAAGATTCATGGTCATGGAATATTTCGGCAAGCCCAAGCAAATTTAATAAATTCAGCCTTGGTCTTAACAATACCAATGTGAATGGAACCACGCATCAGCAGCTTACCAAAATCCGGTATGATGCCAGTGATTCACTGCAAAAATTTCAGTTCCGGACGATTTATACCATTCCTTACATCGGCAAAACATTTATTACCGGCCAGGCTAACTTTATTTATGAGCGCGACCAGAAAATCCAGTCCATTGTTTTTTCACGCTCATTTCTTACGACTGAAACAAAATATGCTGGTTCCATAGAAGCCGGTCACGCCAAACTTCGTAATTATAAAAGGGATCTTGATAGTCTGGATAAAGAGAACCGCTATCAAACGGGATATTATTATTATGACGCCTGGCTGGGGCGATCCTTCAAATTTCCTTTTAAAAATTCTTCGCTTAGTGAAAAATCGCGTCTGGTTTTCGCGATGCGTCATAATAGATACAAGTACACGCAACGTCCCGAAGTACGTGCGGATACCAACATTATTTATTGGGACCGGAGTGCAACACTTATTAGTTTTGGTTACTCAAACCGAAGCTATAAACGAGACGTACTTATCTATGGTTTTGGTAGAACAGAGGACGTTCCAGTCGGAAATTTACTCGCAGTGACCGCAGGACAGGAAAATACGGAATTTGGGCAGCGCGGTTATGCTGGCGTTCAGTACGCAACGGGACACTATCTCCCTCACAGTTCTGGTTATTTATATGGCTTGGTAAATGTCGGTTCTTACTTTAAAAATGATTCGAAACAACCGGGCGTCATTAGTGGGCAGGTAAATTATATTTCCAAACTTATTCCTTTCCGTTATAGCTATTTCAGGCAATTTGTAACTGTTCGGTATACCCGTGGAGTCAATAGAGATCCGGTGGATTATATCAATATAAGCAGGGATAACGGAATCAGGGGAATCAACAGCGACAGATTAATTGGAACAAAGAAGTTCACGGTTGGTCTTGAAACCGTATATTTTTCGGAAAAAAGTTTATTAGGTTTTCGTATCGCTTATTACGCATTTGCTGATTTCGGACTTGTAACACAAGACAAATTTCACTTATGGAATGCGCCCGTATATCAGGGGTATGGATTTGGATTGAGGTTAAGAAATGAAAACCTTTCAATTAACACATTGCAATTACGTTTTGGTTATTATCCAAATATTCCCGGGACTTCATCCGCTATTCGTTATGCAATAGAAGGAAATACTCCTTTAAGACTGCGTGATTTTGATATTGCGGCGCCATCTATGGTACCTTATCAATAGCAGCTTAACAAATTATTTAACTTCATGGCATAAAAATTGGTCCAAAAAGAAATAGCCATAATAAATAGCCTCCCAGCCCGCCAACCAGTCCAGCCAGCAAAAAAGTCGTTTTACTTTCGTCCGGTATAAATCGTTTATAAATTATTAAAACGACAAAAAAACCGATTACTGCTAAAACAAAGGATATCAACCAGGTATCGATTTCAAAATATCTCGCCAAGATAGTTTCGTCGTTTCCATACGGAAAGCGTCCCCGGCTAACTGTAAATAATAATTCCATTACATAATTACCCGTTTCTCTTAACCAGAAAAGTGCAGTAAATAGTAATATCCACTGTTTTTGTAAAAGGGTTTCTCCGTTAAAACTTTTTCTATTTACCAAAGCGAAAATAAATCCGGCAGTACCGATTATAATCGTTAGCAAAGGGCCGCCCAGTGTTATCAAAAAGTTTTCATCTTTTATCCTTTTCATTAAAGCGGCATATTCCTCTTTTCGGGGAAAATATTCATTTGTCCGGATCTTAATTCTTTCATCTCTGGTAAGGCTGTCAACAAAATCATGATATATGGTATTCCTCCAGGTCGTATAGGCATAACTCACGCGTGCATCATAACCTAGTAATTTTGCAGTAAAAAAATGTCCATATTCATGAACGATCGTAGCTACGATACTACCGATAAAAAATCCCAGAATAAGTTGATAAAGCAACTTATTATCAATTTCACCCATATAATTATTTATCAAAAAGTCAATTTACCAAACATGCTTCTGTCGGCGACGTAAAATCCGGTTTATCACCGTTTAACACACACATTGTCATATACACTTTTTTTAGTCATTCAGTATTCTTTTTCCAATATGTGAATTAACTTTGTGGAATTTTTGAACGAACCCCTTTTAATCGAGAGGTAAAAAGTATCAGGGACGCTCCGAAGTTATTAAAAGTTATTCCCAAAATTCTACAAATTACCATTTACTGTGCCCAAAAATCCGAATATCAAGTCCATCCTAATTATCGGTTCTGGTCCCATCATCATTGGTCAGGCATGTGAGTTCGATTATGCAGGTTCACAAGCAGCCCGCTCACTTCGTGAAGAAGGTATAGAAGTTGTTCTAATCAACTCTAACCCTGCGACGATCATGACGGATCCGATCAGCGCTGATCATGTGTATCTGCTTCCATTGGAGAAGAAATATATCATCGAGATTCTTGAAAAACATAAAGCGCTTGGCAGGCCGATTGATGCCGTTTTGCCAACCATGGGTGGTCAGACAGCATTAAACCTGGCTATCGATTGCGATAAAGCCGGTATCTGGAAAAAGTATGATATAGAAATTATTGGTGTCGATATTAAAGCGATCGAAACCACAGAAGATAGAGAGAAATTCCGTTTGAAAATGCTTGAACTTGACGTTAACGTTTGTAAAGGACGTACCGCAAGATCATTTTTAGAAGGAAAAGAAATTGCCCAGGAAATCGGTTTCCCGCTTGTTATTCGTCCTTCATTCACATTAGGAGGAACAGGAGGTGGAATTGTTGAAAATGAAAAAGATTTTGACCAGGCGTTAAATAACGGTTTACACGCTTCTCCAACACATGAAGTTTTAGTAGAACAAAGTGTATATGGCTGGAAAGAATACGAGTTGGAATTGTTGCGTGATGGTGCAGGAAACTTCATCATTATCTGCTCGATTGAAAACTTTGACCCGATGGGTGTTCACACGGGAGATAGTATTACTGTCGCTCCGGCAATGACCCTTCCTGATACACTTTATCAGCAAATGCGTGATCTGGCCATCAAAATGATGGATGGTATCGGAAAATTTGCAGGTGGATGTAACGTTCAGTTTTCTGTAAATCCGGTTGACGATAAAATTATCGCGATTGAAATTAACCCGCGTGTGTCCCGTTCTTCTGCCCTTGCGTCAAAAGCAACAGGTTATCCGATTGCAAAAATCGCTGCAAAAATGGCGATTGGTTACAATCTTGACGAATTGATCAACCCGATCACAGGAAGTACCTCTGCATTTTTCGAACCTTCAATTGACTATGTAATTGTAAAAGTTCCTCGTTGGAACTTTGATAAATTCCAGGGTGCCGACCGTTCGTTAGGATTACAGATGAAATCAGTGGGTGAAGCCATGGGGATCGGACGTAATTTCCAGGAAGCATTGCAAAAAGCGTGTCAGTCGCTGGAAATCCGCAGAAACGGACTTGGTGCTGACGGCCGTGAATTACGTGACCAGGAAGCTATCAAATATAGTCTTGCACATCCAAGCTGGGATCGTCTGTTCCATATTTATGATGCTTTCAAGATTGGTTTGTCTTTCAAAACAATCCAGAGTCTTACAAAAATAGATGCCTGGTTCCTTCGCCAGATCGAAGAAATGATCGAACTGGAACATGAAATCGAAAAATTTGATTTGTCAGATCTTCCAAAGGAATTATTCCTGACTGCCAAACAAAAAGGATATGCAGATCGTCAGATCGCACATTTACTTCAAACAAAAGAAAGTAAAGTGTATGACAGACGTAAAGAATTGGGCATCAAACGTGTTTACAAATGTGTAGATACCTGCGCGGCTGAATTTGAAGCAAAAACACCATATTACTACTCAACTTTCAATTCTTCTCAGGAAACGCCTGATAACGAATCGGTTGTTTCTGATAGAAAGAAAGTGATCGTTTTGGGCTCAGGCCCTAACCGCATCGGACAAGGAATTGAGTTTGATTACTCATGTGTTCATGGCGTTTTGGCCGCAAAAGAAGCTGGTTACGAAACGATTATGATCAACTGTAATCCTGAAACGGTTTCAACGGATCCGGATATTGCAGATAAATTATACTTCGAACCAGTTTTCTGGGAGCACGTTTTTGACATTATCGAACATGAAAAACCGGAAGGTGTAATTGTTCAGCTAGGTGGACAAACAGCTCTTAAAATGGCTGAGAAACTTGACAAATACGGTATCAAAATTATCGGAACCAGCTATAATTCACTTGACTGGGCTGAAGATCGCGGACGTTTCTCACCTTTACTTGAAGAACTGGGAATTCCTTATCCGAAATTCGGAACGGTAAGAACTGCTGATGCAGCTGTTGAACTTTCGCGTACGTTAGGTTTCCCGCTTTTGGTTCGTCCAAGTTATGTTTTGGGTGGACAGAATATGAAAATCGTAATCAACGAGAAAGAACTTGAACAACACGTTGTAAAAATCCTTCGTGATATTCCTGATAATAATATTCTTCTGGATCACTTCCTTGAAGGGGCTCTTGAAGCAGAAGCAGATGCAATTTGTGATGGTGAAGATGCTTACATCATCGGTGTGATGGAGCACATCGAGCCAGCGGGTATCCACTCCGGTGACTCACATGCCGCACTTCCTCCTTTCGATTTAACAGATGACGTTATCCGTCAGATCAACGAGTATACCCGTAAAATTGCTCTGGCAATGAATGTGAAAGGTTTGATCAACGTACAGTTTGCTGTGAAAAACGGAATAGCCTACGTAATTGAAGCGAATCCAAGAGCTTCTCGTACAGTTCCATTTATTTGCAAAGCATACCAGGAGCCTTACGTTAATTATGCAACTAAACTGATGCTTGGCGATAAAAAATTAAGTGATTTCACTTTCAACCCGGTTAAGAAAGGTTGGGCGATAAAAATTCCTGTGTTCTCATTCAATAAATTCCCGAATGTTAACAAAGAATTAGGACCTGAAATGAAATCAACTGGTGAAGCGATTTACTTCATTGATGATTTGCAGGACGAGTTTTTCCAGAAAATTTACAGTGAAAGAAACCTGTATCTGAGCCGGTAGGTTTTAGAAAAATTAATATGATGAAAAATAATCCCGGTGATGAGCCGGGATTTTTTGTTGATTAAGACCGATTCGGAATCGGAAATTTAATTCAATATGTTACAAATCGATCTTAAAATACGTCTTATTAGAAATAGTATCTCTGTAACCAGATAGAAATTTAATATGCAGATTGGAACATATTTAACTAAACAAATAAGTTCTGATACATACACTTTTAATAGTATCGGGCCAAAAGGCATAATTGAACTGCGAATTATTATTTCAAAAGACGATCGGGAAGCAAGTAATTATCACAATCTAGCATTTGGAGTATGGAATAAAATACTAAATGATATTGACGATAAAATCGAACTTAAACGGAGATATGGATCGAGTTCTTGCGACGGTAGCTCAAACAGCAATTTCATTTATGAAAACCATCCGCAATCTTTACTCTACATCGAGGGGAGTAATTCTATACGTACAAGAAAATATCAAATGGGAATTTCAAAAGACGTAAATAATATTCCTCCTAGTTTAGGAATTTTAGGCCTCATTGATGAAAATCTATTGAATGAAGCTTTGCCTGCATTGAAATGGGAACATTTCAGAAGAAACACCAATTATCATGCGTTTTTGTTATACACTAAATGATTTGTATATTTAAGTAGTAATAAACTTTATTCGCATGTCTACTATCACAAATAATAAAAAAGACATTTCTGCTAATCAGAAGAGCCAACCTGATAAAAGGATAACAACTGTGGATAAGAAAATCGATCGAATGAGGGAGACCCTAAAAAAATATCCAATTCCACTCGAATTGCTTAAAAAATAACTGTTTGCTGAAAGTTATAAAATTGTATTGGAACCGATAAGTTGGATAATATAAAAAATCCCGGTGATGAGCCGGGATTATTTTGTGAGCTCGCACCGATTTGCAATCGGTGCGTTGCTGGTGTCGCGTTTGCAACGCGAGTATGGATCACACTAATTTATTTTCTCTTAACACACGTTTCAAGCGCGAAACCATTTACGACCCGATTGCAAATCGGGCCGAGCATAAAACTCATTTGTGGTCGTTTTGTATCATTTCTTTTTCGAAAAATCCGGCAACACTTAAATCCTCACCCAATTCAGGCCAATACAGCGCATAACCATTAATGACTTCTACATTTTTTCTTTGCGAAGAAGTTGCTTCTTTTAATAAAGGGAAATCCGAAATTAGTAAGGCAGCCTCTCGACCATCTATAAGGGTAACCCGAATTTCTAATTCGTTTACTTCAACTTTTTTAGCTTTATAATCAAAAAATTTCATATTCATGATTTAAAAAACTCGTTCCATTTTCTAAGAAATTCCTCTTTATTAGTTTTAATTATTGCTTCTGCCAAATACAAATCTTTCTTTTTCAGCCCATTATTTTCAATGCAATTTACTGGATTAATTGAGAACCGTGCCTCGCCATCATTACCTCTTACGTGGATATGTGGTGGACGATGATCGTTGCTGTAAAAGAAAAATCGCAATCCGAACAGGCGTAATAATTCCGGCATACTACATTTACTAAATTAGGATTTTTTTTGCTATCAAAATAATAATTGAGATACTTGATCCTCACGTCATTATTTGCAAGGGATTTATCTCAATTAGGACGTCGTTACAAAAAAATGGTAACGCTTACAGGTTGGACGAGTTGAGTGCGCTCGCACCGATTTGCAATCGGTGCGTTTCTGTGTCGCGTTTGCAACGCGAGTGTGGAATCTCACTAAATCGTTTTCTCTTTTTAACACGCGTTTCAAACGCGAAACCATTTACGACCCGATTGCAAATCGGGCCAAGCATAAAAAAGCCCAAAATCTTACGATTTTGGGCTCCAATTAAATTTTTATTAAAATCTATATTTTTCTATTTTACCTCTTCATAATCAACATATTCTCCTCCGCGAAAGCGTGACTGATTGGCATCTGGTGGTACAGTATCTACACGAATTCCCTCTTTTGTTTTTTGTTCATAAGCTTTCGCTTGTCTTTTTTGCTCCTTTACCAATTGCCTTCCAACTAATAAATGAAACATAAAACGGCGAAAAACCGGTACAAAAGCGATTAGCAAGAAGAATATAATAAGAATGTTAAATACAATTTTCATCTTTCAAAGGTTTTATATCTCTATTATAACGTGTAATCTGTAAAAAATAACACACGAATATAACGAAAAGGTAACAAATCATCCAATAGGTTGGAAGAATGGTGCAACTTATGGACGGACGGCAAACTTTACAATGATTATACCCCTGCCGGTTTGGCATGTTGAGGCTCGGGCTCTTCTACAAATCCGGGAGCGAGCACTTTTGGTGTCAGAATTAATCTTAACGATTGATCAAACGTGACATAACTCCAGAACCAGTTTATAAAGGTCAGCACTTTATTCTTAACACCTACAATAGAAATCAGGTGAATAAACATCCATGTAAGCCAGGCAAAAAATCCCTGAAACTTGATAAATGGTAAATCGACAACAGCTTTATTTCTTCCAACCGTTGCCATAGAACCCAGATCATTATATTTGAATGGTACCGGAGGTTTTTCATCCAATGCCCGCCAAATATTTTTTGCAAGTGCTTTTCCTTGCTGCATAGCCGGTTGTGCAAGTTGCGGATGTCCGTTCTCAAATTTCCCTTCACTCATAGAAGCAACATCACCGATCGCAAAAACGTCAGTGTAACCCTGAACACGGTTAAATTCATCCACTTTGATTCTTCCACCTTTCACAAGCACTTCCGGATTTATTCCCTTCAAAGCATTGGCCTTAACACCGGCCGCCCAGATAAGATTATCAGTACGGATTTTCATTCCTTGTTTTGTGGTAACATGTTTCCCGTCATAACCTGCAACAGCCTGTCCGGTAAGTATTTCCACACCCATTTCTTCCAGGTATTTTCTGGATTTCTTAGACGATTCCTCCGACATTACAGAAAGCAATTTATCCAGACCTTCCAGCAAATAAATCTTCATGTTTGAAAAATCCAGTTCAGGATAATCTTTTGGAAGAATATATTTTTTCATTTCAGCCAGAGAACCAGATAATTCCACGCCTGTTGGACCTCCACCTACGATTACGACGCTCATTAATCCTTCACGCTCGTCGTCCGTATCAACTGCCAAAGCATCTTCCAGATTTTGCAAAACGCGGTTTCGTAAAGCCAAAGCTTCTGAAACAGATTTCATTGGAATGGCCCGTTCTTCAATTTCTTTCATACCGAAATAATTGGTGGTAGCGCCGGTTGCAATGACCAAAAAATCATAGGTAATTTCTCCCAGTGTAGTTTCCAACGACTTTCTGTTCGTGTTTATCGAAATTACTTCCGTAACTCTGATATGTACATTTTTCTTGGATTGAAAAGCTTTCCGAAGCGGAAAAGAGATCGAACTTGGTTCGAGTCCGGCTGTGGCAACCTGGTAAAATAAAGGCTGAAACTGATGGAAATTATTTTTGTCGATGATGACAACTTGTAAATCATCACGTTTGGCAAGTTCTCTTCCGAGCGCCAAACCGCCGAAGCCGGCGCCTATGATTACAATTCTTTTATGGTCGGTATATGGGATATTCGGTAGCATAGTATCGGTATTTGTAGTGACATGAGGCCAACTACAAATACCATACCTAAAACGGCTTAAACAGCAACTTTGCTGTTTTCTATAACCCGTTCATAATAAGATTCATAATGCGGTAATATTTTAGCCACATCAAATTCTTTCGCACGTGCAAGGGCATTTTCTTTAAATCTTGGAAGATTTTCATCTTGCAAGATAAAGGCTGCATTTTTTACCATATCGTCAACATCGCCAACATCGCTCAAAAATCCGGTCACGCCAGGAATATTCAATTCAGGTAATCCACCGGCATTGGAAGTGATCAACGGCACTTCACAGGCCAAAGCTTCAAGCGCAGCCAAACCAAAACTTTCAGATTCGGAAGGCATAAGGAATAAATCAGCAACGGACAAAACTTCTTCGATTGCATCCAGTTTTCCAAGGAAACGAACATCAGAAAGCATATCCAGATCACGGCACAAACGCTCAATACGCGCACGGTCCGGTCCATCACCCACCAGCAATAATTTACTTGGCGTAATATCACGCAGCTGATGGAAAATCATAATCACATCGTCAATTCTTTTAACCTTACGGAAATTAGACGTATGGACGATCAGTTTTTCATTATTCGGGCAAATAGCCAGTTTGAAGTGATCCTTTTTCTGTCTGTTAAAACGATCCAGATCTATAAAGTTTGGAATAACTTCAATGTCTTTTGTAACTGCAAAATGTTTATAAGTATCATTTTTCAACGAATCAGAAACTGCCGTAATTCCATCAGACTGATTGATAGAAAACGTTACAACCGGCTCATAAGACTCGTCTTTTCCAACAAGCGTAATATCTGTACCGTGCAAAGTGGTGATCACAGGAATGTGAATTCCCTGTTGTGCTAATATCTGTTTGGCAAGGTATGCGGAAGACGCATGCGGAATTGCATAATGTACATGAAGCAAATCCAGTTTCGCCATTTTAACAACATGCACCATGTGGCTCGACAAAGCGGATTCATACGGCGGATATTGAAATAATGGATAAGCAGGTATATTTACTTCATGATAATAAAGGTTTTCATTGAAAAAATCCAGTCGCTGTGGTTGGGAATAGGTGATAAAATGTACCTGATGTCCCTCTTTTGCAAGCGCTTTTCCAAGTTCGGTAGCGACAACGCCACTTCCTCCGAATGTCGGATAGCAAACAATGCCTATTTTCATAATATAAAATTTCTTTGTTCTTAGTGAAATAATTAAAGCGTAAAGCCCGACAAACTTTCCGATACAGAAGAGTTATGCATAGCTAACACAAAATCATCCTTTTTTATCCCGAACAGGAAGAGAAAGATTTTATTAATTCTATAATTGACATAAAATGAATAATTTTAATGTCTGAACCTGCTTTTTATTAACCTTAATGAATGTGTCTGTAAGACCGAGAGTGCGAATTCGGGATTTTGTTGCCGGTAGTGTGCGTTTGGTTCGGATGAGCAATCTGCTCATTGTGGCCATTACACAGTACCTCACACGTATTTTATTAATTGGCCCAAGAAGTGAGTGGAAAAAAATCATCAGTGACCCTGATCTTTTCATTCTTTCTTTATCGACCGTATGCATTGCTGCGGCCGGATACATCATTAATGATTATTTTGATATAAAAATCGATATCGTAAACAAACCCGAACGTGTTGTTGTCGGGCGTTATCTTAAACGTCGCTGGGCCATGGGCGCTCACCAGGTTTTAAACGTTTTAGGAGCCGCGTTAGGATTAATCGTAAGTCCGTGGATATTTCTTGTGAATGTAATCTCCATCACTTCTCTCTGGTTTTATTCAGAACGTTACAAACGGGCACCATTTATTGGCAATCTTATCGTCTCACTTTTGACGGGTGCCACTTTGTTGATACTCACCTTACACTATCCGGCAAACCGCAAACTGGTATTTATTTACGCTGTTTTCTCCTTTTTCATTTCTTTGATACGAGAAATTGTCAAAGATATGGAAGATATCCGGGGCGACGAAGCGCATGGTTGCCGTACATTACCAATAATCTGGGGAATCCGCAGAACCAAATATTTTCTTTACGGGATAATTTTTGTTTTCGTAGCTTCTCTTTTTGCTATGGCCGACAAGCTTAACAACAATGTGCTTGCCGTATTATTTCTTTTATTACTCATACCAATCGGCTGGCTGGTTTATTCTTTAACCCGTTCGGACACCCGCCGTGATTTCAGGAAAATCAGTTCACTTTGTAAAATAATAATGCTCCTTGGCTTGGTAACCATGATTTGGGCATAATACCGTTCAATAACAAGTCCTCAGATGTACATTCGGAAGGACATATTTTTGACAAAATTGTCGTTCAGTAACTATTAAACTAAATCATAATTAACAAATCAAAGTATCCCGATATGAAAAATAGAATTTTACTAGTGATCGTATTTTCGTTTTTTGCAATCACAGCTACTTATGCACAGGAATGTTTTGGTGTCAAAATGAAAGCTGGCAGCGGCTTTGATATGGCCACTTATGACGGAAAAGGTAAGTTAACCGGAAACATTTCCTATAAAATAGCCAAAGTTTCGCAGGAAGGTGGCATGGCTTTGATCACACTGGACATGGAAGTTTTTGATCCAAAAGGAAAATCCCAGTTGAAAAACAGCTATCAAATGAAATGTAACGGAAGCACATTAATGATTGATGCAAGCACGCTGATCAACCAGGAACAAATGAAGTCTTTTGAAAACTTCAATATGAAATTCACCTCAACCAATATTGAATATCCTACCAAATTGACCGTCGGAGAAAAACTGAAAGACGCATCTTTGAAAGGCGAAGGAACTTCCGGACCGATGGCGATGACAATGAATATGCTGATATCCAACCGTAATGTTGAAGATCAGGAAAAAGTTACCATCCCCGCAGGTACTTTTGATGCCTACAAATTAACTTCCGATATGAAAATGGAAACAAAAATGGGTTTTGGAATAACCGTAGATATCAATACAATTTCATGGCGCGCACCGGGCGTTCTGTGGGATATTAAATCAGAATCATATAGAAAAGGAAAGCTGATCAGCAGAAGTGAGTTGACAAAAATTTACTAAAAGACACATTATTACCAGCAACATATAGAAGAACGGCTTTCGATATTCCCCGAAAGCCGTTCATTTTTTTATAGCTTTGCCAAATTATTTAAAACCGGGAGTTAAAGTTTAAAGGATAATAACAGGTTAGTCCAGAACTCTCAACTCTCAACTTTCCACTTTCAACTAAATGAAGCGTATTGCCATTTTCGCATCAGGTTCGGGTTCAAACGCAGAAAAGATCTGTGAATATTTTGAAGACCGTACTGACGTGCAGGTTAATTTAATTTTGACAAATAATCCTCAGGCCGGCGTTATTCAGCGTGCCCGGAAATTCCATATTCCTGTTGTTGTTTTTGACAGGAAAATCTTTTACGAAACCGACCGGATTTTAGAAATTTTGAAAAACAACCAGGTAGATCTGATTGTTCTTGCCGGTTTTATGATGCTTATTCCCGCGTCTTTACTTGGCACTTATGCTGAAAAAATGGTCAACATTCATCCGGCTTTACTCCCAAAATATGGTGGGAAAGGGATGTACGGACATTTTGTTCACGAAGCCGTAGTGGCTAATGCCGAAAAAGAATCGGGGATAACGATTCATTTTGTCAATGAAAATTACGACGAAGGAAATATCATTTACCAGGCTTCCTGCGAAGTTTCAGAAACGGATTCGCCAGACGATGTCGCCAAAAAAGTACAGGTTCTGGAACATGAGCATTTTCCAAGAATTATTGACGAAGTCGTCTCAAAACTGAATTAAGCTACCGCTATCATGTTATACTTTTTACTGGCTGTACTTTTTACCGTTGCGCTGTATATGATTATGCGTGCCTATCCGCGCTATCAGGTCAATTCTTTTCATGCAGTGGTTTTCAACTATTATTCCTGCGTTGTTACCGGACTTTTCCTTACGCCGGAACTGAAAGCTTTTCAGGAAATTCAGTGGAATTCGGAAGGGACTATATTGACTTTGGCCTTGGGGACTTTGTTTGTCATTGCATTTATGTCAATTGGCTTAACGGCTCAGAAAGTTAGCGTTACAGCAGCATCTTTGGCAGGCAATATGTCGCTGGTAATTCCGGTACTGTTCGGACTGTTCATTTTTAAGAATACCAATAAAGAATTTACGGTTCTTAACTACACCGGGCTCGTTATTGCACTAGCGGCATTGGCATTAGGAGCAATTCAAAAACAGCAAAAAACCACTGAATTCGAAGACGGGCAACCTTTACGTGTTTCTGTTTTTTCTTACGCCTGGCTGCTTCCGGTTTTTACGTTTCTGGCAAGCGGAACGAATAATACGCTGATCAATTACCTGACCATGTCGTATTATCGTCCGGAACAAACTACGCTTTTTATGATTATTGCATGCTCCGGTGCAATTTTGATTGGGACGTTGGTGTTGATTTATAAAATATTTTTTGGGGGAGAAAAACTTGAATTTCGGAGTGTTATCGGCGGATTAATTCTGGGCGTTCCCAATTTTCTTTCGCTTTACTTTTTGTTATTGGCCTTGGGTTCATTTGGAAACAGTGCGGCTTTTGTTTTTCCGATTTACAATATTCTGAGTATGCTCGTTTCTTCTTTTGCCGCCTGGGTTTTGTATAAGGAGAAGTTGAATAATCTGAACCGGTTGGGATTAGCTTTGGCGGTTATTGCCATTGTGTTGATTTCCTATCAGGAATTGGGGTTTTGAGACTGCGATGTTTTAGGATATAGATATTTTTTATTACCGGTCCGACGGTAGAAAAAACCGTCGGACCGGTGGCACGTCAGAACACTTTGTTAATGTTGGACCGGCAGCCCGTCGGACGGCTTTTTGCCCGTCCGACGGGTAACAAAATTTCCTTAACATTATAAACTTAAAAATAGCTAAAACAGCTTTTGAAATACTTTAAAATAATATCATGCAAAGATCAAGTGTGCTGCGTATTGGGCAGCCAAAGACTGTTTGGAACAAACGTCAAAAAGAATTTAATCAGTTATCCGAAAAAATTGAGCAGTTGGATAAATTGATTCCTGAGTTGCGCACGACCTATCATCTTTTGATTGATCGCGTTCAAAGAGAATACAATCCGATTGTGCTGGAATACCAGTCTTTTCGTGTGGAGCTGGTAAAACTTATGGACCGGACTTACGAAAAGGATCTTTATAGAAAAGCATATCTGACCAAACTGGCATATCTCATTTCTGAAATATCTTTTGATCTGATTGTCAATTATAAATTTGAAGAACTGATTCCACTTTTTAACAAATACAGTGAAGTTGATTTTGAAGCTGCGCTTAATGAATTGAAAAGAGCTGATTCCCAGTTGATCGACAGCAAATTATTAGCAGAAGAAAATGAAATTACGGAGGAAGAAACATATCCTGAACATTTCCATGAACTGAGTGAAGAAGAGCAAATTCGTATCAAGGAAGAATTAAGGGCAGAAAAAGCAAAAGCTTTTGCTGAACAGGCGAAAGAAGCCAGACAATTACTAACCAAACAAAAGACAACAAAATCGGTTCGAACGGTTTATATGGATTTGGTCAAAGCATTCCATCCTGACCGCGAAACCGATGAAGCAGAAAAAATCCGTAAAACGGAAATTATGCAGCGTGTTACCCAAACTTATCAGGAAAATAATCTGCTTGAATTATTAAAATTGCAGATTGAGTTTGAAAGAATCGATCAGGATCATCTTGAAAATCTGGGTAAGGAACAGCTTACGTATTACAATCTGGTTTTGAAAGAGCAGGTTGAAGAATTGGAAAAAGAGAAAGAAGAAATTCAGCAGCAGATTTCCTATTTATGCGGGATCAATCCACAACACGCCAATTCCATGACGACCGTTGTTGTTAAATTTAACACCAACATTAATGAAGTAAAAGCTGAAATCAAAGAAATTAAGCTGACATTAAAAAAATGGCAAGTACCAAGTGTGCTCAAAGCTTTTTTGAAAACATATGAAATACCGAACACAGCAGTTTTTGATGATGAAGACGATGATTAATGTAGCTCTTTGATATAATTTGTGGACAACTTACCCCAGTTTCTCTAAAATCTCCACTATTGTAAAAATTCCAATTATTTATTATAGTCTTGATAACAAACAAAATAACCAATATCTCCTCAAATCAGCTCAGTTGGAATGCTAATTGAATAGTACGTTTCAAATTAACTTAAACGTACCTACATGAAGAATTGTATTATTCTCTTAATTACTCTTACGCTTAGCCTGTCACAGGCTTTCGCTCAGGAAAATGTTTCCATCGGACCTATTGCAGGTGTTTCATTTGCTAACTTTCACGGAAGCGCAAGTAAAACAGAAGTTAAACCAGGTTTGACAATCGGAGCTTTTTATAATTATAGCTCAAAAAAGGGATTTGGATTTAGTGGACAAATCCTATACACACAACTTGGTGCAAAAATCCTTGATAAAACAAATGAAATCAATTTGAACTATGTACAGGTTCCATTGCTTTTCACTTACTTCTTTGGTCAATATGGTGATCGTCTTCGTCCGAAAGTATTTCTTGGGCCAAGTTTGAATTTCCTTGTTAGCGCAAAAGATATCAACGGAAATAACATTAATGGCGATTCAAACAGTCGTGTTTACAATGTTTTTGACTTGGGCTTGACTGGCGGATTGGGTTTGAACTATGAACTTACACGCAAAATATGGCTTAATTTTGACGTTAGATACGGACTGGGACTTTTGGATGTAACAAAAGATTCTAACAGCAACATCCAGAACCGTAACTTCGGAATTAATCTTGGATTAAGCTTTCCACTAGGAACTTACGACAAAAAATCAGGTCGTTTGAGAACAAGATAACATTTTACACTTCATCGATAAACGAAAAAGCATCCTGAAAACGGATGCTTTTTTTATGCCTGAAAGCCCTCGAATTTCTACTCTCTGAACTTTGTAAAAATACTTGAAGCAATATGTCCGCCAAAACCGAGTGTATTATTCATGGCATAATTTACCGTTTTACTTTTTGCTTTGCCCAAAGTAAGATCAAGTCTGCCTTCAAATTCCGGTTCCAGTTTTTGTGTATTAATGGTTGGTGGAATTATATTATTTTCAACGGCCTTGATACAGGCAATGGCTTCAATGGCTCCTGCCGCACCAAGTAAATGCCCCGTCATGGATTTTGTTGCACTGATACTAAGATTGGTATCCAGTCCGAAAACCGCTTTAATAGACTGTAATTCACTGATATCTCCCACTGATGATGCTGTTCCGTGCACATTAAGATAATCAATCGCCGATGCAGAAATTCCCGCCTCTTCCAATGAAAGAAACATGGCCGCAGATGTTCCTGCACCTTCCGGATGTGTGCTGGTGAGGTGATACGCATCCGCTGTCATTCCGCCGCCCACAATTTCTGCAATAATGTTCGCGCCCCGGTTCACTGCGTGTTCATAACTTTCAAGGATTAGAGCACCGGCGCCCTCTCCCATTACAAAGCCGTCACGATCAGGATCAAAAGGTTTGCAGGCCGTTTTAGCATTTTCGTTGTTGGTAGATAATGCCTTTGTTGCATTAAAACCACCGATGGAAACTTCATAAATAGAAGCTTCGGAACCGCCGGTAATGATCATATCCGCCTTTCCCCACTGAATAAAATTGAATGCTTCGATGATTGCCGTGTTTGCACTTGCACACGCGGATACGGAAGTGAAATTTACACCACGCAAGCCGTACTTTATAGAAATGACACCAGAAGCGATGTCAACGATCATTTTAGGATAAAAATAGGGGTTGAACCGTGGAATTCCGCTTCCGGTTGCATATTCAGAAACCGCATCCTGAAAAGTTGAAGTTCCGCCATTTGCACTCCCCCAGATTACCCCAATGCGGTTTTTGTTAAGTTTTTCAAAATCAACATCTGCATTTTTTAAAGCTTCGGCCACTGAAACCAATGCATACTGCGTGAAAGGATCGTATTTTCTTGCGTCATTTCTGTCAAAAAAATCCTGTGGGTTGAAACCTTTAATTTCGCAGGCAAATTTTGTTTTGAAATTGGTAGTATCAAATTTCGTTATTTCTGCTGCACCGCTTACGCCATTAACCAATGCATTCCAGAAGGCATTTATATTATTTCCCAGCGGTGTCAAAGCGCCAAGTCCGGTAACTACAACCCGGTTTAATTGTCCGACAAGTTTCATTAGACTATAATTAAAACATTTCACGATGGCGGTTTCAAAAAAACAGATACTACCATTATTCAAGAATAGAAGCTTTTACGCAGGCTAATTGTTCCAACAAAACAGGTAAAATATTATTTTGAAAGTTTAGCCTGCATATGGATATCTTCACAAACGTCGATTTCTCTGATCAGCAAATCATTACAAATCTAACTCAAATTATATGAATGAAGGAGAAACCATCGGGCTTTATTTGGCAACAATAATAATTGTTAACAGCGGGTACGGTTTTAGAAAATAAACTGTTAAAAAGAAAAATACATCGGATAGGCAACGATAAAGAAATTGGAAGAAAAAGAAAAAACAATGTTTTGGACCATACGGGAATATAACCCGGAGTATAAAGAACAACTTCGCCAAATTTATCTGGAATCGCGAAAACTGGCTTTTCCGTGGGTAGACCCGAAAAGCTTAAATCTTAACGATTTTGATTCCGCGATTCAGGAAGAAGAAGTTTTGGTGGCCTTAAAGGATAACTTCCCGATAGGTTTCATTGCCTGGTGGCTGCCAGATAATTTTATCCATTCTCTCTTTATCGATACCGGTTTTGTTGGAAAAGGAATAGGAAAATCTCTTTTGGAGGCATGTCTGTCAAGAACCGGCCGGCCTGCATCTTTGAAATGTTTAAAAGCTAATAAGAAGGCTTTGGCTTTTTATGATGCTCAGGGTTGGGAAATTATTTCAGACGGTGAATCACCTGACGGGGATTATTATTTATTGGGAATTTATTAAATGTCTAAAAATTGGATAATCATGGTACATTGATTCCTTTCAAATAAAATCCGCTAAAAGCTGTATTGTTGCCGTCAAAATCCGGCATTGCATCGACAGTTTTATTCAAATTCAAGCCTGGAAATTTCTTACTAATTATCTCTCTATCTTCCAGATACCTATTTGAAACAATGAAATATGCCTCTGTCGGTACTTTTAGTCCGCCACCATTTGTGATCCTCCTGTACATTCCGAAATAGTCACCCAGATAATTCACATCACCCGCAAATACTGTAAAAGGAAACGCAACATTCGCCTTGGAAACATATGGCTTTTTTCGTGTTCCATCATTGAAATCAATACCCCAGCCATAAATTTTATATTCTCCTTTTGGCAAAACCTTTGCGCCATAGAATATTTTAATTTCACCGTTTTTAAAATTCGGTAGGTCGGCTGTTGAGATAATCAATTTTTCTTTTTTCCGGCTTTCTATTTGAAAAATGTCAATATAATAATGTCCGTAAGACTGCTTTGGAAGTGAAATAGAAAACAGAACAACGCCGCTTGTTGAATCTGATTTATTTATAGTTATTGAAGATGGCACCTGGTAAGTCCCTGCACAGGAAGTTAAAAGGAAAATACAGCCGCAAAAGGAAGAGAATAAAGTAGATTTTAAAAACATATTTTTTATTGGAGGTGGTAGTAATTAATCGTTAAATACCATTAAATTGAGGGTGATATGTAACCGAAAATTAACAATTTTCAAAGATATCTAACCGGAATCATAAATTCGAATCCACATCATAATTTATTCCCATCAATATCAGCGCAACATGAAATACTTTTTCCTCTACCTCATGTCTGCATTTTTTGTTTTCGCAGGAATAACGCACTTCACAAAACCAAAAATGTTTGTGAGTATCGTTCCAAAATTCCTTCCCTATCCTTTGGAACTGGTATATGTAAGCGGCGCCTGTGAAATTTTGTTCGCAATCTTACTGGCAATTCCCGCAACAAGACACATCGGTGCATGGCTTTTGATTTTGTTGTTGATTGCTGTTTTCCCAGCCAATATTCAGATGGCTATTACTTTTTATAAAGAGCAAAATCCATATTTGTGGATAGCAATTCTTCGGTTGCCTTTACAATTTATTTTGATCTGGTGGGCCTGGATTTATACCAAAATGTAAAATCAGTTATATATCAAAAATGCTAATTTCTTCTTTAACAGCGATTAAGTAATCAAATCCTGATAAAAGTCGTCATATCCGCCGGATTAGAATTACCTTTGCGGATTATTTAGGATTGTGTTATGACTTTTGAAGAATTAAATCTCACCAGGCCGCTACTGAACGCATTAGAGGATCTTGGTTATACAACACCGACAACAATTCAGGAAAAAGTTTTTTCTGTGATGATGTCCGGAAAAGATGTGTGTGGAATTGCCCAGACTGGAACTGGAAAAACTTTCGCCTATTTATTGCCAACGCTTCGGCAAATACAGTTTTCCAAAGACCGTTTACCCCAGCTTCTGATCATTGTTCCTACGCGCGAACTTGTGGTTCAGGTGGTGGAAGAAGTGAAAAAACTGGCTGCTTATATGACGCTGACAGCGGTTGGCGTTTATGGTGGCGGCAATATAAAAGTGCAGATGGCCGAGTTGAAAAACGGAGCGGATGTTGTGGTGGCAACGCCGGGCCGTCTGGTTGATCTGGCGATGAATGGTTCGCTTAAAACTAAAAATATTAAAAAACTGGTGATTGATGAAGTGGACGAAATGCTGAATTTGGGATTTCGTACGCAGCTTAAAAATATCCTGGATCTTTTGCCACAGAAAAGACAAAATCTTTTGTTTTCAGCAACGCTGATTCCGGAAGTGGAAGTTTTGATGCAGACTTATTTCAATAATCCTGTTCGTATTGAGGCAGCGCCGGTTGGAACGCCATTGGAAAATATTGAGCAAGTGGCTTACGACGTTCCTAATTTTTACACCAAAGTAAATTTACTGGAACTGCTGCTAAGTGAAAATGAGGATATGTCAAAAGTGCTTGTATTTGCTGCTACCAAACATTTGGCAGACCAGCTTTTCGGACAGCTGGAAAGAAAATTCCCGGATAAAATTGGTGTAATACATTCTAATAAGGAACAAAATCACCGTTTCAATAGTGTGAAACAGTTTCATGAAGGGAATTACCGCTTACTGATCGCAACTGATATTATTGCCAGAGGATTGGATGTGGCCGAAGTTTCGCACGTTTTTAATTTCGACGTTCCAGAAGTACCTGAAAATTATATTCACCGTATAGGAAGAACGGGACGCGCTGATAAAAAAGGGATTGCTATCACATTTGTAACGGAGAAGGAAAAGGAATTTCAGGAAAATATCGAGGCTTTGATGAATTACGAAATTCCAATGCTGGCGTTACCGGAAAATCTGAAAATATCAGATATTCTTACTGAAAATGAAAAGCCTCATATCTACATGAAAACGGTTGATATCAAACTTCCTAAAAAAGGAACGGTTGGTGCGGCATTTCATGAGAAAATTGATAAAAATAAAAAAGTGAATGTCCGCAGAGATCATGCGGCCGAAAAAATGAAGAAATATGGTCGGCCTATCAAAAGAGCGGCAAAAAAATAAAACAGAAAAGGTGGCAGAGAAATCCGGCCACCTTTTCTGTTTTACTTTGAAAGGAAACTTATTTCCATTTTCCAAAGGCTGTGGCTCTGAAACCTACGTAACCTGCAAGTGAGGAGGGCAATAAATCTCCCTGATCAAAAGCAAGTTTGGTTACCAACCTCGTATTTCCCCATTTAAATATTGGCGCATCGACCATCAATAAATACGAAAACTGCTTGGCCGTGGGATTGAACGGCCTGTTATTTGTTCCAAAATTTGAACTGTAAGATAATTTAGTCCGCCATTGAATGGATCTTGCTGCCGTTCCTTCCAGTCCAACGTGATAAACAACTACCCGGTTATCAGGAAAAAATTCGCCCCAGTATTTTGATTTTATTTCGCTGTTTGGCTGAATAAAGGGTGTCCCCATACCTTTGCCAAAATACGACCAGCCTTCTTTATATTGTGCATGATCAAAATAATTGTCATTTCCTTTAAAATGTGAATTCGTCAGGTCAAATCCTGCACCGGACTGATCCTTACTGAAAAGATATTCGAGCAATACACCTCTGACTTGTATAAAAGATTTGTTACTCGCAGCCCTTTTCCAGCTTAAACCATACAATCCGTCCGGAATATTTTGCAGCTGCAATCCGGATCCGTCTTCAAAAGGGTGATTATGATAGAGAAGTAATTTTGACGTTTTTAGCTGATATTCAAAAGCGAGATCATATTGACCGACATGATTTCCTACCCTGTTTTCTCCATCAAAATTGGTGAAACGTCTATTTTGATAAGCTTTCGGAATTTTACCAATAACGACGCCCCATAAAAAATCTCCAAAATTATCTGTCAGCTGTCCGTTTACAGCAAGCGGACTGGTTTTCAAATAATCCGCGTGACCTCCCCAGGTAACACTATGAACAACCCCGATCTGCATGCTGAATTTGCCACCAGGTTTTCCAAATTTTCCATGTAAGGTTTTCTGGTGAAGATAAGCATCCTGAATATAAGGCACGTTAAACCAGCCGTGTGAAAAAAATCCTTTCAGGGAAACATAGTTTTTCAAAAATTTCAAGGGAACGTAATCCGGGAAACCGAGCTGAATTTTCGGAACAGGCATTGCATTTCCTGACCATGTAAAAGATCCGGTACTCAAAGTTGTATCCACTATGCCCAGAATTTGCTTCCTCCTTCCCCCCCAGAATTCCAGCTTTTTCCACCTTACTTTAAGATATGCCTCCGGCAATAAAACTTTCTCATTACCTCGACCAAGATTGAAAACTGTTTCGGCACCCGCACCCCAACGGATTTTGGAATGTTTTGACTTTTTGATCGTATCAGCATAAATCTGGGATTCATAAGTAAGCCCAACACGTCCTGTTAAAGAAGGCATCGTTAAAGGGACTGTGCCAAATTGGTTGGATCTAAGCCAGAACGGAGCTGTTGAACTTGTTCCGATATAACTTCCCAGTTCCGCCGAAGGACTCCAATGCTGTATTTGCGCCTCGGCATTTCTACATAAACTGATTAGTAAAAAGAATAACAAAAACTTTCTTTGGACGCAAACAATTAGCAAAGCGTTCAAGGTGCTGAACATACGCCGGCTTACTCTTTTTTGAGCGTACATGCACGCCATATCAGATGGAGGTAAAGGTGTAATAATATATCTATGCTGGATTTTATACTAACGTTTAATACATACGAAGGAAATTTAAAACCGGATGTACATACAGATAGCAAATTAGTCAAAAGTAAGAGATTAATCCTGTCGATTATATTAAGATTAGTTTAACAAGATTATATCCGACCTCATGCAAAAATCTCACTTTCAATACTTAAAAAATAAATTTATCCCATTTCACAATATTTTTATTGAGTATTAAAATATATTTTCTTAAAACTTTATAATTTTTTTTCTACCTATAATCCTATGAAAACGCTTCTTTTCCGGGATAAATAGCGTAGGAATACAAAACTGGATTCTACCGATTAATCACTTCACCAAATATTTTTTTTCACAGCTTAATCTATTTCAATCAGGCCGTCGTAAGTCTGCTAAATTCAACCTTTTTTCAACAAACGAGAGTTTTAGAAACAAACTGCATTATGAAAAAAACCTTATTAGACAACACAGTTTCCGAAGATAAGCAAATGCTATCGGTGGTAAACAGACGCTACTTTCTAAGATCAGCCGGTGTTGCGGCTGCAACTGGAGCTTTTATCCTAGGTGCATGTACTGATCATGATATTCAAGGTGACCAAACAGTTGATCTTGGATCAGGTGATGTTGGTATCCTTAACTATGCTTATGCATTGGAACAATTGGAAGCTGCATTCTACACACAAGTAATGGCTACTCCTTATGCAGGTATGACCGCTGAGGAAAAAATGATTCTTACTGATATTCGTGATCACGAAATTATTCACAGACAATTCTTCAAAGCTGCTTTGGGCGGATCTGCAATTAAAGGATTGACACCTAATTTTACCTCAATTAATTTCAACGATCGTGCAAGTGTTTTAGGTGCTGCCAAATTGTTTGAAGATACAGGAGTTCAGGCTTACAACGGTGCTGGAAAATTAATTACAAGCGGTGATTATTTACTTCTGGCAGGTAAAATTGTTTCTGTTGAAGCACGTCACGCTTCTATCATTCGTGATTTGTTGATGCCAAATACGGGTTCGTTTGCTGGTGATGATGTACTTGTCACAATAATGGGATTTGGTGGATTTGACGCAGCGGTTCCTCCAAGCGTAATCCTTCCGGCCGTTCAGCCTTTTGTAATGGACAAAATCAGTGGTTCAAATTTGCCATCTTAATCATCAACATTTTAATATCACGAAGACATGAATATCTTTAATATAATAGATAGTTTCCAAAAATTTGACGGCGATGCTGTTGGTCGTCTAGAGCACGCATCACGTCGCATGTTTATGAACCGTATTGGTAGTAAACTGGCCGCAGCTGCTATTCCTGTTGCTTTCGGTACGATTGTGAACAAAGCTTTTGGAGCAACTCCAACTGCTACTGAAGTGCTTAACTATGCACTTACGCTTGAATATCTGGAAAACGAATTTTACATGATTGGTAACGGTACTTCCGGATTAATTCCTAGTACCTACGCCCCTGTGTTCGCACAGATAGGAAAACACGAAAAAGCACACGTTGATTTTCTTGTAGCTGCGCTTAGCACTAATGCAGTTGCTAAACCAACTTTTGATTTCCCAGCAGTTTTCCCAACAGTTTTCACAGATTTCCCAACTTTTGTTACTGTTTCAAAAGCTTTAGAAGATACTGGAGTTCGCGCTTACAAAGGACAGGCTGGTAACCTTATCACGTCTAAACCTTTGTTGGAGTATGCACTTCAAATACATTCAGTTGAAGCGCGTCACGCTGCGATTGCCAGAAAAATATTGGCAAAAATTTCTGGCGATGCAACTATCAAAGGATGGATTTCAAATGATGCCGGCGTTCCTGCTGCGGTTTACGCAGGTGAAGGAAACGTTGTTCAAGGTACTTTGAATCTTCCTGGTGTTGACGGTTTGTCAGGTGTTTCATTTACTGCCATCACTGAGGCATTTGATGAGCCTTTGACTATGGATCAGGTTCTTGCAATTGCTGGTCCATTCATCAAAAAGATGTAATCAGCAAATTAAAAATATTGTGGAGGGTAAGGTAATGCATAGAACGGGCCGCACAAAGCGGCCCGTTCTTTTCTTGAATAGCCTATCAAAAAACAACCCCGAATTCCTTTCGGTCATCGGGGTCTTATTATAACTCCATAGTGAATAATATTCTGTGTTAATGTGTTTCGCTTTGCTTTTCCAGATTGAAAAGATCATTTAAAACATCGATCAGCGTTTCTGCCTCTCCTCGTTTACAAGCCGCTTTTAATTGCAAAACCGGCAGTTTAAGGATTTTCTGCATCATGCTAGTTGTGATACGCTCTACTTTTTCAAGTTCAGAATCACTTAGGTTTTTGGTAAAACGCGTTAATTCTTCCTTACGTATTTGTTCAAGCGCACCTTTAAGTTTTTGAATAGTCGGAGAAACGATCATTTCTTTTGACCAGTCATTAAATTCATAAACCGCTTCTCCGATAATTTCTCTCACACGCGGAACAGATTCAAGTCTGCGTGTAAGCGCTTCATCTGCTCTTGAACGGATGGAATCAATCGAATAAAGCATTACGCCAGGAATTTCTTCCACTTCCGGAGATACGCTGCGCGGGACAGAAAGATCTATGAAATATTTGAAAGACATACCCCGCAAACGAACCATCATTTCTTTTGTAAAGAATGGTTCATCAAGCGCAATGGAGGAAACAATGATATCAGCCTTTGCAATTTCTTGTTCAATATTTTCAAAATCGGCAACTTTAAAACCAAGTTCCTGAGCCAAAGCTTCTGCTTTGCTTGCAGTACGGTTTACCAAAGTTACATCTGCACCTGTTTTTTGCGCCAGATTACGACAAACATCAGTTCCGATTTCTCCAAGACCAACCACCAGAATTTTAGGATTTGGCATCAAACCATCCAGTAATTCAACCGCAGCATAAGAAACCGAAGCAGCTCCGTCACGGAAAAATGTTTCCTGAGCCACACGTTTGTTGGCAAAAAAGATCGTGTGTAAAAGTCTGTGTAAAAATGGACCAGCCATGTTTAAGTCAGCAGTCCATTGGTATGCATGTTTGATCTGATTAGGGATTTGCATATCCCCAACCACTTGTGAATGAAGGCCGGTAGCAACCTCAAACAGATGCTGTACAGCTGTTTCTCCCTCTGAAAAACGATCAAAATAATCCAGAAAAGGCTGTACATCAGAAATCCCTTTCTCTATTAAAAGAAGCTTGATAATCTCCTCATTCAGATCCTCGGCCGAAGAATAATATATTTCTGTACGATTGCAGGTAGAAACGACAAGAACATCGGAAACTTCAAAGAAATCCTTCAAACGAAGCATTATTCCCTTTGCTCCTTCCTCCGAAAGCGAAAGCTGCTCTCTGATGGAAAGTGGGGCATTCCGATGTGATAAACTTATTGATTTGAAATGATTATACATCACTAGGTCTAATTCGATTTACAAAAATACAGCACAAAATTTACAATAGGAACGCTAACCAAAAAGCACTTGTTTATTTAGAAAACATATAAATAAAACTTCGGTTTATATTGTAAATTTCTGCTATAATCCGAGGCAGGTAAATGACATTCGTCATCTTTATTCCTGACCTGATAACAAAGGAAATTGACAGGAAAATCCACTAAGCACAATTATTTTACGTTATTTGTAAGCCTTAATATTTCAACAGGTAAATTTGTCTAAGTGTCTGAATATAAATGATTGCAGAAACACCTAAAAACAAACCACGTTTCCGATTACACCCGGCTGCGCTCTTAAACAGCGAGAGACTCCGTCGTTCTCTGGTTGAAACTTATGAGAAAAAAGGCAACCTGAAATATGCAATTGGGGTAGTTTTACTCTTTTTGAGTATTGCTTCTCTTGTTTATACCAATGATCTGGTCGACAAACTTGAAGAGCGCGAAGAACGTGAGGTGAGGTTGTTTGGTGAAGGTCTGCGGTATATAATCAACAGCCCGGATGATGAAAATTTCAATGTGGTGATGGGTTTCATTCAGGATGCACTCAACTTTTATCAGATCCCTGCGATTTATGTAGACGAAAATAATTTCCCCAGTGTTTTCAAGAATATTCCTTTTTCAAAAAATGCCTCGCTTCGGGAAAAAGAACGAATTGTGGAAGCCCATTTGGCTAAAATGAAAAAAGAGCACCCGCCGGTTCCCGTCCAGATTGGCGAAGGAAAAGTTGGCTACATTTATTATAGTAACTCTTTTTTGTTAACACAGCTTCGGTACTATCCTTTTATCCAGCTTTCGGTTATGCTGCTGATTGGCTATCTGGCTTATCTGGCATTTAGTGCAGCCAGGAAAGCGGAGCAAAATCGTGTCTGGGTTGGTTTGGCTAAGGAAACTGCGCATCAGTTGGGTACACCATTATCTTCACTCATGGCATGGGTAGAATATTTTCGCAGTGATCCTAACATTGATTCTTCCATTGCAGACGAAATTGAAAAAGATGTGGTGCGTCTGGAAATGATTACGACCCGCTTTTCCAACATAGGTTCTGTTCCTACTTTAAAACAGGAATCGGTTTCCTTCATCGTAACCAGTTTTATTACTTATCTTCAAAAACGTGTTTCTTCAAAAGTTCATTTTTATATCCATGATCAGCTCGCGGAAGGACAAACTGCACTATTGAATAAAAACCTTTTTGAATGGGTTGTTGAAAATATTTGTAAAAACGCTGTGGATGCAATGGCCGGTATCGGAGAAATCCACGTTACGCTGCAAGCTCCGCCGTCAAGCAAAGAAATACTTATTGATATTACCGATACCGGTAAAGGAATGACCAAAGCGAACGCCAACAAAATTTTCAATCCTGGTTTCAGTACAAAAAAACGTGGCTGGGGGTTAGGTTTAACACTGGCCAAGCGTATCATTGAAGATTATCATGGGGGGAAATTATTCGTAAAAAGCTCAGAAGTTGGCAAAGGAACCACTTTTAGAATTTTAATCCCCGCCAAAGTTATGGAAGAAGTCGTGGAGCAGGATCAGGATATTGAATCCTGAATCAACCTAAAAACTGAATCCGATTGAAATATAAGGAAGCGATCCTTCTTTGGAAAAACCCATTACAAATTGAATAAGAACCAGTTCGGCAGGAACAACATATAATCCGCCACCGTATCCATCGTGCCATTTTTTTGAAGATTGGTCGGGCTCCCAAACTCTTCCCACATCATTAAATCCAATAATACCCAGTGTTCCCGGAACGATGTAAGAAGTGAAATGCAGAATATCCATCCGTAAATCAAGGTTATGGTACATCATCGTTTTTCCGGTAAACCGATTGGTATGATATCCACGAAGACTGCGCACACCACCCAACTGCATTTTTTGGAAAAAAGTTGGATCTCCCACAGTTGTTCCGCCGCCAAGACGATTTGCCATGACGAAATTTGAATTTTTACTACTTAAATAATATCTGATCTCGGTAGCCAGCTTGCCATAGGATTGAGAAAAACCGTTTAGCTTTTCCTTCGCTGAAAAAGTTGTATTCCAGTAAAGTCCCTTTGAAGGCATGGAAATATTGTCCCGGGAATCATAAGTCCAACCCGCTATCAAACCGGCATAAACGCGATCTTGAAAAACCTGGTACTGAGGATTTGCCTCATTAAAATCGAACAGGAAACGGGTTAAATTATTGGTCTGCTTACTTGTATAATATTCCGTAGAAACTCCTCCAAATAAGGTCAGGTTGTCTCTGATTTTTCTTTTCAGTTTAAAATCCGCCGTCAGGTAATCATATCGATTTCGATAGTATGGCATTTTCCGGTTTCCTTTATTGATAAAACGGGTATTATTACCAATACCAAAAAAGTTACTTAAATTATTCGGGCCTAATAAATGCGCGTCAATTTCCATATCATTCAACCCGAACACTTTCTTAAAATCTCCAACATAATCCAGAATAAAAGATTTTCGTCCGGTAGAATAATTGGCCCAGAATTCATTTTTGAAAGCATAAGGTACTTTTCTGAATCCCTGTTTTTCAAAAACCAGGCCCGCACCTATCTGAATTCCCTGGTCAATATTGTAATTGATACGAAAAAGAGGCCCCAATCTATCGAAAAGAAAACTTCTCTTGTTGTATTGATTGACAGCGGTATCGGTTGCTAACCTTAACCTTGCAAGTGAAGGAGCAGGTAGTATATTTTCCTGATCGGACCTGTCATAAACATAAAGCTTATGTTTATTTTTCAGGTTTTCGTCAACCTCAAATTTATCAACATCATCTCCACCCACCATTCTCACTTTGATGGAAGATTTCGTAGTACCATTTATAGAAAAAACATCTTCCCCGCCAAAACCGTAAAGCCTGATTTCTTTCGTAATGTGATGATCAAATTTTCGGTGATAAATTTTCCTTCCGTTTGATCCGTCTTTTCTGATATTGAAAATAGTCAGATCAATATCACCTTTTTTGGTATGACGAATATCAAAAAATTCCTTTTTATCTGACGCCGGAATTTCTACGATACCAGCCAAAAAGCGAAAATATTCCAGAGCATAAACCGGCAGATTTTTCACCCGGCCTTTCAAAGATCTGGTAAGTTCTGCGGTACTTGGATCGGCATAAACACTATCTGGTAAAAACTTCATTGTGCTGTCGATAAGCTCAGAAGTCAGCCTATCCTGAATATATTTTATTTCTTCTTTCCAGTCACCCTCATCCAGCTGATTCAAAAAATAACGATCCAGGTACCGCGCATTGAAATTGTACCCTTTTACATCCCTGATATTTTCACTGTAAGGCTGAAGGTTGGATTTCAGCCATTGATGAGATAAAAACCAGGGCAAGAGTCCGGAGGTTTTATAAAAAACTTTATCTCTGTCTCTTGGAATAGGTCTGTAAATGGTTTCTCCTTTTGATTTCTCCGGGAGCCAGCGCCAGTTATCTTCGTGACGGTCCCAGTCGCCGATGACCATGTCCAGCAAACGTGCTCGAAGTGTGAGTTTTTCATCAAAATTGGTATCATTATCATTCTGAACCTTCCGCTGCGCTTTATCCGTTGCATCCGTTTTTTCTGTTTCAAAAGGATTTCTTTCCTCAAATAAATAGGCCGCATTGGCAAAATCTTTCTGGTATTCTCCCAAACCCGGATCGTTGCCAACATATACTATTTCAGGATTGGAATGAAGTAACCCCAACGCTTCGGCCAGCGAAGGCGCGACCAAAGCACCAAAAGGATGACCGGTAGAAACCTGATCCTGGACAATATCTCTTGCAATAGTAGGTTTAAGATTTTCCGCCAGTCCGCGTTCCGGATATTTTTGTATGGTTCTCAAAACCCATTCTTTACCGGAAGAATCTTTCAGACGCAGCGAACGTGTTTGCATTCCTCCACCCAGTTTCAAAATCGTCAGACCACCGTGTTCTTTGGAAAAATCAAGTATCCGCATAGGAACAGGCATAGCCCAGAGTTTCCTGTAATTTTCTCCCAGAAAAAAACGGTGTGATTTACCAACAGCATTATACTCCGGTGCAATGGCGATTTTTATGCTATCACCCGATGCAGATTTTTGCGCATAGGAAGTACCGACAAATAAAACTGTCAGAAAAAATGAGATTAATGAATTGTAAATTTTGGTAGAATTTCCCTGCATAAACATTGCGACCGATAAAGCTCCTAAATATACGGGAGTTTATCGTTTTAAGCGGTTTGGGGTTGGAAAAATGTTGTCTGAGGGAGTTTTGCAAAAAATCTTACCAGCAGTAAGCTTAATGTTGGGGCTGACCAAATAGTAAATTTCGTTGCCTGAAAACCGTCCGGACAAAAATTTCTCCAATTGGTCCGAATGGAATAAAGTATGTGACCGACTTTTTGGTCAGCCCCTCTAATCATCTACCGTTGTAACAATATAAATTAAAACAGCAGAATAGCTTCTAATTCACAAATACCCTTTCAAACCGTATTTTGCTACACTTCGCACTATTCAAAGAACATTGACGCACGACGGCCTAACAGTTCAAAAAAAGAACGTACAACATTGAATGATTAATTAAAATACTGTACTTTGAGTTATCAGAAGGCAAAACGTAGAATTATTAATCTTTCTTAATTTAAATCTACTTCAAATGATAAAGTTCAATACTTTAATAGGACTCTGTCTTGTTGGTCAATTTTTACATGCGCAGTCACTTCATAGCCTTGATCAAGATCTTGCATTTAATGCTGTTTTACATAAATATATCACCTATCCTCAGCAAGCAGTTGAAGCAAAGGTCTACACACGATCAATTATTTACGCTCATTTTAATATCGATTCACTGGGTCACATACAGAATATAGCAATTTTAAATCCCAGTCAGCCAGATTATGGTTTTGACAAGCAAGTTAAACAAGCACTCCGCCATCTTCCACACCTGAAACCTTCTTATGTTGGGGAGTACATTCTTCCGGTTCGTTTTGTATTTGCTTACACAAAAGGAGACATAAAGTCAGACACATTGATACCAAGCATTTTAACTGATGAAGCCTTGAAAAACGCTTACCCTAACATGATACTTCTTACAGAAAGAAGAATTGAAGCATACATTCCAATGTTCACAGGTAACCGAAGATGATTTTACTGGTAGGGTTAAATGCACAACAGGCAAAACCAATACATTGTTCAAATTTAAACCCTCACTGATAGTATGGCAAATACAAACTATCCGTAACAACCTGATTACTTACATGCAGGGAACGATCACGGATCCTTAGCTTAAATTTGAATAAAACCTGTTTTGTATTAGCCGTGTAATAAGCCGTAGTATGCAAATCCAGTTTCCCTTTTATCGGTCCAATTTTCCCATCCACCTTTAACAACGGGAAAAATTTGATAGAATCCGTGGCCATGATTCTCTCCACCCATTTATTATTTTCCAGTCTGGAAGTGATCAGTTCATAGTTTCCCCAATTGCCATAAGGCGGGCGAAAATTAACATAGTCATTTATTTCACTTTCTGTCGCGCCAAGATTGCCGTCACCATCTTCGAAGTCTATCGAAATGGTTACGTTTTCCCTAATTTTCTTTCCATTCGAATCCAGTTCTGTTTCTGAGCTAATATCATTATAAGAAATGCTTGGAACGGTATTGAAATTGGGAGTTGGATCGCAGCCGAGAAGTGTAATGGCGAACCCACAAAATAATAGAACTTTGATTTTCATATTAAAGCTTCCGGTTTATATGCATTTAGTTCAAATAATTAAACCAAAAGTTACAAAAAAAGAGACCGACATCAAATAAGATATCAGTCTCTTTCAATTAATATTTTGTAAGTTTTATCTAAATCCGGGAACCGTGATACTGTCTGTAACAATCTGGTTACTAACTCTCAATGCGCGATCACGGATCCTGACCTTATATCTTATGGTAATTGGTACCGAACTATTAAAATACTTGGCTGATGTATGCAAGTCAAGCTTACCTTTTATCGGACCCGCCTTCCCATCAGGTTTTAGATCCGGGAACCATTTGAACTGATCAATTGCAAGTATTTGATCAACCCATTTTCCATCCGTCAAAGTGGAAGTAACCAGTTCATAATTCCCCCAATCTCTGTATTTCACAGAATCCGCAATTTCGGCATCAGAAGCACCTAAATCTCCGTCTCCATCCTCAAAATCAATTGTCACAGTGATATTTTCCTGTACCTTCTTACCATTACTGTCTAATTCGGTTTCAGTATCAATACTATTATAAAAAATCTTTGGTGTATCGTCAAAATCAGGAATATCGACACAGCTCGCAAGAGCAATTGCCGTTATAAAAAAAAGTAAGATTTTAAATTTCATAGATCAGGTTTGTAATTTCAGTTGATATAGGTCAGAGTTTATGTAATTATAATGTTTTTAACAATTCTCTGCATTTTCAAAAACAAGCCGTTAACTTCTGGCTTGTAACTTCTAACTTTGTTTTTCTATTTACGAAAGTACTACGATTGAAACTTCAAAGCAATAAATCTTCATTGGAAATGCGTCAGGAACTTCGCCGGCAAATTATTGATCTGGACCCATCTGATTTCGAATCACTTGCATTGCTTATTTTTCAATATCAGGCTGTAAACAATCCTGTTTATAAGGAATATATTTCACATCTGCATATCAAAACGAATGAAGTTAACAGACTTACGGATATTCCTTTCCTTCCGATTCAATTCTTTAAACATCATTTAATTAAATCCGGAATTCCGCCTGAACCAACCGTAATTTTTGAAAGTAGCGGAACCACCGGTACTGCCACCAGCCGTCATGCTTTGTATGATGCTCCTCTCTACCAATCCGTCTCTACGCGCATCTTTCAGCAAAATTACGGGCATCTGGACGACTTCCATATGCTAGTTCTGCTACCATCATACCTTGAACGAAACAACTCGTCTCTGGTGTATATGATGCAGCATTTTATTGATCAGGCCAAGTCCCCGCTATCCAATTTTTATCTTCATAACACAGAAGAAATGATTGAACAGCTGAAAAATCTGGCCAAAAATCCGGACGGCCGAGGCATTTTATTGATGGGTGTAACCTTTGCACTTCTGGATCTGGCCGAAAGTGATATTGACTTTTCTTTTCTGAAAAATATTCCCAATCTGAAAGTGATGGATACCGGTGGGATGAAAGGTCGCCGGCAGGAATTACTTCGTGAGGAAGTCCATGATATTCTGACCGGAAGTTTCGGAGTTTCAAAAATTCATTCGGAATATGGAATGACAGAATTGCTTTCTCAAAGTTATTCTCAGGGCGACGGGTTATTTTACCCAGGCACTACCATGCGTATTCTTCTTCGTGATGTGAACGATCCTTTTTCAATTTATGACCACAATTTGACCGGATCCAAAACCGGCGGTATCAATATTATTGATCTGGCAAATCTTGACAGCTGTTCATTTATAGAAACCCAGGATCTTGGAAGATTTGGTGCAGAGGCTGGCACATTTTATGTCATGGGCCGTTTTGATAATTCTGATATCAGAGGATGCAATTTACTGGTTTTGTAAATCGTTAAATGGTCTGTTAAAAATCAGCAGATCAGAACCTTCTTTCTTAATAGAATCGCGCATAATAATTTTCCCGACCAATTTCATATCTAGCTTATTATCAATTAGTTAAATTCAATTCATCTTATATAGAATTGTTCTAACCAAACAATAATAGAGAATATTTCATAAATTAGCCGGGTTGTTCTTAATTGCATTAATCGAATGTATAATTACACTTTGGATTGTTAACCTTATTAAGTATATAAAATGAAAAGACGTGACGCAATTGCCCGTGTGGCACTATTGATGGGTGGTACGCTTTCCGCCCCGACCATGCTGGCTTTTCTGGAGGGCTGCAAATCGTCGACGGAAACGTCGACTGCGCTGACTTTTCCTTTCTCGGCGGATCAAAAAAATTTAGTTTCCGAAGTTGCTGAAATCATTATTCCTAAAACTGATACACCTGGTGCGAAGGATGCCAAAGTTGGCGAGTTCATCGAGAAGATGATCAAAGAATGTTATGCAGGCAAGGATCAGGACAGTTTTGCAAAAGGTTTGAAAGAACTTGAAAAGAAAGATTTCCTGAAAGCTTCACCGGCAGATCAGACAAAGATTTTGAAAGAACTGGAAGCTTCTGCTAAAACAGATTCAGAAAAAGCGACTGAGGAACGTAAGAAATTCACAGAAGCAGGTAAAGAATATACTGATGATCAGGGTGTTCCTTTCTTCAAATTGATCAAAGAACTTACACTTTTGGGATATTTCACTTCTGAGCCAGGCGCTACGCAGGCATTGGAATACGTTGCAGTACCGGGCCGTTACGATGGCTGTATTGACTTGAAACCCGGACAGAAAGCCTGGGCAATGTAGTTTTTAATTTAAGGATGAGTTTTAAATAATTGAAGCTCAAAAGAACTGGTTATCATTAAGTTATAATATCATTTCACTATGAATTTAAACCTGAAAGGTCAAAAGGAAGTAACGTACGATGCAATCGTCGTTGGTTCTGGTATAAGCGGAGGATGGGCTGCTAAAGAGTTAACTGAAAAAGGACTGAAAGTGGTTATGCTCGAACGCGGGCGTGATATCAAACATATTGAAGATTACAAAACTGCCACACTGGCTCCCTGGGAACTTGAACACCGCGGCCGTGTAACAACCGTTGCGAAGGAAGAATACTGGGCTGGAATGCGTACAGGTTATACTGCCAATGAAGAGCACAGATATCTTTTTGAAAACGATAAGGAAAATCCTTATAAAGAAACAAGAGGATTTGACTGGATCCGGGCATACCACGTTGGTGGCCGCTCACTTTTGTGGGGACGCCAGAGCTATCGTCTGAATCCAAAAGATTTTGAGGCGAATGCAAAAGATGGTATTTCTATCGACTGGCCGATTCGTTATAACGATATCGCTCCGTGGTATGATTACGTAGAAAAATTCGCTGGTATCAGTGGTGCAAAAGATGGATTGGATGTGTTGCCGGATGGTAACTATCTTCCTCCTATGCAAATGAACTGTGTTGAAAAAACAGTAAAGGGAGAAATTGAAAAGAAATTTGCAGGCCGTCACGTGATCATGGGACGTGCTGCACATTTAACCCAGCCAAACGCAGTTCATACAGAATTGGGACGTGCTGCTTGTCAGTTCCGTAACATGTGTATGCGTGGCTGTCCATATGGTGCCTATTTCAGTACACAGGCCGCAACTTTACCGGCTGCAAGGAAAACCGGAAATCTTACTTTGATCCCTGATACAATTGTAACAGAGGTGATTTATGACGACAAGCTTGGCAAAGCAACCGGTGTTCGTACAATCAACCAGAACACGAAGGAAACCAAGGAATATTTCGCCAAGGTGATTTTCCTTAATGCTTCTGCTATTGCTTCTGCATCGATTCTTTTAAACTCGAAATCGAAAAGATTCCCGAACGGTTTCGGTAATGAAAGCGATCAGGTTGGCCGTAACATTATGGATCACCATCTTGCTGTTGGTGCCCGTGGTGATATGGAAGGATATGAGGATAAATATTATTTCGGACGTCGTGCAAATGGTATTTATGTTCCTCGTTACCGTAACTGGGGTGATGATAAACGTGATTATCTGAGAGGATTTGGGTACCAGGGTGGTGCTAGTCGCGACAGCTGGGGACGTGGAGCCAACATCGATGGTTTCGGTGCTGAATTCAAAAAAGAAATTTCTCAACCGGGCGGATGGAGCATGAATCTTGGTGGATTCGGCGAAATGCTTCCCGATGAGAAAAACCGTTTTACGCTTTCAACAACAGAAAAAGATAAATGGGGACTTCCGGTTGTCGTTTTCGATGCGGCTTATGGCGACAATGAAAAGAAAATGCGTGTTGATATGATGAACGATGCTGCCGAAATGTTAGAAGCGGCTGGTTTGAAAAACGTATCAAAATACAACGACGAATCTAAACACCCAGGAATTGGTATCCACGAAATGGGTACTGCTCGTATGGGTAACGATCCTAAAACTTCTGTTTTGAACAAAAACAACCAGGTTTGGGGTGCAGAAAATGTTTACATGACTGATGGTGCGTTTATGACATCTTCATCTTGTGTTAACCCGTCGCTTACTTACATGGCTATGACAGCACGTGCTGCCGACCATGCGGTGAAGGAGCTTAAAAAGATGAATATCTAAAAAAACACTAACTGTTTTTTATTGAACTGATTACCAAAAACCTCTCCGGGTAAATCCGGCGGGGTTTTTGCTTTTGTAGCCAATAGCCTTTTTTGATAAAAAACATGTAGTACATTGTAAGTTCATTCCAAAAAACAAACACGTTCTGTAAATCCTAACCCACTTTACATTGAAAGATTTTTCTTTACCAGCCATTCCTCAGCGCGTTTCTTCCGTTGATGCGTACCGCGGCTTTGTAATGCTGCTCATGATGGGCGAAGTTTTAAGTTTTAATAAAGTTTCAGAGGCTCTCCCGGGAAGTGCTTTTTGGGCTTTTCTTCACTATCAGCAAAGCCATGTTTCCTGGGTAGGATGTTCATTACACGACTTGATTCAACCATCCTTTTCGTTTCTGGTTGGCGTAGCACTTCCCTATTCCATGGCCAGTAGAGCCAGCAGGCAGCAGACAACAGGTATGATGTGGTTTCATACTTTCAGGCGGTCACTGATTTTGATTTTGCTGGGTATTTTTTTACGCTCCATGCATCGGGAACAGACCAATTTTACATTCGAAGATACATTAACACAAATCGGTCTGGGTTATCCATTTTTATTCGCTTTGGGCTTCCGTTCCGAACGCGTACAATGGACAGCTTTGGCGTTTCTGCTTTTGGGATACGGAATATTTTTCGCAGTTTATCCCTTACCTGGTCCATACTTCGATTGGGCTGAAACAGGCACAACAGCCGATTGGGAACATAATTTACAAGGGTTCGCGGCTCACTGGAATAAGAACACAAACGCCGCCTGGGCATTTGACAGGTGGTTTATGAATCTTTTTCCAAGAGAAAGTCCTTTTCATTTTAATGGCGGCGGATATAGCACGCTTAGTTTTATACCAACCTTGGGAACAATGACTTTGGGGTTAATTGCCGGAAAATGGCTAAAAACTGCGGAATCTTCCTCCTGGCTTGTAAAACGTTTTGTGATTACCGCAGCAATACTTTTTGTGATTGGGATTACTTTGAATCTTACGGGAATCAATCCAATCGTAAAACGTATCTGGACGCCTGCATGGACATTGTTTAGCGGAGGATGGTGTTTTATTCTGTTAGCCGGTTTTTATTTTATTGTCGATGTAAAAGAAAACAAGTCCTGGTTTTTGCCCTTGATCGTGATCGGTACAAACTCCATCGCAGCCTATATTTTCGCCCATACCATTAATGATTTTATCGACCAGTCTTTCCGGATCAATATCAGCCAGAATTATGATTTGATATTTGGAGAGGCTTACCGCACGCTTGTGAGTGGCGGTATTATTTTGCTTGTGGAATTCTGGATTTTATACTGGATGTACAAAAAGAAACTATTTATCAAGATCTAATTTTACTCAACACCGTTTTCAGTAATCCGCCGGTCGTATAAATCGAACCGGCGGATTTTAAATTTTAAACCCAACGGTTAAATAAGCAGTTCTCCCGTCACTTGGAATAATACCTGGTCCGGGAAATCCTAAGGCTCTGCGTGTAAAGTATTTTTCGTTCAGAACATTATTCACGCTCAGACTGAAATTGACATTTTTCAATTGATAATTCGCTGTCCAGTCGACAAGTTTATAAGCCGGAATTTCTCCGACCAAACCATCCGCTGTATGTGAGGAATTGTATGCATCCGTAAATTGCTGGCTGGTATAGGCCATTTGGAGTGTTGTTCCAAAGCGGTTTTTCCGGAAAGTAATACCTGCTCTTGTGATCAATTTGGGTGCAAATTCAACCTGACGACCCACAATAAGCGTATTCAATAATGGATTAATGGCTTTTGTGTAAGCTGCGTCAGTATAGGCAACGCTGGCAAAAAACGACAAATCTCCGGTAGATTCCGGTTTACCAAGCAATCTGAAAAAATTAATTTCTCCAAAAGCTTCCACACCACGGCTTCTGGAACGGCCCACATTGGTACGATAACGGATTACTTCCAAACCATCATCGCTGGCAATTCTGATAATTCCGATCCGGTTGTTATAATCAAGATAATAAGCACTTAAATCAAAATTAAGCCAGTTTTTATATTGACCTCTGAACCCAAGATCCGCGTTAAATCCGGTCACATCTTTCAGATTT
The DNA here is from genome assembly GCF_015221875.1 of Dyadobacter subterraneus. Taxonomy (NCBI): domain Bacteria; kingdom Pseudomonadati; phylum Bacteroidota; class Cytophagia; order Cytophagales; family Spirosomataceae; genus Dyadobacter; species Dyadobacter subterraneus. Next base: position 5,314,845 of record NZ_JACYGY010000001.1, read on the forward strand.
GGATCAACCTGAAAATTAGGTGTACGAACCTGAATATCAGAATAGTTAACCGGACTATAATTTTGTGAAATATTGAAATAGATTTCTGATTTCGTCGTGATCGCGTGATTAACACCAATACCGAACAAAGGAAACGAACGGTTTTTCTTTTCCCTGCCTTGCACTATTTCATTGGTAACATCAGAAACGCTGTATCCTCTTGAATTCGTATTGATATATTCCATCCGGAAACCTGGCGTAACACTCCATTTTTCGTTCAGCCAAATTACGTTTTCAACAAAAAAGGCGGCATTGTGAGAGGGAAAAGTATAATCAAATTCATCAACCTTATCTGGATTCGGGAAATTGAAATTAGCATCTTTTCCTTCAAAACCCGATCCTTGTTTTTTCTGTGTATTTCCCTGAAAATAACGCGCTCCGGCCAGAAATGAGGAAACTTTTCCAGCTATTTTGTAACGATGTAAAAACCGGAATTCCGAACCCCAGTTGTTGTAATGATCGTAAGAAAGTTGACGGCGAGCTGTTGTATCTGTTTTGTCACGTAATGGATTTATGATATTTCCGATGGAGCCGCGTTGGGCAACCAAACCATAAGTTCTCAGATTAATTTTTGTTTTTTCGCCAAGCTGATAATCCAGATGCACGGCGGGAATATTCCATTTAGCCTTAAACCAGTTTCCGTTTCTATAACTGGTTCTTGGATTTTCTTCAAATTCAGCGTCTGTTAACCCTCCCGGCTGTTGCATCAGATAATCCATCATGGTTATTTCTCCGCCAATTTTCAGCTTTGGCGTAAGATCCCAACTCACTGCCGCATAACCTGTGTTCAAATTGAAATTGGTATTATCCCGCCAGCCGTTGCCTTGTTTATGTTGATAAAACCCGTAATAATTTAATTTTCCAACCTGACCGCCGATAGCGTTGAAAGAATTGAAAAGTCCATAGGTACCCACCGTTTGCCGGGTATCCAGTTCAAACTTTTTATCAGGATTTCCCTTTTTAAACTGAAAATTCAGCAATCCACCAAACTGGGTTCCATACTGCAAAGATGCAGCGCCCCGTACAATCTCAATCCGGCTAATTGCTTCCGTTGGCGGCGTGTAGTAACTTTCAGGGTAACCAATGGGGTCAGCAGAAATATCATAGCCGTTTTGACGAGAATTAAATTCAGTTGTCCGGTTCGGGTTCAAACCACGTGTGGCAACGCCAAGCTGAATACCATAAGAATCGTTTTCGACAATATTTACACCGGGAACTTTGGCATATATCTGGCGTGCATTGTTAGTCGCCAAATTGGCATTAACACCATCCAGAACGATCACTTCATTTTTTTTGCCGGCATAAATTGCCATATTTTCGACATCCGCAAGTCGTCTCAAACCATTGACATCATTTTTTTTATCTTTTACATCAACCGCATTAAGCTGGCGGATTAAGGATTTCAATATAAAATTCAGTGTCAGTTCTTTCGAAACTTTTGCAGTTTCCGTTTGAGATTCAAAGCCGACAGCTGATACCTCAAAAGAATATTTTCCGGGTTTGACTGACAAAGTATAAAAACCTGAGGAATCTGCTACCACACCTGTTTTCAAACTTTTAATTTGTATCTGCGCATTAGGTATGGCTGTTCCTTCTGAGCCGGAAACCTTTCCTGAAACCGTAATACGCTGAGCTGAAAGTGTAAAATCCACAGCAGAAATGACGGTAATAATTAACAAAACGAATAATTTTCTTAACACTTTTCTATTGATAAAATATAAAATCAATTTGAATGAATTTGTGATTATGGCTTCCAGTCTGTGATCCATTTTTTTGGCTCAAAGCTATCCCGCTCTTTGATTAAATCGACGTCAGGATTGATCAGTAAATTACTTCCATGGCCATTTACTGATGCATAACATATCGCTCTAATTTCTGTATCTCCAACACCCGAATCCAGATAGTATTGATGAAGCATATGTGCAAACTGCAAAATCATATCAGGCTGAAAACTGCATTGCCGGGCCTGGATTCTGGTTAAATATTTGTTTGGTCTGACTGTAAATTGTTTGCCCGTTTCCTTGACTTTAACCTCATATTCCAGTGAAGCATTTTTTTCCATCAGCATAATATTCCAGGAAAACCGGAATCCCTGTTCATGCCAAAGCACATTTCCACCATACAACCGGCTGCGAAACGGCATAAAAAGTTGAAAGAGAAAAAACAGCAACAAGAAAGCAAAGGTTAATGAATACCTTTTGTTTGAAGAAGGAATTACAGCCGAAAGTCGTCTCCATCTTCCAAATAAAAAATGCAAAATCTTCCGATGTGTTTTGGATGGGAAGAAAATGAGTGCCGTAAAAATCATCATCCATGGGAACATACCAATGTAAAACAAAAAATGCGTCAGTAAATGAAAGATCACGATGACGGCATACATATAAATTCTTGTCCTCTTGAAACTAAGAAAAAATGGTGCACTCAGATCAAAAAACATAGCAAACCAGCTAAGTAAAAAGGCAACCCAGGTTTCGATCAATAAAGAGCCAATGAGAGGAAAATTCTGATTGGCAGATAACCAGATCCGCAACGGTTGTGCCTCAAAAAGCCAGTCGTAGCGAAGTTTGGCGATACCACCAAAAAAGTAAACAATCCCAACCTGAACACGCAAAACCCAGATCATCCAGTAAGGAATTTTGTCTAAACGACTGGATCTGAAAAAATAGTTGTCAAGCGAAAAAGAACCGTTCATTGGCAAAAAACACATAAGCAGTGCCAACAAACTTACCTGATAATAATGGTTCAGATAAACACTTTTATCAAGCAGTTCAACATATGTAAAACCGAGAAAAAAGGTAATGATCGAAACCCTGTAAAACAGCCCAAAAGTGATTAACAGCGAAAGCAGAACAAGTGCATAAAAGACCCAATGCATGTAAGGATCCGGCAGCGGACGCACCCATTCAAATCCATAAAAAGGGAAGAAAAACTGCGGCGTAATATAAAAGTCCGTAATCCATCCCTTCCAGATAAACCTGACTTCCGAAACAAAAAGCAATAGCCCAAAAACAATCCGAAAGAAAGCGAGCGACTCACTCCCAGCAAATTCCTTCGCCTTTCGAATTAGTTTGTTAACAGAAATCATTAACCCTTAATAATTAACCCTTAACCATTAATTAGTCCCCGTCATTATCACTGAAAGTCAGCAACACGCCCAGATTGTTGATCATATCCACCTCCATCATTACCTGCAACCTTTTCACCTCGTCATACAAAGCACTTACAGCAGCTTGCTGTGTCGTTACCGCACTGCTTAAAGGAACCGTGATCAGATCCAGTTTCCCTTTTACTACTGCAAACTGATCTTTTATTTTTTTGCTTAACAACACACTTCCCGACATAGCATTTGCTTTATCCAGAATATCGTCAATTCCAGATCCATCACTGCCGCTCAAACTTTTTCCGGTAAAAGCATTTTCCAGTGACTGCAATTCCGCTTTCATTAAAGTTAAAGAAGCGTTGCTGAATTTTGCATCCACAAGATCCGGCTGCGGTGTTCCGTTTGTTCTTTTTCCAAGCGGTGCGCCAATGCGTTCATCTTTGATCGTATAAATCAGGTCGATCATTTTGTTAGAAAGAATACCAAGAGAAGAATTAATATCACTTCCGTCCGCAGCAATAAATGTTTTCACATAATTTCCGCCGTCTGATTTCCATTTCGTGACAACATTTGCTGCCTGATTTTGCAAATTAACAGTAAGGGCTTTCAAGTAAGCAGCTCTTTGCGCACCGTTAACGCCGGTATAACCTCCTATCACGGCAGCATTTCCCGTTGTGCTGAAAAGCAAATATTCGATGGCCGGAATTCCTTTCAAAGTTGCACCAAGACTTTCGATATAAGCATTATCAATCGTCGCAGTCGTTTGTGTTATCGCTTTCTCAATTCCTGTATAATTTGTCGTAGTAAAATAAATCCCTGAGGACAGGAAATCATCTTCAATGGGTCCCTGGGTAAATAATGAGGCTGTTTTCCAGGAAGCCGCGGTTGCAGTCCATGCCGTTTGAAGTGCTGTTAACTTGGCCTCACTTTTTGTGTCGGCAGCATAATCACTTGCAGCTTTTGCCAGGCTTTGAGAACTGGTCGAAAAGGCTTCAAAGGAAGGCACAATTACATTTTTTCCCAGATTGGTAAGCATCGCTACACGATCCGAAGAAGTCGAAGGATCGGGACTATCCTTGGATGAACAGGCTACAATAATGGCAGCTACGGACAGGAAATAAAATATTTTCTTAAACATATCTTTGGGTCTTACTATAAAGAATCAATAAATTTCAACACAGCTTCACGGTCGGATTTTGAGAATTTCATAAAAGCCTGCTTCGACTTTTCTGCCTCTCCTCCATGCCATAAAATCGCCTCCTCTTCGTTTCTGGCACGTCCGTCATGCAGGAAATTGGTATGCTTGTTAACCGTTTGCACCAGCCCAATTCCCCAAAGCGGAGCCGTACGCCATTCCGTTCCTGTTGCTTCAAAATCCGGACGACTATCAGCCAGACCGTCTCCCATATCATGCAATAGCAAATCAGTATATGGCCGGATCGTTTGTGCGGAAAGATAACTTGGAGAATCAGATTTCCCCGTGGTCATTTTTGGAATATGACAACCTGAACAATTTGCTTTGATAAAAAGCGCTTTCCCGCTTATAACCTGTTGGTCCGTCAAACTTCTTCTGCCCGGAACGGCCAGCGCTTTGATATAAAAAACAACATCCTGAAATATATTATCCTCAACTTCGGGCGAACCGCCGTTGGCTAAATTACCATATTTTACTTTTTGAGCTGTTGTCAAACCTTCAGTGATGAATAAGGTAGATGTTACTCCCAAATCCCCGTTAAAAGCAGAAGCAGTTTGTTGTTCTACCGTTGACTGATTTGCTTTCCAGCCAAAACGCCCCATTACTTTTTTCCGCGTTTTATAATCCCAGACATAATTAGGTCGACCGGAAATGCCGTCGCCATTTGAATCATCTGGATCTGCAAAAGATTGAATGGTTGCTTCGGTAACCGCTTCCAGATGTCCAACACCAGACATTTGTGTTGAAATTCTTGGCGAAATTAAAGTACCGGACATCGGTCCGTATTTCAGATTTGAAAAAATATAGGTTGGTTTTCTAAGAGAATAAGAAGTTCCGTCAGGATAAGTACCAGGCATTTCCTGATAAGTTACGGAAACATCGCCTTCAGCCTCAACGCCGATAATTGCTCTGGGATTGAACTGTTCACCATAATTCGGATCAAAAAGCGGTTCACCATGTTCACCTTTTCCAGGAATAGACAAACGGAAAAGTAAAGATTGCGTAATTGTTTGATCTGCATTTAAAGGTGTTCCTTTACCATCCTGAAAATGACAGGCAGAACAGGACGTGGCGTTAAAAAATGGTCCAAGCCCGTCTCTTGCAGATGTTGAGGACGGAGCCGTAACCCAATTATTTCTATTGAATGAATTTCCGATTACAAACTGATCTACTTCGTCCGAGTTAAGGTTGATCAGGGAATTCCCAAAAGCATTGGCGGTCTGGTCAAAAACAGTCCCTTCCTTACCACCCGAGTAAGCTTCATCCACGTCTGTCTCGACTTCGGATTCAACTTTGGGAGAACTGCACTGACTGAAAATGGTAATACTGAATATCCAAAATGAATGGACAATCAAGTTTCTGAGTATTGCACTCACTTTAATGACAATTATTCATGGTGGTGAAATTGAAGAATTGAATCTTCAATTATTTGTTGGAAAGTTTGACGGATAGGAATTTGGCTTTACCAACTGACTTCTATCCGTCAAAACTCTACCTCTTGTTAATTACTTTCAGGAATAGTTAAATTAATCCCAATTGCCTGTGCAGCAACAGATAACTGATCTGCCTGTGTACGCAATGCTGTAATAGCGGCTTTAAATGAATCAGGACTTTTGGTTACCGATTGATCAACAGGTGCAGGGATTGCGTTGATTGCAGCAACAGAAGCATCAAGTTTGGCGATCATTGTTGTGTTAACAGATGCATTTTTTGCCAATACAAGATCGTTTAATCCTGGGCCGTCAAGCACGGTTCCGTCTGTTCTGGTATATTTCCCCAGATAGACGTTGTAAATACCAGCTTCATCATAAATGTAATCGTTTTTCGTATTGTCAGAAAAGCAGGAATGTTCATCTTCCTGATCTTTCGAGGCAAGCAAAACCGTCATACGTTCTCCGGAAAGTTCGCCTTTGGTCAGTTTTCCCATTCCATTAAAAATATTCATCAGCGACTGATCCACATTTGCAGCGGCTGTAAAATCCTTGCGATATGCGCCGGTAGTTTCCCACTGTGCTTTTACCGATTCAAGATCTTTTACCAATAAATCAGTTACAATTTTAAGATATTGACCTCTTCTTGCCTGGTTGGTACCTGTTCCACCGGTTACGTAATCAGTGTATGGACGTTTTCCAGGACTATCTGCGTAGAGATCCTGTCCCCATAGTAAAAATTCGATGGCGTGGTAACCTACCTTAACATCGGTTTCTCCATTCTTCTCATTATCTCCCAAAAGAACGGCTTCCGTAATGGAAGGATAACCTTTTAGATCGTTGATAACACCACCATAGATAATAGTACCCAGGCTGTCAGTATAATCAATATAGGCTTCATCCAATGGCCATGCATTAATTAAACCTTCATAATTATCAGCGGCGGCATCAATTGGTCCGTCGTAAAAACGGAATGCTTCGGTTTGCAAGTAGGGAATACGACTTTTCAACCAGGCAGTTTTGCAATCTTCCAATCCTTTTGCAGTTGGCGCTGCAAGAAATGCATTTACCTGGGTTTGTAACGCTTTTGCAGTGGTAATGGCATCCGTATAATTCGCAAGAACAAGGCTTGCATAATTTTCAACAACCTGCTGACGTAACGGATCAACGCCATCAACTGCATCGTCATCCGACGAACTACATCCTGACATTAATCCTAAAAGTATTACCGGAATAATAAACCTCTTCATATGTTTTTGTCTTTCGTGATATTATGGCTTCGGCTGCAAAGGTAAGTATTAAAGTTATTTAGATTAGTTATAATTAAAAATTAATAGGATTTTAATCAGGCGCTTAACTATGATTGTCGTCATAATTGCATCCGGAAAATCGAACTTTGTTACCTTTGGGAGAATATTAACTTTTACCTAAATGCTGCAACTGAAAGGAATTCATCATATTGCGATTATCGCTTCTGACTACGAAAAGTCAAAAAGCTTTTACACCGATGTTTTAGGTTTTACTATTGACCGTGAAGTTAACCGTGTGGAAAGACAATCTTTCAAACTTGATTTATCTTTAAATGGTCAATATTTAATCGAATTATTTTCATTCCCCGATCCACCTAAACGACCATCCAGACCGGAAGCGACTGGCTTGCGGCATCTGGCATTTCAGGTTGAAAATATTGAAGAAGCCATTGAAGAACTTGTAAAAAAAGATGTCCATCCGGAACCCATTCGTATTGATGAGTTCACGGGCAAAAAATTCACCTTTTTTGCTGATCCCGACGATCTGCCGATAGAACTCTACGAAGTTTAGTATTGCTGTTTAGATTAAGAAAAGCCCTGAATGTAATTGATTTTACATTCGGGGCTTTTGGTTTTTGGGACAACTGTGACCTCTAACAGCTATCAGCGTCTATTATCCAGAAAAACAAACACACTTTAACATTTAAATACTATACACACATGAAAAAGTACGCAGCAGAATTTATCGGGACATTTTGGTTGGTTTTAGGCGGTTGCGGAAGTGCGGCGCTGGCGGCGGCATTTCCACATGTCGGAATTGGATTGCTTGGTGTTTCCTTTGCTTTTGGATTAACGGTATTGACCATTGCTTATTCCCTTGGGCACATTTCCGGTGCACATCTTAATCCGGCAGTTTCTGTAGGCCTCTGGATCGGCGGCAGATTTTCCAGCAGAGATTTATTGCCGTACATCGTCGCGCAAATCCTTGGCGGACTTGCAGCTGCGGCGGTATTGTCTTTCATCATAACCGGAAATGGAAGTGCGATCGGAGATTTTGCGGCAAACGGTTACGGCGAACATTCTCCCGGCAAATACAGCATGGTGGCAGCCCTGGTAACGGAGATCGTTATGACATTTATGTTCCTGATTATTATTCTTGGAGCAACGGATAAAAAAGCTTCGGGCGGATTTGCAGGTCTTGCTATTGGTTTGGCTTTAACATTGATTCACCTGATCAGTATTCCGGTTACCAATACTTCGGTGAATCCGGCAAGAAGTATCAGTCAGGCAATATTTGTAGGCGGATGGGCAACAGAACAACTTTGGTTATTTATTGTAGCACCGGTGGTTGGTGCAGCATTGGCAGGAATTGTGTACAAATTCCTTTCGAGCGAAGATTAATCAGGCTGCAACGGGACGTTTCAGTTCCTTTATTATCACAATTTCCTGCTTGGACAGGATTTCATAAAATTCAGAGATCCTGTCCAGGTGCTCATCAACAACCCTTCTGGTTTCCAAATCTCTGTCCAGATACTTATAAAGTGATCTGTACGATTGCAAAATTTTCCCTTCTGTTTTCTTCAGATATCCGGCTACTTCTTCCTTATCTTCCAGATTGTGCAGGGCCGAGACGGTGTTTAAATTTACTTCTTCATTGTTGACAAGATCTTTGTCGGTTAAGAAACATTTGAAGTAGTCATAAATCCAATGGATTTCCTTCTGGAACAGCAAAGCGCTAAAATGTCCTTGCGTAAGCATTCTCCTCAGGGGACCCATACTGTCTTTTTTCAAAGCTTCAAGATAAAGGACCTCTCTGATTTTTTGTTCGTTCCATAAAGAGCTTATTTTCAGAACGAACTCGTGTAATTTGGAATCTTCCATAGCAGTTGCTGAAACAGGTGAAGGTATTTCAAAACACGCACAAATTCTATGCCCAACGGTTACAAAATGATCAGAAAAATCAATATTATTCTTTAAACCATATAGATTAAATTTATTTTCATAAAAGAGAGAAATTACGAGTAATTTCAGGTCTCTTCCAGTTCTTAAATTGTAGCAGATTTACACTGTTTTTGAGCCCGGAAAATGGGGAATTCCACAGCCTAAAAGTGGTGTTCACATGAGTATTATTTTTATACTCGTTTGAAAGGATATAACTTTGGGCAAATACAATATTTAGAACTTATAAAAGTTAGATTAAAATTTATGTGGAGATGAGCAATCTCCTGTTTACGAATTGTGTACACGTATGTTTAAATACCCGATAATAATTTCTCTGCTTTCCGCGGTAATATTTAATTCCTGTAAGACCTCAGCTCCTAAAACCCAAGTAGTTTCTGAAACCCCTGCGCTCATACAAATTGGAAATGAAAAATTCAGTGCGAATGACTTTTTAGATTCTTATAACAAAAATAAATTTGCCTCAGACTCTGTAAAGGAACTCTCGACGGAAGAATATTTACCGCTTTACAGAGATCAGAAAATTAAATTGCTGGCCGCACAAAGCGAAGGACTGGATACCACGAATGATTATAAAGAAGAAATTAATTCCTACTACGATCAACTAGCCAAAAACTTTTTGGTTGATAAAGCACTGGTTGAAAAACTTTCAACTGAGGCCTATGCCAGAATGAAACAGGAAGTGAAAGCTTCTCATATTCTGATCGCGGTGCCGGAAGATGCTTCCGCAAAGGATACACTGGATGCATACAACGCAGCCATAGCATTACGCGGAAGACTGGAAGAAGGTTCTGATTTTGGAGATATGGCAGCAAAATTTTCCAAGGATCCATCAGCTGTTCATAACAAAGGCGATCTTGGTTATTTTACTGTTTTCCAAACTGTTTATCCATTTGAAACAGTTGCCTATACTTTGCCCGTTGGAAAAACATCTCAACCCGTACGCAGTAAAACCGGTTACCATATCATCAAAGTGAATGATCGCAGGGCCAGTCGTGGTACGGTGAGAATTGCCCACATTATGGTGAAGGTTGATAAAAAAGCAACCGAAGCGCAAAAGGCAACAGCGAAAACTAAAATTGACGAGGCTTACAAAAAACTTCAAAACGGCCAGGAATGGGATGCCATAGCAGAAGCTTATTCCGACGACAAACAATCCAGCAAAAATCATGGTTTGCTACCACCGTTTGGTATCGGCCAGATGGTTCCGGAAGTTGAAGAAACATCATTTGCACTGACCAGACTGAATTCTTATGCTGCACCCGTTCTTTCATCTTACGGCTGGCACATTATCAAACTGATTGAAAAGAAAAATCTGGAACCATACAGCGTTTTGGCTCCAACTTTGAGACAAAAAGTGGTAACGGATTCCCGTGGAAAAATTCTGGATCAGGCAACGGCAAAACGTCTTCGTGCCAAATATGCCATTCAGGAATTTGCTGATAAATATGCACTGTTTAATCCGCTAATCGACAGTACGCTGATTTTAGGTTCATGGGACTATATGAAAGCTGTTTCATCAGATTGGGCTTCCAACGTAATATTTACAATTGAAAAAAGACCATACGACGCGCTGTCTTTCCTAAATTATGTTAAAAATCAGCAGAAGCCCCGTCCGAAAGGCTCGTCACCGGAAGTAATTTTCAGACATTTTTACAATGATTATCTGACGGATCGTCTTCTCGCTTATGAAAAGGAGCATCTCGAAGAATCACTCCCGGAATTTAAAAGCCAGATCACAGAAATCCGACAAGGTGTTTTGCTGGATCAGTTGATGGAAGAAAATGTGTTACAGCGTTCTCTTACCGATTCTGCCGGACAGCAGGCCTATTATCAAAAAAATATGGATCATTTCCGTTATCCTGAACGTGCTTTTGGAACAATTGTAACAGCCCCGGATACTGCGACACTTCATGCAGTAAAAAAATCAATTTCAAAAAGTCCTTATTTACTGGAAAGAAAAGCAAACGAACTGATTTTCAAGGAAGGTTCAAGTGATCTTACTCAGGATCAGATTGATAAATTATATGATGTATATATCATCCTGCAAAAAAATCCGGATTATGTTGTTGAAATAGCTGGTTACCGTTCTTCGACGGAAGCTGAAACGATTTCTTCCGACAGAATCAGAAAGGCAGTTCAATATTTAAGTTCAAAAAATATATCCATTGTAAGAATTCTTGAAAAAGATTACGGATCTTTTCGTCAATCTGCCGAAATTGAGCGTAATAGAAGACTAAGTTTCCAGTTTTATAGTCAGTCCAAAAAAGATGTGGAGAAAGTCTATAATTCTGTAACACCGGATGCCGTTATAATCCAGGAAGGATATTTCCAGAAAAATAATGCTTTACTTAGTCAGGCAAAATGGGAAACCGGCGAACAAACCGTGACTGCCAATGGATTAACTTACTGGATTGAAATTCAGAAAATTGAACCGGCAAGAGTAAAAACATTTGGCGAAGCACGAGGAAGTGTGATCAATGAATATCAAAAAATACTGGAAAAACAGTGGCTTGAAAAGCTTCAACAAAAATTTCCGGTGAAAGTGAATCAACAAGAATTAGAAAAAATTAAGCGTTAAACGTAAATTAGCATTTTGAAAACCGGTTGACTATCTTTTTATTACAAAACCGGAATAAATAAGCCCTACTATTTCAATTCAGGAACACTTAAAATTATATGAAAATAAATAGATTGATAGTAATGCAATGTTTTGCAATCTGCACATTGTGTTTAAGTCTGGTTGGTTACGGACAAGGACAGCAGGGTGTTATGATTGACAAGATTATTGCCCGTGTGGATAACCATTATATCCTCAATTCCGAGCTGGAAGAAATGTATAACAGCTATGCACAGAATGGTCAGAAAGCTCCTGAAAAATGCCAGATCCTTGAATCTCTGATTATCAACAAAATGCTTTTGGCAAAAGCTGAAATTGACTCCGTAACTGTTGAAGATAAGGACGTTGATAATGAGCTTGACGGAAAAATGAACTATATGATCCAGCGTTTCGGATCAGAAAAAAACCTGGTTGAGGCTTACGGAAAAAGTGTTGAAAACTTGAAAACCGAACTTCGTACACAGGTAAAAGAGCAGAAAGTAGTTGAAAAAATGCAGCGTACCATTTCGGGGAACGTTAAAATCACACCGAGTGATGTACGTAAATTCTTCAATTCAATTCCAAAAGACAGTTTACCTTATATCCCTTCGGAAGTTGAGATCGGGCATATTGTTCGTCTGGGAACTGTTACGAGAGAACAAAAAGATAAATTAAAAAACCAGCTTCTTGAACTGAGAGCGCGAGCAGAAAAAGGTGAAGATTTCGCCATGCTTGCGACCATTTATTCTGAGGATGTTGGATCTGCAAAAAATGGCGGAGATTTGGGTTTTGCAAAACGCGGAGCGATGGTTCCTGAATTTGAGGGTACAGCATTAGCATTGAAACCGGGAGAAATGTCAGACATCGTGGAATCGCAATTTGGTTTTCACTTAATAAAACTGATTGAAACCCGCGGTGCGGAATATCACGCACGTCACATTCTGTTGAGACCAGATTATAACAAAGGAACAGACATGAGCAGTGCACTTCGTGTGCTTGACAGTTTGCGTATTCTGATTAAATCGGATACTTTGAAATTCGCAAAAGCAGCGCTTAACAATTCAGAAGATAAAGAAACTGCTGAAACGGGAGGAATTATTCAGGATAGAAATACACAGCTTGGACGTTTGACACTTGATGCTTCAATGGACCCTGCGCTTTATTTTGCAATTGATACGATGAAAGTTGGAGATTTGAGCGTTCCGGTTTCTTACCGTACAGAAGACGGAAGAAGTGCGATGCGTATTCTTTGGTATAAAAGCAGATCTGAACCGCATACCGCCAATCTTCGTGATGATTACGAGAAAATTTCCCAGATTGTATTGAGCAATAAAAGAAATCATGCGCTGGAAGAATGGTTCAAAAAAGCACAGGGTGATGTTTTCATCAGTGTTGAACCGGAATATAAAAATTGTAAAATTCTCGGGTTGTCCAATGGCAGCGATACCTGAGTTTGAAAGCATGCCGATTGAAGAAATTTAAGATTCCCCAAAATTGAAAATTGACTCACTGTGAATTATAAATCTGACGTTGAAGCAGCCGAGGCTATGAAAGTGGCCTATGAAAAAATCCGTAGTGAAATAGGACAAGTGATCGTCGGACAGGATGAAGTTATTAAAAGATTGCTTACAGCCATTTTTTGTCAGGGACATTGTTTGTTAGTCGGCGTACCCGGATTGGCCAAAACACTGCTTATTCAAACCATTGCTTCGTCGCTGGATTTAAAATTCAACCGGATTCAGTTCACACCCGATTTAATGCCCTCAGATATCCTGGGATCAGAAACTTTGGATCAGAATCGTAATTTCAAATTTATTCAGGGGCCGATATTTTCAAATATTATTCTTGCGGATGAAATTAACCGTACGCCTCCAAAAACGCAGTCGGCACTTTTGGAAGCGATGCAGGAATATTCAGTAACGATAGCCGGACAAAGACATGCTTTATCCCGTCCGTTTTTCGTACTCGCAACGCAAAACCCGATTGAGCAGGAAGGAACTTATCCACTTCCGGAAGCGCAATTAGACCGGTTTATGTTTATGATTCAGCTGGATTATCCATCTTATGCCGAGGAAGTAAGCATTGTAAAAAGTACGACCAACGATTCAAAATATCAGGTTAAGGAAGTAATTACAGCAGAGGAAATTATGGATTTCCAGCATCTTGTTCGCCGTGTTCCGGTTACGGATCATGTGATTGAATATGCTGTAAAACTGGTTCATAAAACCAGACCATCTTCTGCTCTGGCAATAAAAGACACAAGTGATTATTTGGAATGGGGCGCTGGTCCGCGTGCTTCTCAGGCATTGATTCTGGCATCAAAATGTAATGCTTTGCTTTCAGGAAAATATTCTCCTGATGTTGAAGATGTAAAGGCGGTTGCACTTCCGGTTCTGCGTCATAGGATTATCCGAAACTTTAAAGCAGAGGCTGAGGGAATATCGGTCGACGACATCATTGCTCGTCTTCTTTAATCAGAAAAGGAATTTAATTTATACAAAATTGCGTTGATCTGTAAAGGATATCAACGCAATTTTTTGCTTTTAAAGGTATCTGTATATTAAATTCTTCAACACAAAACCATAATTCCAACCATGACAATTCAAGGAGAAAATTATATAGGTTATTCACTTTCGTCCCAAAACGAGCGCACTTTTAAATCCTACGTTCCTGCTCAAAATATAGAATTACCTGAGAAATTTCACGCTGCTACACCTGACGAAGTAGCGCAAGCCATGGAACTTGCTCAAAATGCATTTGGACCATATTCACAAATTCCCGCTTCTCAAAGAGCTGATTTTTTAATTGCAATCACCGAAGAAATCCTGGCCATCGGCGACGAATTACTGGAAAGAGCAAATCTTGAAACAGGTTTGCCTATTGCCCGTTTACAAGGTGAAAGAGCCCGTACGATTAATCAGCTTACACAATTTGCTGATCTGATCCGGGAAGGTTCGTGGGTTGAAGCGAGTATTGACACAGCCATTCCTGACCGCACGACGGTTCCAAAATCAGATCTGCGTAAAATGCTTATTCCTATCGGGCCAGTGATTGTTTTTGGTTCGAGTAATTTTCCATTTGCCTATTCTGTTGCAGGTGTTGATACAGGTCCGGCTTTGGCAGCGGGAAATCCGGTTGTAGTTAAGGCACACGCCGCACATCCCGGTGTTAGTGATCTTACGGCTCAGGCAATCGTGAAAGCGGCGAAAAGAACCGGAATGCCGGACGGCGTTTTCTCCATGTTGTATGATGATGGTTTTGAAGTTGGCGCGGCCTTGGTTAAACATCCGGCCAGTAAGGCTGTTGGTTTTACCGGTTCGATTAAAGGTGGAATGGCGCTGCACAAACTGGCGCAGGAGCGTGAAGAACCAATATCTGTTTATGCTGAAATGGGAAGTGTTAATCCGGTTGTTATTTTGCCGGAATATCTTGAAAAAAATTCACCGCAGCTGGCCAAAACAATGGCTGCATCTGTAACACTCGGCGCCGGTCAGTTTTGTACAAATCCCGGATTGGTATTTGTCATTGAAACCGGTTCGCTGAATTTATTTGAAGAAGCATACAAAAACGAAATCCTAAAAACAGTATCAACTACGATGCTGACTGCCGGTATCCGTTCCAATTTTTATAAGTTAAGGGATGAACTGGTAGAACAGGAAGGTGTAACGCAACTGGCATATTCTGACCTTACCGAAGAGCAGGAAAACCAGTCGCAGGCCTCTGTGGCAAAAGTGAGCGGAAAGGATTTTATTGCTAATCCTAAAATCCACGAAGAAGTATTCGGACCATTTTCATTGCTTGTTATCTGTAAGGATAAAGCCGAATTACTGTCAGCAATTTCACGTTTGAAAGGCCAGCTAACTGCGTCCTTAATGGCTGATGCTAGTGAAGCTGCTAAGTATCCGGAATTGCTGCAAAGTCTTTCCAGAATTTGCGGACGATTTATTATGAATGGAGTTCCGACCGGTGTCGAGGTTTGTCCATCCATGCATCATGGCGGACCGTTTCCTTCGGCCATTGATGCGCGGTTTACTTCTGTTGGCCGTCATTCGATTCTTCGGTTTGTTCGTCCGCAGTCATTTCAGGATTGGGATGATTCCTTACTTCCGGTTGAATTGAAAAACGCGAATCCGCTGGGAATTTTCAGGCTGGTGAATAACGAAACTACCAAACGGGAGATATAAATCTTAACTTTAAACGCTTCCGAAGAAAAGCTTTGGAAGCGTTTAGCAGTGTTCTTAAACAATAAAGTCATGATCGCCGTCAAAACCAAAACTTTTCATATCCTTAATGGAGATGCATTACTGGATAATTTTCCAGCGGAATTGCTAACCGGCGAAATCATTATCGCCCGGGAATGTCTGGTGGACGGACCGGTTGATGGCGCAACACCAGAACAGTTTTGGGAAACCCGCGCAGGTTTTATTCAGGAAACTTATGGTGAAGAAAAGGAAGTTTATTTTGAAGAAGTTGTTACCGAGTTTGAAAAAATAAAAGCGATTCCTGCCAATTCAGAAGTTAATTTTTGGTTTGAAGACGATCTTTTTTGTCAGGCGAATTTATGGTTTTGCGCCTCATTGTTGCTGCCCGTCGCACATGTGATTAAAGCTTTTATTATCAAACCGCCGTTAATTGACCAGGAACCGGATTGGCGCGGATTCGGTCCTATGGATCGACATGCACTTGCAGAAGCTTATCTGCAAAAAAAGGAGCTTTCACTTTCTGATTTAAGTCTGCTGGCGAATCTTTGGGATGCTTATAAAAATGATAATCGTGAAAAGCTGGTAGAACTGGCACTGATCCAATCAGAAAATTTCACGTTTCTGTCCCCGGTTATACAGGCTCAGCTCGACCGGAAATATAATCGGCCAGAAAATGTTTTGAAAGAAATTATGAAGGAAAAAGAAACAACAGATTTTAAAACAATTTTCCGGGAATTTGGTAAAAGAGAAGGAATTTATGGGTTTGGGGATTCGCAGGTTGAAAAACTTTTGGAAAAGATAAAATGAAATCCGGCTTATTCAGGATACCCGACTTCAACTAAAAATAAACCTTCCGCAGGTGCTTGTGCTCCGGCCTTGCTCCTATCCTGCGCCTGGATAATTTTTTCAAAATCACCAATACTTTTTTTCCCGGTACCCACTTCGAGCAATGTGCCAACAAGTGCCCGAACCATACCCCGCAGAAAACGATTTGATTTTACACTGAATATCAGAATTCCGCCTTTCTCAAACCATTCAGCCTCGGTGATTTCACAAAGAAAATTGTTTACCTGCGTATGCAGCTTGCTGAAACTTTCAAAATTCTTGTATTTGAATAATAGAAGAGCCGCTTCGTTCATCAATTGAATATTGAGTTGTTTGTGAAAAATATGCGATTCGTTGAACAAAAAAGGATTTTTTCGCTTTACAATCCGGTACTCATAACGCCGGTAAATGGCATCAAAACGGGAATGTGCAGTATCCTCAACAACGAAAACCCGATGAACCGCAATGTCAAAAGGCAATAAACTATTAAGCCGGTAAGTTAGTACATCACAATCTTTAACCGGCTGTATGGTATCGAAATGTGCATATTGTTGCTCCGCATGCACACCAGTATCGGTACGGCTGCTGCCAACGCTTTCAATCGTTTCTCTCAGAATGAGCGTAAGTGCTTCATCCAGTTTTTGCTGCACAGAAATTGCATTGTTTTGCTTCTGCCAACCACTGTAATTTGTCCCTTTATAGCTGAATTCGATAAAATAGCGCATGCCGCAAAAGTAAGAGAAAGTAGTGAGTTTATCTTTTTGAGATTGAAACTTAGATATGAATAAGGTGAGAAATGAGGCACCGATTTGTACTTTTTTATGTTGATGAAGATTCAGAATATTCTAAAAATCACTTTGTCAATATAAATTTGACAACAGAAAGCTGAATTAAATACAGATTTCATTCAAAGAACACAAATTATTTCGAGGTTGACGTGAAGAACATTAACTTTGACAATTGAAATATATTTCCAGTACTGTATGATTACGGAAGAAAAAAAAGAAGAGAAGAGCCTGAATTTTATTGAAGAGATCATTGAGGCAGACCTGCAAGCAGGTAAGTACAAGGAAATTATAACCCGTTTCCCTCCTGAGCCGAACGGATATCTTCATATCGGGCATGCTTCAAGTATTTGTCTGAATTTTGGATTGACAAAAAAATTTCCGGGTTATACAAACCTGCGATTTGATGATACAAATCCGACAACGGAAGACACGGAATACGTTGAAAGTATTAAAAATGATATTCGCTGGATGGGTTTTGAATGGCAGAACGAACTTTACGCTTCTGACTATTTCGATACTTTGTACGATTATGCAGTAAAGCTGATCAATCTGGGTCTGGCTTATGTTGACGATTCTACTTCCGAAGAAATTGCGACTTTAAAAGGAACACCAACGGAACCAGGAAAAAACAGTCCGTTCCGTGACCGCACGATTGAAGAAAATCTGACTCTTTTTGAACAGATGAAAAACGGTGATTTTCCGGATGGAAGTCATACGCTTCGTGCGAAAATTGATATGGCGCATCAAAATATGCTGATGCGTGATCCGATTTTATACCGTATCAAACATGCGCATCACCACCGTACAGGCAACAAATGGTGCATTTATCCAATGTATGATTTTGCCCACGGACAAAGTGATTCTATCGAAAATATCACGCACTCATTGTGTACGATGGAATTTATTCCGCACCGTGAGTTGTACGACTGGCTGATTGAAAAGCTGGAAATATTTCCATCTCATCAATATGAATTTGCGCGTCGTAACCTGAATTACACGGTAACAAGCAAAAGAAAATTATTGCAGCTTGTTCAGGAAGGACACGTAAATGGCTGGGACGATCCACGCATGCCAACCATCAGCGGTTTGCGCAGAAGAGGTTATACACCGGCAAGTATCCGTGAATTTTGCGATCGTATCGGTGTGGCACGTCGTGAAAATATGATTGATGTAGGTTTGCTGGAATTTTGTGTGCGTGAAGATTTGAACAAAACGTCTTTGCGCAGAATGGTGGTTCTTGATCCTTTGAAACTGGTGATTACCAACTTCCCTGAAGATCTTTCTGAAACCTGTATTACTGAAAACAATCCGGAAGATATCGCAACCGGTATGCGTGAGATTCTTTTCACAAAAGAAATTTTCATCGAGCGTGAAGATTTTATGGAAGTTCCCTCTAAAAAATATTTCAGACTGGCACCAGGTAAAATGGTCCGTTTAAAAGGAGCATATATCATCCAGGCTGATTCTGTTGTGAAAGACGAAAATGGCGAAGTTACCGAAGTTCATTGTACCTATGTTGAAAACAGCAAAAGCGGACAGGATACTACTGGAATCAATGTAAAGGGAACATTGCACTGGGTTTCCGCCAAACATGGGGTGCCGGTTGAAGTTCGTTTGTATGACCGTTTGTTTTCTGTTGAAAATGTAGCTTCGGAGGAAGGTGATTTCAAACAATACATGAATCCGGATTCATTAAATATTATTACCGGATATGCTGAGCCTTCTTTAACAGAAGCAAAACCTGGCGAATCATTCCAGTTTTTAAGAAAAGGTTATTTCGCTGCTGATCCGGATGGAACGGCTGAGAAGCCTGTTTTTAATCGTACGGTCACGCTTCGTGATAACTGGGCGAAGGCTGGGGAAAAATAGGTAGCTATTGGCCATTGGCCTTCTGCTAGTAATGCAGGCTTAGTAAGCATACCGAAACGCAGTTAAATTAAAATATTTATAATTGTGCTTTTCAATCCCGAAGGGATGTTATTATTATAGAAATTGAGAAACAAAATATTCTCCAAAACCCCGAAGGGATGAAATATCACCCCTTCGGGGTTTTGGAAATTCTAAATTTCACCTCCTATAATAATATCAGTCCTTTGGACTTAAAGTATTTTCTTGTTTCTACCTGGATTGGTTAGAGATTTGGAAAAATTTATATACCCACTTCTTTTGAAGACGTCGTTACTTAAAAAGGTAGACGACGTTTTTATTTATGATAATTAAATCGCTGCACAAAAATCTCCAAATTATATTTCCCTAACCTCCATTAAATTTCAATTAAACACTCCATATAATTAGATTGGTTTTAAATAATACTTGCAATGCTAAAACTTACGATTTATCTTTGTGCCAGATTTCAAGGTCATATAAATGTCAGTTGCAGTGAATAACCCGAATGAATTGTTCTGTACCTCCAAAGGTTATAGTTTTCAGTGTGATAAAAGTTCAAGAATTGTAATTCATTTTGGGGAAATGATTGCTTCATTTCGCATCCAGGATTTCCTGAACTTCCGTCGTTTAGTAAACAACATTGACATAAAAAGCAGATTATTTGATCTGTCTGACGAATCTGATTTCGAATTTGTTGAAGCTCCTCAACTCAATATCAATCAGAAACTTACCCTTTGCGAACTGATCCAGTTAAGAGAACTTGTTAACGGAACGCACTTCGCAATTGAACTTAATTCACTTCTTCATACCATTCTTTACGTAGAACAAGAATTAGTCTAAATAGCTGAAACCCTTCATATTAGACCAATTCCAAATTTAAAGGTTTGTCTTGTAATGATGAACTTTCGTGTGATATTTGTGCTTATTACTTCAAATGATAAACACGAATACCATGAGAGATCTACTTAGAGCCCGTACTTCTTTAAAAGAAGAGATAGAAATATTATTGAACAACCAGGTTAAAATGGAAGCAGAAGCATCAGCTAAATATTTGGCTATGGCTTCATGGTGCGACCGTAATGGTTACAGAAACAGCGCAGCTTATTTCCTTAAACAATCCGACGAAGAACGCGGACATATGTTGAAAATTTTCAACTACATCATGACCGTTGGCGGAACTGCTGTTTCTCCTGAGGTTCCTGCTGTAAAACAAGAATTCGCTTCATTCAGAAGTGTTTTTGAAGCAGCGCTTCAGAGCGAAATCAATGTGACTCAATCGATCAACCGCATTGTAACACAGAGCCGTCGCGAAGAAGATTATGCTACTGAAACTTTCATGCAGTGGTTTGTAAATGAACAAATCGAAGAAGAAGACAACGCCCGTCGCGCTATCGAACTTTTTGATGTAATCGGTGAAGAAGGAACTGGTCGTTACCACATCGACAAAGCAATTTTGAAAATCAGTTCTGAGAACTAGAAATATAAAATTCAAGCTTACAAAAAGAGCTGCATCTTCTGATGCGGCTCTTTTCGTTTTAAAGAATAAATACCAGTTAATGCTAGGAATTAAATTGTATACAATTTAATTTTGCACAATCAATATTAAGACATGGAATTATTAAAATTATCAAATCAGCTTTGTTTTCCGTTGTATGCTTTATCCCGGAAGATTACGAGCCATTATCTGCCTCTTCTCGAAAAAATCGGACTCACCTATCCTCAATATCTTGTCATGATGGTACTCTGGGAGGAAGATTCAGTTTCGGTTAAAGAACTTGGACATAAATTAATGCTTGATTCCGGAACACTTTCTCCGCTTTTGAAAAAACTGGAAGACCGGGAATTGGTGCTCCGGAAAAGACTTAAAGAAGACGAACGTGTTGTCATTATTACGTTAACAGAATCAGGAGAACAGTTAAAAGAAAGCGCTTCCGTAATTCCGGAACAGATTAAGTGTAGTCTTGAACTTACAGATAAGGAAATGCGTGAAATGAAAGCGCTGGCAACAGGGCTGCTTGAAAAGATCAACCAAATTGAAACAGTACATAGTAATTAATTGAATAACCCACTAAAAACCAATTGAAGATGATCAACGCAATATATACCGCAACTGCAACAGCAACCGGCGGAAGAAATGGAAAAGTAACTTCATCTGACGGAGTTTTGGACCTTGAAGTACGTATCCCGAAAGAAATGGGCGGCGCGAATAATGATTATACCAATCCGGAACAATTGTTTGCAGCAGGTTATGCCGCTTGTTTTGATAGTGCGTTAAGCTTGATCATTAAGAGAAATAAAGTGACAACCGGGATGACAACGGTTACAGCACATGTAGGAATCGGCAAAGATGAAGCGGAAGGTTTTGGACTTGTGGTTACCCTTGAAGCAAATATTCCTGGTGTTGAACAATCGGTTGCTGACGATCTGATTGCACAAGCACATCAGGTTTGTCCGTATTCTAATGCAACACGGGGCAATGTTGAAGTGACTTTAAAAACAACAACGAACGAATTGACAGCTCAATAGAAATATAAATTTTGTTGTAACAAAAAACCCGCTTGCGCTCTGCAAACGGGTTTTTTGTTGCGTTTTAATTTTATATTTATTTTTTTTGAATCAATGAATAAACTTCCACATCCAGAAATTTACCTTCAAAATAAGTATACTCTTTAAAATAAGCCTCCTTTACAAATCCATGCTTTATTACCAGATTAGAAGAAGATTTATTATCGGGGTGAATGAATGCTTCTATACTGTGAAAACGTAATTCTTCAAACCCGAATTTCAGCACTTTTTCCAAAGCTTCGTTCATATACCCTTTGTACCAATAATCCGGATCAAGGGAATAACCAACTTCTCCTCTGTAATTGTCCTTATTAATTCTTGGATAACCTACTGTCCCGATCATCTGACCCGAATCTTTCAGCGTAATTGCCCAGGAAATACTGATTCTTTGTTCATACAAATACTGATAATTCTTAACCAGATCTTCTGCCTGTATTTTCAAATAAAGCAACGGTCTTGCAATGTACTGCATGACTTCTTTTTTGCTTCGCTGCTGAAAAATATCTGCTACAAAATCCATTGAAATCGCTTTCAATACTAGCCGTTCTGTTTCAAGAACGGGGAAGGTTTCGAAATTAAATGTGAGCATGGAAAGTTACCAGTTCATGTAAATTTATAGTTTAAGATACATAATAAATGCGTCAACATAACCAAGTGTCAGGTGATTAAAACCGTCAGGGATTGTCCCAATGATAGTAAAACCGAATTTTTGCCAAAGTTTAACGGCTACTTTATTTGTACTTACCACCAGATTAAACTGCATCGCCATAAAACCAAATTTCCTCGCTTCCATCAATGAATGTTCACAAAGCAAATTTCCAATTCCCCTGCCCTGCGCTTTCGGATGTACCATGTAGGACGCATTCGCAATATGCGATCCCAAATCAATCTGATTCGGTTTGATAATATAAGTCCCCAGAATTTCTCCGTTTTCTTCCAAAACATATGTATCCATGTAAGGCGAAAACCAGTGTTTGTCCAGATCTTCCTTCGCCGTATCCGGTGCAAAGACATACGTATCACCCGTCTGAATTACCGCTGTAAATATTTCCCACACCTCATGACGGTCCTGATCAATTGCCTTTCTGATATTCATAAAATCAATTCAATTAATGTTAAATGTAATGTAAGTTGACTTGCTTTCCGGTTAAAATAATCACGCCACAGGCTTATACGTAAAGATCAAGCCGGGTTTAAAATCATTTTATTTTATAGCAAAAACCGGGTCAGAGGATCAATATAGGAATAAAAACAAGTCCCCAACTACGCTTCGGATCCATTCTGCAAAATTTAACAAAGCCTGCGAAAAGTGAGCTTGTGCAGAATAAAATTTTGGCTCAGGTATCGTTTTTGTCAAACTTAAAGTTGATATTGGAAGTAAAGAATTAGCCACCGTTTATCTTTTGCATGAATTACCTTGATGAGTTTAAGAAATTTATTTCCAGCCACTACCTCTCCACGGGCATCCGGCTCACGTTAGGAGCTGTTATTCCGTGCCTTATCTTTCATCATTACGGTATTCTGAACAACCTGATTGCGTTTCCCTTAGGTACTCTGTTGATTGGAACCACAGATAATCCAGGTCCGGTGCATCGTAGAAGAAATTCCCTGATGATCGCCATAGTGACGTGCTTTGTCGTCGCTTGCGTTACCGGATTTTCAAGACACATACATTTTGTTTCATTTATTGAGATCATACTTTTTGGTATGTTTTTCTCGCTGGTCGGTGTTTATGGAAACCGCGCCAATAGTATTGGTTTGATATCATTGCTCGTTTTTGTTTTCAATATTGATGATCACATCAGCCCGGAAATGGTGCTGCACAATGCGCTTGTTTTTTCTGCGGGTGGAATCTGGTACCTGATTTTATTTCTTGTTCTTCAAAAAATCCGTCCTTATAAACTGATCCAGCAATTACTTGGAGAAAACTTTGTAGAGCTGGGAAAACTACTTTCAGTTAAGGCAGGTTATTATTTTGCCAAACCGGACTATGATGAATTGTTTAACCAAATGATCCATCAACAGGTTATTCTACGCGAAAATCATGAAACGCTAAGAGAAATTCTTTTCAAAACACGTCAAATCGTATCAGAATCAACAAATACCAGCCGGATTTTGATGCTGATGTTTCTAGATAGTGTTGATTTAATGGAGCGGATTTTGAACTCCCAGCAAAATTATTCCAACCTGCACAGAGCTTTTGATGATACCAAAATCCTGCGACTTTTTGGTACTTACATCAGCTGGCTGGCGGCTGAACTTCTGCAAATCGGATTAGCTGTACAAGGTGGATTTCCCTCTAAACCAAAACATGATCTGGATGAGGCCTTCAATAAATGCCAGCTTGCGTTTGACAAAATCCGTGAACGAAGGATGACACATGATAATGTGGAAGATTTTATCATGTTACGCCAGATTTTGAATAGTATCCAGGATATTACGGAGCGGATAAAGAAATTGCATCGGGCAACAGCTTACGATGTTGATCTTAGCAAAGATTACAAACCAAATCTTGAAACAGACGATTTTATCACAAAACAGGAGTATTCTCCAAGAATTCTGTTAGATAATCTTTCCTTCAAATCAAGTCATTTCCGCCATGCATTCCGGGTTACGCTGGCTTTGATTATTGGATTTCTTGGCTCCTTGTTTTTTGATGTAGGGCATGGTTACTGGATTTTGCTGACCATTGTAACAATTATGAAACCGGCATTCAGCATTACACAGCAACGAAATATATACCGGATCGGCGGAACCGTTTTAGGCGCATTCATTGGATTTATGACGCTTTATCTGGTCAAGGATGATACGGTCATTTTTATTATTATGATGCTCGCCATGATCGGTGCATACAGTTTTTTGAAAATCAATTATTTCGTCGCCTCCACTGGAATTACACTTTACGTTTTGCTTTGGTTTAACTTTTTAAATCCACAGCATATTACAGCCGTTTTGCAGGATCGTGTGATTGATACCGTCATTGGATCCATTATCGCATATTTCGTTTCGTCATATGTACTTCCGGTTTGGGAACATACGCAGATCAAGCAGTACATGAAAGAAGCTTTGGACGCAAACAGGAAGTATTTCGACAATGTTTCGACAATTTTTACAGGAGTTGCTTTAAATATTGGTGAATTAAAATTGCACCGAAAAGAGGCTATTATTGCGATGGCAAACCTGTCAGACAATTTCCAACGCATGCTTTCTGAACCCAAAAAACAACAGGTAAAAATGGAAGAGCATCACCAGTTTGTTGCTACAAGCCATATGCTAACTTCTTACATTGCTTCCCTATCAACTTATGCACAAACGGTTGGACAAAGTTATTTATCTGAAGAATTTAAACCGATGATCCGGCAGATTGACCGCCAGTTCGAAACGGCAATTAAAGTTATTGAAGGAGAACAAAATATAGGAACGGAAGTTATTAAAGAATCGCTTCCTCAAAACCAGAAATTAATCGAGCTTTTAACAATCCGGAAAAAAGAAATTAAGGAAATGGGAATTGAAAAATCTGCTCAGTCGCCAGCCAGAAAAGCGCTATCTGATTTAAAAACCATCAATGGACTATTTGAGTTGATCAGTACGATTACCATTGACGAAATTAAAATCCTGAACAAGATTTCTGTTGAAGTCTGATCAGACTTCAACAGCTTGCAAACGAACTTCTTTATTTTGTTTCAAATGAAACATCAGCACAAAAGAAACCAGCACTCCGCCAATGGCCAGACTTGCGCCTACCCATTCCGGTGAATTAAAACCTAAACCGGCCGCAATTGGCAAACCACCAAGATATGCTCCTAGGGCATTTCCAATATTAAAACTCGCCTGACTGACAGAGGCCGCAAGCATTTCCGCTCCTTTCGCGGTATTAATCATCAGCATTTGCAAAGGCGAAAGCATGGCGAATGCAATTGCGCCAGTGATAAATGTTGAAACAAGAGTCAATATCTGGTTGTGAGAAACAAAATATAATATCGTCAAAGATATCGCCATAGCGAGTAACAAGCCGGCAGAAGTATACAAAGGAGAATACCGATCCGCAAGCCGGCCACCAATAAAGTTACCAACGACCATACCCAATCCGGCTAAAACGAGAATATACATGATGGAATCGTCACTGAAACCTGCCACTTCCGTTAACAACGGAGCGATGTAACTGTACCAGCAAAAGAATCCTCCTGTACCCACTGCGATAACCGCGACAATCAGCCACGCGTCCAGACGCGTGAAAAATTTCAGCTCACTTAACAACCCTTTTGTATTTGTAACCGCAAGCGAAGGCATCCAGATTTTGATACTTGTGGTTGTCAGCAAACCGATTACACCCACAATCATAAACGTAATCCGCCAGCTGATATGATGACCGATAAATGTTCCCAGCGGCACGCCGATCAGATTTGCAATTGTTAATCCTGCAAACATTAGGGAAACTGATCTGGCTTCTTTTCCCTGTTCTGCCAGTCGGCCGGCTACCACTGCACCAACACCAAAAAATGCTCCGTGTGGCATTCCGGAAAAGAAACGGGAAAGCAAAAGCATATAATAACTTGGGGCAAAAGCAGAAATTGTATTGAAGACAGTAAAAAGGATAATCAACAATAACAAAATTGTTTTCGGCGGTTTGCTACCTGTAAAACCAATCAATAACGGAGCCCCAACAACAACACCAAGGGCATAAGCCGATACCAAATGACCTGCTTCGGGAATTGTTATTTCAAGTGATTTCGCGATATCCGGCAAAATTCCCATGATTACGAATTCTGTCATGCCAATTCCAAAACCACCGAGGGTAAGGGTTAATACGCTCTTTTTCATATTTAATATTTTACAGCAAACATTTCAGATCGACATTTCTTTGTTTTGTTAAATTTCTATCACAAAACAGAGAATCAATATTTCATAATTTCAGGCGAGTATTTTAAACAAGCCAAAAATCTTCTTTTATACAGGAAAGGTAACGCCTATATTTCAAAATGTGTTCAAGACGAATTCAAGAGCCTTATTTGCAATAAAATTTTATTAAATCTTTCAAAGAATTTTTAAGACTAATCACATCTCATTTGTTTCATCAAGCGGAAACTGAAAAGTTATTCTGAGTTACATAATTTATGACAACACCACAACAACTTGGAAAAATATAATTATATAACTTTAAAGCAATGATTATAACGTGAGATGATGTTCCAGAGTCAATTTATTTTACTTTTGGAAAAAAAATAAGTTTTATCAATAACCGAAATCAGTATTTATGAATGCATTATCAGGTACCGAGCGGAGCAATATAACACCGGGACTTGCAGTATCTATTGTTTTGAAACAGGATCAGCGCACCGGAAAATTAACCAAGGGAATTGTAAAAGACATTTTAACAAGCGCGCCAAAACATACGCATGGTATAAAAGTAAGACTGGCGACAGGTGAAGTTGGACGCGTAAAAATTATCGGATAGTTTCAAAATTACAGCATGCTCAATCCCCGGATCTGTCTTATTATCGGTGTTATTTCCATCAGTATTTTTCCGGTTCTGGTGAAATGGGCGCCGGTTTCGGGGTTAACTTCTGCATTTTACAGAATGTCGATTGCGGTAATCGTTTTATTGCCATATGTTTTAATTAAAAATCAGCTCCAAAGACCTGACAGATCTTTATGGCTTCCAATCTTCATCTGCGGGATTTTATTTGGAAGTGATATCGCAATCTGGAATTTATCAATCCATTATTCCAACGCGACGCAAGCAACATTACTTTCAAATTTGTCACCGGTTTGGGTTGGCATTGCTTCTGCACTTTTTTTGAATGACAAACCGGGAAAACATTTCTGGATCGGAACCATTATGGCGCTTTCAGGCATGGTAATTCTGATGGGTTTCGACACGTTCACCCAAATGCGATTTGATAAGGGATTCCTGATGGCGCTAACTTCCGGACTTTTGTATGCCAGTTACATGATTACGAGCAAACGGGTTTTGAACCGGATGAAAATCGTCAGTTTTATGGTTTACAGTATGTCGGTTTCCAGTATTTATTTACTTATTATTTGTCTGGCAACTGGCCAGCAATTATGGAGTTTCACACCAACAATCTGGGCAGTTTTGAGTGTTCAGGGATTAATCTGCCAATTACTTGGCTGGCTCACTATTAGTTATGCAGTACAAAAACTGGATGCGCAACGCGTTTCGTTAAGTTTATTAAGCCAATCCGTTGTAACAGGATTAATGGCCTGGCTATTCATCAATGAAAAAGTTTCCTTCCAAATGATCATCGGCGGAATCATCATTCTCGCAGGAATTGGCATCACTTTCCTAAAAAAGAAAACCACATCCTGATCAAAATCCATTGTGCCCATTGCGAAAACCGATCGCGTCTATTGCGGTTAAATAAAAGGCCAGCAAGTATATTCCAGAATAAGCGTCTTTAATACATTTATTCCTTAGAAATAATAAAGCGCCAAATGAAAAGTAAGCCGTTAAGTTTTCTGATCTGTTTTCTTCTTTTCAATACACATGTTTTTGCACAAAAGACAGATACAACTTTCTGGTGGAAAAAGAATAATCTGCGTGTCATCCAGACTAATTTGCCAGCCTACGAAGCAGCAACGCTAAATCCTGATTCATTACTACAAGATCTTGAAAATTTTTCTGCCAATACGCTCCTGATCAACGCAGGAGGCATTATGGCCTTCTACCCTACCGAACTCGATTTTCATTACCGAAATCCATTTCTGAAAAATAACAATATGCTGGCTGACATAGTCAGAAAATGTCATGAGAATGGCATCAAAGTTATCGTCCGTTTCGATTTCAGCAGGATACATGAAAGTATTTTCAAGACACATCCCGACTGGTGTTATATTTCTCCAAAAGGTGAAAGAATTATCAATACGGATATGTACGTCGTTTCCATTAATGCGCCTTATGTCCAGGAAAAAGCTTTCAAAATTATTGAAGAAGTTATTGACAAATTCCCGGTTGACGGCATTTTTCTGAATATGCCGGGTTATCAGGTCAACAATCCGTACGAAGGAAAATATCATGGAATTGACCAGAACGAATATGACCAAAAACGTTTTGCTGAATATACAAATGGACAGGCATTACCAACTGAGGAAAACAAGGCGGATCCGTTATTTCAAAAATATCTGGAATTTAAAAAATTTACGGTTGAAGATTGGTCGCACCGACTTAATACCTTAGTAAAATCTAAAAATACCAACATTGCTGTTTGTACATATTTTGACAAATATGTTGATATCATCCGGCATGAATCCCAGAGCAGTACCGTTTTACCTTACTGGCCTTACACGGCTTCTGATAACGTTGGTAATGCTGTAAATTCTTATCCGGATCATATTATCAGCAACGCAAGTATTCAGCAGATTTCATTTCAATCACGATACAATGCCGTTGAGCCCGAAGAAGTGAGAATTCGTCTTTATGAAAATATTGCGAACGGTTCAGGTCTGGATATCAGCATGATGGGAGATATGCGTGGGTATGAAGATGAGCGAAATTATGATGTGATCAAAACCGTTTATGCACATCATAAAAAACATGAACAGTACTTTGGAAAGTATAAGTCAGTTGCCAAAATCGCTGTGATTGCTCCGGGTTCCTGGCCTAGCGGACCAACCATGCAGGAATATCGCGGAATCGTTTTGATGCTGAAAGAGGCACACATTCCTTTTGATATCATTGAAGACGCACAAATTGAAAATCTGGAAGCGAAAGTAAAAAAGTACAAACTGATCATTTTGCCTGAAATCACATATTTGAGCAAGAAATCGCTAGACATAATCAAAGAAGCATCAGCCAACGGAACAAACCTGATCGCTACCAACAAAGCGTTTTTTGACACACCGGAAATATTAATAGATTTATTCGGCGCAAAAATTGTGACGCTTGATAATGATGGTGCGGGAAATTATCTCAATCCTGAAAACAAATCCATTTTCAAACATTTCACAAAACAGAAAATGGTGTTCTGGAAATTTAATCTGGGATTGTATGATTTCAAAAATGCAGATCAGACTTTACTTCCTGTTCTGGCAAAAGGAAGACCCGGTCCTCCGGAAATTATTGGCGGACATGACCCTATCGGTTCTTTTGCTTTGGGTATAAAAAATCATTCGAAAAGTAAAGCCGTTTTAATGCCGGTCAATATTGGCAGGTTATACTATATGCATGGTTATGAAGAACACAAGAATATTATGCTGGATGTAATCAACTATATTTATCCGGAAGCAGCACAAACAATACAAACTGATGCACCCGCACGTATTGAAACAATTCTTCAAAAATATAGTAAGAATACGCCGGGTGTTAATACACCAGGTAAGGAAAACGGA